>NZ_CP011451.1:625821-938731 GCF_001007935.1 Nitrosomonas communis
CAACGGCTTTTTATACGTTTATTTAGTAAACAATATCGATAACGAAGATAGCGAACTAACCCTCAGCATTTCTAAATGCTACGCGATTCTTGGGGTTCGGTTGGATGCAACTCCTTCCGACATAAAATGGGCCTATAAAAGGAAAATTAAGGAATATCATCCCGATAAAGTATCTACTCTTGGTGTTGAAATACGAGACCTTGCAGAAAGAAAATCAAAAGAAATTATTGGTGCTTATAGAATGCTTAAGGAGTATGGGCTTGCTGAGTAACTTGCCTGTAAAAATTAGAATTTAATCTGGCGTATTCAAAAATAAAATAAGATAAACGCTGACAATTGCCATCATTGTAATGAGCTCTTTTGGTCAAATAAAATGAAACATCCCTTGCTGCAATAACCTCAACAACTCTATTTCACTTCATTTAATAATTATCACTTCTTTCAGAAGTAATAATTTTTTTGCTGTAAATTCCAAAAGCATGGAAGATATGTGAAAACTATATAATTACTAGTTGTGCTTGATTTTTGTTAGCAATCATCAGGAAGAATACCTATGAAGCTTCTAGATTTTATTGGAATCCGTAGGAGAGAAGAGAAACGTATCGAGCTCTATCAGGGCGACCTGACGGACCTATCACCAGCCGAAGGATTCGATCTTCTGGTCGTTTTCAGCCTTTCCGAATGAATACACCCCACTCCTTCCTCACTGAGAAGTCGCGAAACTGACGAGGATATTATCTTTCCTGTCTACCTCTACACAACTCAGCTTCCGACCTACATGAAATATCGAAACTACTTTGATTGCCGTGAAGGGAACAGATCAAAGATAAGGGAAGCATCGATGGAGCTTTTGAATACACTTACTGGAGCCTAACCATTCATATATCTGGCACATTGTGAAGTGGTACCCAAAAACTGTACAGGTTGTTAAGCTCTGGCAGAATTAAAAAGGAGCTTAATAACAATGAGTAAAAAGCGCATACAATATTCGAGCGAATTCAAAGCAAAACTAGCGCTGGCAGCGATACGTGGTGATGAAACTGTCCCCCAATTAGCAGCGCGTTATAATGTACATCCCACGCAGATCAATAGCTGGAAACGGCAACTCATTGAGCAAGCTGCCGAGCTGTTTTGTAAAAATAATACTGCCGCCAATAAGGAGCAGCCTACAACAGATGACCTGCACCGGGTTATTGGTCAATTGGCGGTAGAACGCGATTTTTTAGCAAGAAAGCTCAATCATTAAGTCTTGTAGAACGCAAAGAGATGATTGAGCCCCATGGCAAACTTAGTCAAACTCGTCAATGTCAGCTGCTGGATCTGGCGCGCTCAACTTATTATTATCAACCGCAACCAATCAGTAATGCTGATCTGGTTCTGCTGCGCATGATGGATGAACAGTACTTAAAGACGCCACAATATGGCTCACGCAGTTATGCTACCTGGTTTCAGCGCCAGGGAATCATGTTAGGGCGCAAGAAAGCCTCTTCCTTAATGAAGACACTCGGTATTGTCAGCATAGCTCCAAAACCCAGGACCAGCATCTCAAGCAAACAGCATAAGGTCTATCCTTATCTGCTTAGAGAACTTGTCATTAATAAACCCAATCAGGTTTGGGCTGCCGACATAACCTATGTCCCCATGGAGAAAGGCTTTGGCTATCTGGTTGCCATCATCGACTGGCATTCGCGTAAGGTGTTGAGCTGGCGCTTGTCCAATACCTTGGATACTGACTTTTGTACTCAGGCGCTGGAGGCAGCCATCCAGGATTATGGCTGTCCACAGATCATGAATACCGACCAGGGCGTACAGTTTACCAGCGAAGCATTTACCTCCATACTAAAAGATCATCATATTCAGATCAGCATGGATGGCAAGGGGTGCTACTATGACAACATTTTTGTTGAACGACTTTGGCGGACAGTTAAGTATGAGCTTTTATATACCAGAGAATTCAATAATCTGAAGGAGATAAAGCAGAATTTATCCACATGGTTTGAATGGTACAATCAAGAACGATTTCATCAAAGCCTTGACCGTCTTACGCCTGATGAAATCTACTATAGTGATCCAAGAATTGATCGGGTTGCCTGAACCTGTTTAACTATACATATCAGAGCTGAACTTTCTTTCAGGTTGTCCAGTTACAGGGAACCACATCATTGAACTGGATAGCACATACGTATCTCCATAAAAATAAATTTTGCGCTATCTCACCGCTTGGCTTGGCTTGGAGCAAATTAAATTAATTAAGCGCCCCTCTGCAGCCAAATCAGGTAGACCAGGTAGTGTTCCGCTAAAATTTTGTTCTGCCCACGGGCGCGCCATAAAACCATTCTTCTGTATATTCATTTATGGTCACACGTATCATAAATGTACCTCATGCATCATATAATTGCCTAACACCTTTTTCTGGAACGTTCTACTAGTGAAATAGCCAGGGTTAATTATGCTAGCCATATCATTTTAACAATATTCTTATGGCCTATGAGTCAAGTAAAATTCATAACCATACACGCGTCACGTTCCAAATCAATCGTAACTATTACCTACAGGAAAAAAACATGAATCATCTTATCAAGCATACTGGCTGGCTGATCTTAGCCATTCTAGGTGCCTTTTCTTTTGGCGTGATAGCCCTGCAGCAAGGCGAATCTATTAACGCGATCTGGATTGTGATCGCAGCGGTTTGTGTTCACCTGATCGGCTATCGCTATTACAGCCTGTTTATTTCACGGCGCGTATTAGGGCTGGATTCTGAGCGCATCACGCCTGCGCATAGATTTAATGATGGGCTGGATTATGTGCCGACCAATAAATATGTGTTGTTTGGCCATCATTTTGCTGCAATTGCTGGTGCCGGGCCGCTGGTTGGACCGATTCTGGCTGCCCAGATGGGTTATTTACCCGGTTTGCTGTGGTTGTTGATCGGTGTGGTGGTAGCCGGTGCCGTTCAGGATTTCGTGGTGTTATTCATGTCGATGCGGCGCGATGGCCGCTCGCTCGGTGATATGATCAAATCTGAGCTTGGGCCTGTCCCCGGCATGATTGCGTTGGTCGGCACTTTTTTTATCATGCTGATTCTGCTGGCGGTATTGGCGTTGATTGTGGTCAAAGCGCTGGCGGAGTCACCTTGGGGTACCTTTACCGTAGCGGCGACCATTCCGATCGCCTTCTTTATGGGCATTTATGCACGTTATCTTCGCCCGGGACAGGTTGGTGAGGTGTCCTTGCTCGGCTTTATTCTGCTCATGCTTGCGATCGTTGGCGGACAATCGATTCAGGAAAACCCTGAGCTGGCCGCCTGGTTTACCTTTAATGGGGTCCAGCTCACCTTTATGTTGATTGCGTATGGTGCCATCGCTTCGGTATTGCCGGTCTGGCTATTGCTGGCGCCGCGTGATTATCTGTCGACTTTCCTGAAGATCGGCACGATTGTCGGGCTAGCTGTGGGGGTACTGGCTATTTCGCCCGAGCTTAAAATGCCGGCTTTCACCCAGTTTGTCGATGGGACGGGTCCAGTCTGGTCTGGCAGCTTGTTTCCGTTCCTGTTTATCACGATCGCATGCGGGGCGGTCTCCGGTTTCCATTCGCTGATCTCATCGGGTACCACGCCGAAAATGATTAAAAATGAGCAGGACGCGCGTTTCATTGGCTACGGCGCCATGCTGATGGAGTCATTTGTCGCGATTATGGCACTGGTTGCGGCTTCCATTATCGAACCCGGGATCTATTTTGCGATGAATAGTCCGGCTGCGTTAATCGGCACTACCGCCGAGTCTGCTGCGCACACCATTTCACAATGGGGCTTTTATCTTACACCGGAGATGTTGACTCAAACGGCCAAGGATGTGGGAGAACATACCATCATCTCCCGTACCGGCGGCGCTCCTACTCTGGCTGTCGGCATGGCGCAAATTCTGTCCAACTTTATCGGCGGACAGGCGATGATGGCATTCTGGTATCACTTCGCGATTCTGTTTGAAGCCCTCTTCATCCTGACCGCAGTCGATGCAGGCACCCGGGCGGGACGATTCATGCTGCAGGATCTGCTCGGTACCTTTGTCCCTGCGATGAGACGCACTGACTCCATTTCCGCTAATCTCATTGCTACCACGTTATGTGTCAGTGGCTGGGGATATTTTCTCTACCAGGGGGTGATCGATCCCTTAGGCGGCATTAATACCTTGTGGCCGCTGTTCGGCATTACCAATCAGATGCTCGCCTGTATTGCACTCATTTTGTGTACCTGCATCCTGTTCAAAATGCAACGCGACCGGTATGCCTGGATCACCATTGTGCCGACCGTTTGGATTGCCTGCACCACCTTAACAGCTGCCTGGCATAAGATATTTGATGACAATCCCCGTATTGGTTTTCTCGCCCATGCGACCTCATATGAGGAAGCGCTCAGTGCAGGAAATCTGCTTGCGCCCGCGAAATCGGCTTCTCAGATGCAGCAGGTGATTTTCAATGATTATCTGGATGCCGGGCTTGCGGCGATGTTCATGTGCATATTGCTCAGCATGCTGTTTTTTGGCTTGAGAGCGGTGTTGCTGGCACGCAGAGCCGCGCGCGTCGAACTCTCTCCTGTCAATCCTTATTAATGGTTACAACTTACTCAATAGAGGTGTTTCATCATGTTACATAAAGTTATCCGCGCAGCGAGTTATTTAGGACAAAGCCTGCGCTTAATGATCGGTGTGCCTGAATACGACGTATATGTTGCGCATATGAGAGAAGCGCATCCTGATAAGGCCATCATGTCTTATGAAGCATTCTTCCGTGAGCGACAGGAAGCACGTTACGGTGGCAAAATCAGCCGCTGTTGTTGACCTTGCGACTAATGAAAACTGGGCGTCTTACCCGACTCAGGCATGAGGTAGGTGAGACGCTTCTTAAACTTATCTGCTTCAAACATTCATAACAGTATTATCGGTCTTCTACCGAAGATGCTTGGGCATACCGTTATTTATGACATTCCAGTTTGTTCAGTACATGATGGGTAATGTTATTGGCAAGCTCCTGTTCATCCAGGAATACCCTCCCGGCATTTTCTTTTTGTAGTCGCTCCGCATCTTCTGCATCATGCGTGCTGATCAGGATCTCAACCTGAGGATTGAGGATATGGGTTGTTTCGACCATTTGTTGTATCCGCAATGCATCCGCAGCGGTGATGATCAATACACTGGCACGTGAAATATGCGCCTGGATCAGGACAGCCGGTTCAACAGCATCACCAGCCACAGCGTGAATGCCTTCCCTCCGTAAGCGTTCGACGATTTCCCGGTTATGATCTGCGACCACAAAATGAATATCTTTTTTGGCCAGCATTTCACTGACACGCTTTCCCACAGCCCCATAACCCACAATCACGACATGATTCGTTACGTAATTGGACTCAACCGCCATCGGCAATTCTGCCAACGGGTCCATTGAGCGCTCCAGCCTGCGGGCAAGACGGGAGCGCGCACGGATCCAGTTCTGGATGGGCTCAGCTGTTTGAAAGACCAGCGGGTTAAGCGTAATTGAAATAAAGGCACCCGCTAATATCAGGCTGTATCCTTCCGGCGGGAGCAGGCCTATCGTCAGACCGAGTGAAGCAAGAATAAATGAAAGCTCTCCGATTTGCGCAAGGCTGACCGATACGGTAAGGGCTGTGTTGAGTGGGTAGTGAAACAGGAGCACCAGTATGAAGGCGACCAGTGATTTTCCCAGCAAAACGATCGCAACTACAATGAGCACGTGTAGCGGCTCTTCGACCAGAATATGCGGATCAAACAACATTCCCACCGAGACGAAAAACAGCACCGAGAAAGCGTCTCTGAGCGGTAAAGATTCCTGCGCTGCTCGATGACTTAAACTCGACTCTCGCATCACCATACCGGAGAAGAACGCACCTAACGCAAAGGACACATCAAACAGGATCGCCGCACCATACGCAATCCCTACTGCCACGGCGATGACGCATAGCGTGAACAGCTCATTCGATTTGGTGCTGGCAACATGCCAGAGCAGCCATGGAAATAGTCTTTTCCCTACGATGAGCATGAACGCGATGAAGATTGACACTTTAGCCAAGGTGAGGATAAGTGTTATAACTAATTTTGTGCCATCGACTGCATTGTTGTCGTTGATTAGCCCGACAGAAAGCGGAGGCAGTAATACGAGAGCCAGCACAACGACTAAATCTTCAACAATGAGCCAGCCGACTGCTATTCTGCCATTAATCGATTTAAGCTGACCATGCTGCTCGAGCGCACGCAGTAGTACCACTGTGCTGGCTACCGAGAGGGCCAACCCAAATACAATACCTCCCCCTATGCTCCAACCCCAACTTATCGCAATGGTAGCGCCCAGCGCGGTTGCCACTGCTATCTGTGCAATTGCGCCTGGTAACGCAATACGTCGAACAGCCAGCAGATCATCTAACGAAAAATGCAAACCCACACCAAACATCAATAGGATGACACCGATTTCTGCCAGTTGATTGGATAATTCGATATCGGCTACAAATCCGGGCGAATGAGGACCGATGATCATGCCCGCCAACAGATAGCCTACTAAAACAGGCAGCTTCAAGCGTTGGGCAATGATTCCCATGATCAGCGCTAGGCCAAGACTGACCGCAATCGTTGTAATTAGAATTGTGCTGTGTGGCATTCGGCAAAAAATTGATGGTTTTATTTATGGTAGCAATCAGAGCCAAATGCTTCAGCTCATTACTAGTAGAATAATGTAACATGCCTGAATAATTCCATTTTTAAATCATAACTGACTTTGTCGGCTAAACTCTGCTTGCTGCCTTGCCGTATGATTGATACTGTCTGCGGCTCGCCTTCGCGTCATTTTTGATTTGGAAATGGAATAACAGGCAATAAGATGCCTTTGGCCAGGGAACGCCATAGGGAGTGAGCATTTAATTTTGATAAATGCTTCAGCTCATCACGCTATTACTGATACCTTGTTTAAGGTGATGCTTGTCTGCTTTAGATAAAAGCTGACACTCTAAAAAATCATTCTGCAATTTGTAGCGATATTTCCAATCATGCTGCACCGGCTCAGCTATAGTTAGCGCGTGACAGGAGAAGGATGGTTTTAATCGTTCGATGCCAGATTTACCAAAATTTGAGTGCAGCCAAAATAATCAACCTGGATGAATATAATTAATATAAGTTGCTATCATCATGACAACGAAAAGCACCAGTGACAGCGCAATACGGATTGTTAATGATTTGACCATACGTGTGCCCTGCCCATTATCTTTCAGCATGTAATAAAGTGCGGATCCAAGGCTGTAAAGTATTATCAGCAATAGTAAAATAGCAAAGATCTTCAATTTTTATTCCTATAATGGTTGGAATTTAATTAAGTGACTATCAAGCTTAAGCACTTGATGACTTTAAGTATTTCATGTTGTTTTGTTGGCGATTCGGCTTATATATTGTAACTGATTACCATGACATATGATTGATCCAGTAATTTTTGGATAGTTTCCCGATATTTTGCTAATAACTTCAACTTTTTTTTCAGAATAATATGTTGAGCAAGCACAACATAGTAGAGCTTCCGCCTGCTATTCTTATGATGGGACCGACAGCTAGCGGAAAATCGAATGTGGCAATGGAAATTGCCCAATATTTTCCGGTCGAAATCATCAGCGTGGATTCAGCTCAGGTTTATCGGAAAATGAATATCGGCAGCGCCAAGCCTGATCAATATGATTTGGCCGCAGTCCCCCATCATCTGATTGATTTAATTAATCCAGACGAGCATTATTCTGCCGCACAATTTTGCAAAGATGCGCTCACAAAAATGGATGAAATCACGGCAAGAGGGAAAATTCCATTATTAGTGGGTGGCACCATGCTTTATTTCAAAGCCTTAAAAGAAGGCCTCTCTACACTTCCCTCCGCAAATGAAAGTATTCGCAAGGAAATTGAAATAACTGCTGCTAAGAAAGGCTGGCCAGAAATGCATCATAGATTAAAGCAGTTTGATCCAATCTCGGCAGAACGCATTAAACCTCATGATAGCCAACGCATTCAACGTGCACTGGAAGTATATTATCTCACAGACAGACCCATGTCAGATATACTATCACAACAGCAAAGCACCCCGCTTCCCTATCACTTGATCAGCATGGCGCTTCTGCCAGCCGATCGAAAAATTCTGCATGAGCGCATTCTTATCCGTTTCGAAAAAATGATCGCAATGGGCTTGATTGATGAGGTTCGCACGATCCGTGATCAATTTTGTGTCAATGCAGAAACGCCCTCCATGCGTTGTGTCGGCTATCGGCAGGTATATATGTATCTGGACAATCTCATTAGTCGCACTACAATGATGGATATGGGAATTGCAGCTACACGACAATTAGCCAAACGTCAATTGACCTGGTTACGGGCAATGACAGGATTACAGGAATTTGACTGTCTTGCTGAAAATTTACCCCGGCAAGTGATCGCGTACTTGCAAACCAGAGATCTAGCAATTAATTGACGCGCAAGATGCTCTTTCCCCTTACTAACTAAATTTAGGCTAACTTTAACTTTGAGGAGACAATATGGAAATACGCCATAAGTTATGGATGCTAATTGCAATACTTGTTAGCATGGTCACGCTATCAGGTTGTGGTAACTCAGAAAGAGTGCATGAATCCTGGGTAGTGCCCCCTGAAGGACAGCAATACGATGATAATGCTATTCTTAACAATATTAAAGCAAGTCTATCCGATCATGCCGATATAAAAAATCTGCCTCTCAATATTGATGTCAAAAACGGCGAAGTCTCTTTAAATGGTCTGGTTGATAATCAGGCCCAAGCTGATAAGGTCGTTATGCAAACATGGTTAGTGGAAGGAGTTAAAAAGGTGAATAACCAATTGCGCACGAAGGACAGTCCATCAACGGCAAACCAATAAACTGCCCAATAAACGCTAGCTATTCTAGCTATATGAGAGATAACAAAAATGATATTGGTTACCCCGGGAAGGTCCGGGGTTTATTTCATACAGCATAGATTACGCTGGTTGTTAAATTCCGCGTAACAATTCGTTAATGCCTGTTTTGGAGCGGGTTTTAGCATCAACCTGTTTTACAATCACCGCGCAATAAAGGCTATATTGCTTGTTCTCTGCAGGCAGGCTTCCTGATACGACAACTGAACCCGGCGGTATGCGGCCATAGCTGATCTCCCCCGTTTCACGGTTGTATATCTTGGTACTCTGGCCAATATAAACCCCCATTGAAATGACCGAATTTTCCCCGACGGTCACCCCTTCGACAATTTCAGAGCGTGCACCGATAAAACAATTACCTTCTATGATCGTGGGATTGGCCTGCACCGGTTCCAGTACACCCCCAATTCCCACTCCCCCCGATAAATGCACATTCTTACCAATCTGAGCACAAGAACCCACCGTCGCCCAGGTATCCACCATGGTACCCTCATCCACATAAGCGCCAATATTCACATACGAAGGCATCAGCACCACATTATTGGCGATAAATGAACCTCGACGAACTGCCGCAGGTGGTACTACCCGAAAGCCACCATCACGAAAATCTCTAGAACTATAATCTGCAAATTTCGATGGAATTTTGTCAAAGTAATTGGAGAAACCTCCTTTTATGAAACTGTTATCTTCTATCCGGAAAGATAACAATACTGCTTTTTTGATCCACTGGTGCGTTACCCACTCAGCACCAATTTTTTCAGCCACACGCAACTTACCAGTGTCCAGCAGATTAATGACTTGTGCAATTGACTCTTTCAGGTTGGCTTCGACATTACGTGGGGTAATCTCGGCACGCCGCTCAAAAGCTTCTTCAATTATGGCTTGCAATTGTTCCATGCTATTCCTTAACGTTTAATCAATTCAGATACAACAATCTTTTATTCTTTCCATTGCTTCCATACAATCAGCGAGTGGTGCGACCAAGGCGATGCGTACGAAACTTTCGCCTGGATTCACACCATGAGCCTCACGTGCAAGGTAGCTGCCCGGCAAAACATTGACATTATAATCGCGATATAACTTTTGCGTGAATTCAACATCGCTGATGGGTGTTTTTAGCCATAAATAGAAAGCCGCATCGGGCATAACAACCGGCAGATGTTCTGCCAGGATAGTCATGGCCTGATTGAATTTTTCCCGATACATGCGGCGGTTTTCGATCACATGCTGCTCATCAGCCCATGCCACTTTACTGGCCGCCTGTACCGCTGGATTCATGGCGCTGCCATGATAAGTGCGATATAGCAAAAATTTTTTCAGAATAGCCGCATCGCCTGCCACAAAACCGGAGCGCATTCCAGGCACATTCGAGCGCTTGGATAAACTACTGAACACCACTAATCGGGGAAAGCCATCTCGACCCAACTGACGGGCAGCTTCCAACGCACCTAACGGGGGATCATCCTCATCAAAATAAATCTCCGAATAACATTCATCCGAGGCAATGATGAAGCCATAACGATCCGATAGCGCAAATAACTGTTGCCATTCCTCCATGGTCATGACCCTGCCGGTCGGATTGCTGGGCGAACAGACATAGACAAGCTGCGTACGTGACCAGATATCCGTCGTTAGTTGCGCAAAATCCAAGACAAAATTATTCTTAGCCAACGTATTGAGAAAATAAGGCGTTGCTCCCGCTAATAAGGCCGCTCCCTCGTAAATCTGATAAAAAGGATTGGAACACACTACTACCGGAGGTTGTGCGCTATGGACATCAATCACAGCCTGGGCAAATGAAAACAAAGCTTCACGACTGCCATTGACCGGAATCACTTCAGTATCCGGATCAAGCGCGGTCAATCGATAACGTCGCATCAGCCAGGTAGCAATGCTCGCGCGTAGCCACTTGGCACCCAGGGTCGTGGGATAATGCGCCAATCCGTCCAGATTATGAATGAGCTCCTGGCAAATGAAATCAGGGGTAGGATGTTTAGGCTCACCAATATGCAAATGAATGGGCTTAAGCAATGGATTAGGCGTGATTCCATCCAATAATTTGGAAAGTTTCTGGAAAGGATAAGGCTGCAGATTGTTCAGCGTTGGATTCATTTTGCTCTGTTAATGGTAAAGCTAAAAGTAGTCAGTATAAGCGAGCACAAGTTTCTCTCATACTCCCTACGCTTAAACTCTGGTAAATTTTTAGCAAACTCAGGCTTCTTACAAGCCTTAGTTGTTTGATGAAAATCGTTTATTATAAAAGGCAATCCTAATGTTGACCAAGCAAAAAAATATTGTACCCATCACGGCTTTACTCATTGGTGCGGCTTTCTGGGGCGTAGCGTGGTACCCCTTTCGTTTGCTGGAACTGTCTGGAATCAGGGGAGAAGCTTCTACTACTTTCACTTACTTTATTGCGTTATTAATTGGGCTTGTATTATTTCACAAACAAATTCGAACATTCAATTTCTGGGATAAAGCAGTTTATTTACTCGTCTGGATTGGTGTATGTTCGGGCTTGGCGAATATGGCCTACATTCTGGGAATCATTCATGGTGAGGTCATGCGAGTTTTACTTCTGTTTTATCTGGCGCCACTATGGACAATTTTATTTGCACGGGTTCTACTTAGTGAAAAATTGGGTCTACCTGGGTACTGGGTTGCTCTGCTGTCCTTAACCGGCGCAATGACCATGCTATGGCAACCGGAAAATGATTTTCCTTTTCCCACATCATTTGGTGACTGGATGGGATTGTCAGGTGGCATTATGTTTGCCCTGGCCAACGTACTGGTTCGTAAAAATCAAGCGCACAATATTCAATTAAAATCAATGGCGATTTGGCTGGGTGTCACGTTAATTGGATTTTTTGCATCCTGGAAAATGGAATCTCTCCCGTTCATCTCTGACATCTCTACAGATATCTGGTTACTTTTGCTGGCGCTCGGGTTAACGATCTTCTTGCTGAGTATAATATTGCAATATGGTTTAACCCATATTCCAGCAAATCAGGCTATTGTCATTATGTTATTCGAGCTGATTGTTGCTGCCATCGCATCATATTTTCTTGCAAATGAGACTATGACGCCTAAAGAGTGGATAGGTGGTTTAATGATTATCTCGGCAACTCTTTTTTCCGCACATATTAGTTATGAAGACCCTATATCTCAGTAGTCATGCTATCAGCCAGCATGCTGGTACACAGGAAAGCGCCCGCCAGCCTTCAAAGTACACAAACCCAGGATTAGGTTGCGAATCAAGAAAAATAAGCAGAAAAGAATTGGGGAAGAAAAAGGGTGCAATTATGGTTGCTTGCAAAACAAGCGCATACAATCAGCAAGAAATCGGAGAGTTTTATTAATTGCATCCAACGGTGATTGGGGCTATAGCCTAACCAGTTAAGAGTGATTCAAAAAGAATTCTCATCTAAACCAAGCATGACGCGAAGGCATGCTGTAGAGAGTATCAATAATACGGCAAGAAGAGCCGGCAAAGTCATGTTTGATTAGCTGGCAGGGTGCAATAAGTGTAACGCATTGCACCAGATGGTAAGGTAGCACATACGGCGCAATGCCCGATGGTTATTGTGCCTTACGCGGGTTACAGTCTATTACAGCAGAGTGATAACAATAAGAAGCGCAATATTTAAAATAATAGCTACTTATTTTGATTTTTCATCATGAAAATAGTAGATAACAACCATTTACAGCCATCCAGCTTTCTTGAACCGAATATAAAGGACGACACAGGCCGAGCAGATAGTTAGCAGCGCGACGAGATAGCCATATTCCCATTCCAATTCGGGCATGTGCTCGAAATTCATTCCCCAAATTCCGGCTAAGGCTGTAGCCGCGGCAAAAATTCCACCCCATGCCGCCAGCCGCTTGCTCACATCATTGTATTCAATAGCCACGATAGAAAGATTGACCTGGATAGCCGTGCTGATGGTATCTCGAATAGTGTCGATCGAAGCATCAATCCGAAGCAAGTGATCATAGACATCCCGGAAGTAATCCCGGCTATTGTGGCACACTGCCGGGCCACGGCTGCCAGACAACTTGCCAGCCACCTCCATGAGCGGAGCTACAGCGTGTTTCAGTACCATGACCTTGCGCTTGAGTCCATAGAGACGCTCAATATTCGCACGAGCAGCTCCTTTGGAAAAAATCCGCCCTTCGATTTCTTCCAGCTCTGATTCAAGATGGTCGATTATGGGGAAATAGCGATCCACCACTGCATCCATCAGGGCATACAGCACAAAGGCAGGCCCTTGCTTTAGCAGATGGGGTTCTTGTTCACAGCGTTTACGTACACCCAGAAAATGGCGCTGACTTCGATTCCTGACCGAAAGAACATAGTTATGTCCAACAAAGATGTGCATTTCCCCAAGGCAGCTTTCCCCGTTATCAAGCTCAAGCAGATGCATTACCACGAAAAGGGATTCGCCATATTCTTCCAGCTTGGGGCGCTGATGACCGTGACGCGCATCTTCTACCGCAAGTTCATGGAGATTGAATTCTTCCTTCATCCTGCTCAGTTCTTCAGGCGTTGCATCCTGCAGCGCAACCCAGACAAAACATTCCGGCCTTTTCAGGTAGTCACTGATTTCCTCTACATCGAGATCAGCCACCCGCTTACCGTTTTCATAAGCTACACAATTAATGAGCACAATTGAATCCTTAACATTCAGTCAGTTTTGATTTAGAAATGGGTACTTATTTGATCTAGCAAATGAATGATATCGCCGGTAAAAACTTCTCTTGGCCACTTCGACCACTATCAGATAGGTTATCACCATCACTGCCAGAATAAAATAGAACCGGGCAGGCGGGGGAACAAAGCCAAAGTATGTCCCCACAGGAGTAAATGGAATGGTCACAGCTAACACCACAACCGTAAGGGAAGTCGCAACCAGGATGGGGTGGGCACGGCTTTTGAGCGGATTGCCACGCGTGCGAATAATGAAAATTACCAGCACTTGAGTACAGAGGGATTCGATAAACCAGCCAGTTTGAAATAATGCTTCATCTGCCTCGAGTAATGTGAGCATGATATAAAAGGTCAGGAAATCAAACACTGAGCTGATAGGCCCGATCACCAGCATGTAATTTCGTATAAAGTTTATATCCAGCTCCCTCGGTTTTTGGAGTTCTTCAGCATCTACTTTATCCAGGGGAATCGGCACTTCAGACAAATCATACAAAATATTGTTGAGCAATATTTGAGTCGGAAGCATCGGTAGGAAAGGCAGGAATAGGGCTGCACCGGCCATGCTAAACATGTTACCGAAGTTGGAGCTGGTGCCCATCATGATGTACTTCATTATATTGCCAAAGGTACGTCGGCCTTCCAATACGCCAGCATGGATGACATTCAGGTCATGATTCAGCAGAATCATATCGGCTGCTTCCTTGGCGACATCGACCGCCGAATCAACCGATAGGCCTACGTCCGCTGAGTGAAGTGGTGGCGCATCATTAATGCCGTCTCCCAGATAACCTACTACATGACCACGGGCTTTAAGCGCCAGGATCACCCGCTCTTTTTGAGAGGGATTAACCCGACAAAACAAGTTGGTACTTTCTACTTTAACACGTAAAACTGAATCATCCATTTGTGCAATCTCCCTACCCGTCAATATTCCTGTGATTGGAATGTTTAACTGAGTACAGATATGCTGTGTCACAAGCTCACTATCACCCGTAACTATCTTCACCGTGACCTCACTTTTCTGCAGAGCAGATAGAGCGACACTCGCGCTTGCTTTAGGGGGATCAAGAAAGCAAGCAAAACCTGCAAATACAAGCCCCGTTTCATCGCTGAGCACAGCATGGGGATGATTCAACGGAACTTCGCGCCAGGCAATACCTAATACACGAAAACCCTCTTTCTCAAAAGAAGCAAGCTTTCCGTGTATCTGTTCGCGTGATGGCTGATCTAGGGGTGTCTGGGTTTTATTACCCTGTGTTTCATAACAAGTACAAAGACCCATGATTTCTTCAGGCGCACCTTTGACTACCAGCAACCGGCTTTCACCGTTGTCCACCAGGACTGAAACACGCCGTCTTTCAAAATCGAATGGGATTTCATCGATTTTCTTCCAGACGTCCACATCAATATTCTTGTGGTCAAGAATCGCCTCATCAAGCGGACTTTTTAAGCCTGTTTCAAAGAAACTATTGAGATAGGCGAGTTCCAGTACCCGTTCACTGCTATTACCTTGTGGGTCGACATGCTGCTGGAGTACGATTCTTGCTTCAGTCAGCGTGCCCGTCTTATCCGTACAAAGGGTATCCATTGATCCCAGATTCTGAATGGAAGCAAGCCGCTTGACGATGACTTGCTTCCTGGCCATGGAAACTGCCCCTCGTGCCAAAGTTACCGACACGACCATGGGCAAAAGTTCCGGGGTCAGCCCCACAGCAAGCGCCACTGCAAATAGAAAGGATTCCAGCAGTGGCTTATGCATGAGCGCATTCACCAGCAAGACAAATAGAACCAGCAAAATAGTCAGACGCAGAATAAGTAGGCCAAACCGGTGTGCACTAATCTCGAAAGAGGTGGCTGGCAGGTGGCGAGTAATACTATGAGCGATGGCCCCGATCTCGGTACTGGCGCCTGTTTTGACCGCCAGTATTTTGGCACTGCCACTGACTACAAACGTGCCCATAAACACAGCGTGAGTGGCACTTTGTAGATCAGTGCTATCGGACGCAAGCGGACCGGGTCTTTTTTCTATTGGATAGGATTCACCTGTCAGTAATGCTTGCTTGACGAAAAAATCGTTCGCCTCCAACACAAAACCATCCGCTGGAACGATATCTCCCGCTGAAAGCAAAACAATGTCGCCAGGAACAACGTTAACCAGTGGCACTTCCAATGTCTTGTTGTCACGCATAACTATGGCACGCACCGATATGGAACGGCGCAAGCTTTCTGCTGCTTTGCCAGCTCGATGCTCCTGAACGAAATCAAGGGTTACGCTTGATATCACCATCACCATGATAATGACAAAGTCGGTCATTTCCCCGGTAAATGCTGAGATTGCACTGGCGACAAGAAGGAGAATGACCAGTGGATTTTTAAAACGGGAAAGAAACTGTATGAATAAGGGCAGCTCATGGTGATCGCGGAAGACATTAGGACCATATTTGCTCAGTCGGGAGAGAGCCTCAGCATCAGATAATCCGTTAGAATCAGCGTTCAATTCTCTCTGACATTCTGAAAGAGGCTTGAGCCACCAGGCTTGATTGTCGGAAGCTGCTGCCATCATATCACCTCATTGTTAACTGGTAACTTAGGTAATATTCATAGTACTCCATTTACTGTATGTCATTCCATTTCCAATTCATATGACGTGGAGGTAAACCGCAGACAGTACAAAAATGTGGCAAGGTGAAGCCGACAAAGCCAGTTTTGATTTAGAATAGGAGATATGCAAGGAAACGTTTTTTGCCAGCAATAAAATACTTTGACGGAACAGAAATTTTTAGCGAGACTCTTTACTCAAGGATATGACCACAAAATAGCTCAATGAAAAATATTCTTCTTCCTATACTCTGCACCTTGTTCTTCACAGCCTGTATCACTAAAGAGAAATTTGTAGATACATTTGATCGCGGAAAAGACTGGGCGGAGCTGCAAACTCAATTACCCCCCTATCCCCAAGCTGACAATCTACTGGAATTCAACGTGGGTCCTACCAGTACTCATCGTTACTTCGTAGATGCCTCCTCTATCAAGGTTGAAAATGATGGGGTCATTCGATACAGCCTGGTCGTTAAATCAGCCCAAGGCGCAGAAAATGCTTCTTTTGAAGGAATACGCTGTGAGACAAGAGAAAAGAAGCGCTATGCTCTGGGCCGCAATGACAGAACCTGGGTGCAACCGCGTGTCTCTGAATGGGAATTACTCGAAAATGTATCGCAAGATTATGCTCAACGTGAACTTGCTAAATATTACTTCTGTCCACGCGGCCTGATTGTTGGATCGTCAGAGGAAGCTATTCGAGCGCTAAAAGCAGGCGCGCACCCAAATGCGCTTCGATAAAAGCCAGCATAGAATTTACTGACTTTTTTCCCTTTGCTTTTCCATCACTTTGTGAAGAGTTGCCATCATTTCCATGGGTAATGGAAAGACGATCGTGGAACTCTTCTCACCAGCAATTTCGGTAAGTGTTTGCAGATAACGCAGCAGTAGTGCCTCAGGTTGTTGCGCAAGGACCTGTGCAGCTTCCAATAGACGTTGTGATGCTTGTAATTCACCTTCAGCATGGATAATTTTTGCGCGCCGCTCACGTTCTGCTTCTGCTTGCCTGGCAATTGCCCGAATCATGCTTTCATCGAGATCAACGTGCTTTAATTCAACATTGGCTACCTTAATGCCCCAGGCCACGGTTTGTTCATCCAGAATTTTCTGGATATCATTGTTGAGTTTTTCTCGACTTGCCAGCATCTCATCCAATTCATGCTGACCCAGTACAGAACGCAAAGTAGTCTGGGCTAACTGACTGGTGGCAGCATTGTAATCCTCCACCTGAATGATTGTTCGTTGTGGATCAACCACTCGAAAATATAACACTGCGTTCACTTTTACCGAGACATTGTCGCGCGAGATAACGTCCTGGGTAGGCACATCCATGACAACGGTACGTAAATCCACGCGCACCATCGTCTGAATGACCGGAATAACAATGATCAGGCCTGGTCCTTTAACCCTCCAGAATCGCCCCAATAGAAACACGACACCTCGTTCATATTCACGCAGCACCTTGAAAACACTAGCAAGAAAGAAAACGACAAATGCCAGGATCAATATACCTGTTGATGCCACCATATCTATATCCATGCTAATCCTCCCTTGATTTATGCTGATGATAAGGTTCCACTTCCAGCGTCAAACCTTCCATTGCAATCACATTGACTTTCTGTCCATGACGTAATGGCATACTGGTCTTTGCTCGCCACAATTCCCCATGCACCCTGATCCACCCTTCATGCTCGAAATCATCGACCACTTCCCCGATATCCCCTATCAGCTCTTCCCTGCCACTCACGACAGGGCGCTTTCTGGCTTTTATCGCCATGCCTACCACCAAAAGAAAAAATCCTGCTGTCATTAAAGCCACCGTAGCAATCAGCGCAAGGGAAATACCATAACCAGGTATATCCGTCTCTAGCAGCATGATAGAGCCCATGATAAAAGCAATCATACCGCCAATTCCAAGCGCGCCGAAACTGGGTACCAGCATTTCCGTCAGCATAAACACGATCCCAAGAAGAATGAGCGCGAGCCCGGCATAATTGATCGGCAATACCTGAAATGCAAACAAGGCGAGTAATAAACAAACTGCACCCACCACGCCGGATATAATGGTACCCGGATGGGCAAACTCTAATATTAATCCATAAAGACCAATCAGCAGCAAAATATAAGCAATATTGGGATCGGTGATGATGGCCAGCAAGCGTGTGCGCCAATCCTGTTCAAGATGCTGGAGATGGATTCCTTGAGTTGATAACGTGATTTCTTGCCCTTGTATGGTGAGGGTATGTCCATCCATCTTACTCAGTAAATCAGGAATATCCACCGCGATCAAATCAATGACCCCTTCGGCCAGTGCTTCATTAGCGGTTAAGCTGGCAGCCTCACGTACCGCTTTTTCTGCCCATTCAGCATTCCGTCCGCGCATCTGAGCAAGTCCACGAATATAGGCCACGGCATCATTCATGATTTTTTTCGTCATGGCATCTTCTGCACCGGCCTGTTCATGCTGATTATTTTCCGGTTTTTTATCAGATCGGTCAGGATCGCTGGGAAAGCCCCCTATTTTCACAGGTGTGGCCGCTCCCAGGGTAGTAGCAGGGGCCATAGCGGCGATATGGCTTGCATAAAGAATATAGGTACCTGCACTGGCTGCACGCGCCCCACTTGGAGCTACATAACTGACAACAGGAACTGGAGAGGCAATGATTTCCTGGATGATCTCGCGCATGGAGGTATCGAGACCACCAGGCGTATTGAGTCGGATGATGACAAGGTGGGCATTCTGTGCTGCCGCCTTAGCAAGGCTGCGTTTGATATAGTCATGACCGGCTGGACCGATGGCACCCTCCATGTCCAACCATAAGGCTGTGTTAACAGCATGTGCTGGTAGCGGACACAACCCGAACGAGAAAAGCAGCAGGATAATACTGAGTTTGATTTTCAACCGGAAAAAGACCTGCTCAACTTTTCTCTCAGCGCACATGGGATGATTACCCACTTGACCAGAGGTTACGAAGAGACTCTCGATTGAGAGCCAGCCATTGCAATGCTATGATCGCGCTGGCTGCAATAATTTTTCCTGAAGCTAATAAGGCTAGGGCTTCATCTACCGTCATTACATGAACTTTGATATCTTCCCCCTCTTCCATTTTGCCATAAATCCCACCGATATGCGTTGAGTCGACCTTACCACAAAATAAGGCAATACGCTCAGTTGTTCCGCCCGGACTGACCAGATAATCATACAGTGGAATAAGTTCACAGACATCGCAAGCAGCTTCTTCTACTGCTTCCCTTATCACCACTTCTTCTGCAGGCTCATTCGCTTCGATAATGCCGGCTACAATTTCCATCAACCATGGTCCACTGGAGATTGACATGGCACCCACGCGGAATTGTTCAATCAACACAACTTGATCCCTTGCTGGGTCATAGGGAAGAACCGCGGCAGCATGGCCGCGCTCCAACAATTCACGCGTAATAGGTTCACTCCAGCCACCACTGAACAGACGATGGCGCAAGGTATATCGCTCCATACGGAAGAAACCTTGAAAGCACAGCTCTTTTCGTATTATTTCCACTCCCGCTTCTGTCATTTACCTTCTTCTTCGATAGAATTATTGGATTTAGAGGCGCCTTGAATTAAATCTTTATTCACAGCAGAACTAAATTATTTCGATGAATGAGCTCAGATTCATCCACATAACCAAGAATAGACTGAATTTCATGGCTCGGTCGTCGCATAATTTTTTGCGTTTCCCTGGCGCTGTAATTGATGAGGCCACGCGCAATCTCATTGCCTTCCTGATCCAGACAAGCCACCGCTTCTCCACGCTCGAAATCGCCTCTGACCTCTACCACACCGATCGGTAACAAGCTTTTTCCTTCCGTGGCAAGTGCTTTCATGGCGCCTGAATCAATGGTGATAGTGCCTCGAATCTGTAAGTGGTCAGCCAACCATTGCTTACGCGCGATGAGTACCGGCAGGGTAGCTAACAAAAGCGTACCAATTGCCTCACCTTGCGCCAGACGAACCAGTACGTTCGTCTCTCTCCCCGAAGCGATCAGGGTATGCGCACCGCTTCTCGCTGCACGCTTGGCTGCAAGCACTTTGCTTTGCATGCCACCCCGTCCAATTTCGCTGCCGGCTCCTCCCGCCATAGCGACTATGTCAGAATCCCCCGCATTTGCTTTCTGGATTAGTTTGGCATCGCTATTTTTACGCGGATCACTGGTAAATAAGCCGGGTTGATCCGTCAATATAACAAGCGCATCGGCTTCAGTAAGATTAGTTACCAGGGCAGCCAGAGTATCGTTGTCACCAAAACGTATCTCATCAATTGCAACCGTATCATTTTCATTGATGATGGGTATGATATTGAGTTTCAATAAAGTAGTCAGTGTCGAGCGGGCATTCAGGTAGCGTCTGCGGTTGGATAAATCATCATGTGTAAGCAATACCTGAGCTGTAAGCAATTGATAACGATCAAAACAAGCTGCATACGCTTGTGCCAGCCCCATCTGCCCAATCGCTGCGGCAGCTTGCAATTCATATAAGGCGGTGGGTCGTTTTTTCCAGCCCAACCGTTGCATGCCTTCCGCTATGGCGCCTGAAGAAACCAATATGATTTCTTTCCCCATCTCTTTGAGGTAAGAAATCTGAGCAGCCCAGCAGGCCAGCGCATCATGATCAAGCCCCTGACCCTGATTGGTGACCAGACTGCTCCCAACCTTGATAACGATGCGACGAGCTTGTTTCAATATTGATTGGCTCATTCTTCAACAGTCACCGCTAATTCTTGTTCCAGATAATCCATAATGGCATAGACCAAGGCACTACAACCTTCTCCTGTTAATGCTGAAATCCCAAACCACTTATCTTTCCACCCATAATCATGGATAAATTTATGACACAACGCATCACGCTCCGGATCAGGCAACATATCAATTTTATTAAGTACTAACCAACGCGGTTTCTGATAAAGTGTTTCATTATATTTTTTGAGCTCTTTGACCAGCGCTTCAGCTTCATGAACCGGGTTGATCTGCTCATCGAAAGGAGCAATGTCAATAACATGGAGTAACAAACGCGTTCTTGCCAAGTGTTTCAGAAAACGATGACCCAGACCCACCCCTTCTGCAGCGCCTTCTACCAAGCCAGGAATATCAGCCATAACAAAACTTCGGTCCTGATCTACCCGGACCACTCCTAGATTGGGATGGAGCGTAGTAAAGGGATAATCCGCTACTTTAGGACGCGCTGCTGATACCGCCCGAATCAGGGTGGATTTTCCTGCATTCGGCATGCCGAGCAGGCCAACATCTGCCAACACCTTGAGTTCTAACTTTAGCTCAAAATCCTCTCCAGGCTCACCATAGGTAAATTGCCGTGGGGCACGATTGGTACTGGACTTGAAATGAATATTGCCTAACCCCCCTGCTCCACCTTTGGCCAACAGCACTTTCTGGTCATGATGCTGCAAATCGGCCATGATTTCGCCAGTCACCATATTCGTAATCACCGTTCCTACCGGCATACGTAAAATAATATCGTCTGCACTTTTCCCATAACAGTCTGATCCACGCCCATTTTCGCCTTTTTTAGCACGAAATAGCGGGGTGAAGCGATATTCAACCAGAGTATTAATGTTATGATCGGCAATCGCATAAATACTGCCGCCACGACCGCCATCACCTCCATCTGGCCCACCCCTGGGAATGAATTTTTCGCGACGAAAACTGGCTACACCGTTGCCCCCATCCCCTGCAAATACTTGAATCTTTGCTTCATCAATAAATTTCATAAACTTGTCTCAACCTGAAATCAGTCCAAAGCACAAAATAAGCAAGCGTTATATTCAGAAAGTGGCATCCAAAATAAAAAAAAGCCCCATTATATTGAATGGGGCTTTTGAGAATTTGACGAGTTTAAACAGGTATAATCGATACTGTTTTACGATTAAAGGCACTTTTTATACCAAATATAACCTTTCCCTCAACTTTTGCATATAAGGTATGATCCTTACCCATGCCAACATTTTCTCCAGGATGAAACTGAGTGCCACGTTGACGAACAATAATGTTTCCAGCCTTAATGAGCTCTCCTCCAAAACGTTTTATCCCTAATCGTTTGGAGTGTGAATCGCGCCCATTGCGTGAACTACCACCCGCTTTTTTATGTGCCATTTAATTCCTCACTTCTTTATTTACGCTGAAATATCCGTTATCTGGATTTCGGTATAATTTTGTCGATGTCCTTGATGTCTCTGATAGTGTTTGCGGCGACGCATCTTGAAGATACGTACTTTATCATGCCGCCCGTGCCCTACCACAGTAGCGCTGACCTTTGCACTATCTAGAAATGGTTTACCTATGGATGTATTCTCACCTTCAGAAACCATCAAAACCTGGTCAATGACGAGATCACTGCCGGCTTCCGCTACAATCTGTTCTATTTTTAGTTTATTACCGACTTCAACACGATATTGTTTTCCGCCAGTTTTTATTACAGCATACATATCCTATTCATCCTCTTTCATATATTCTAAAATTATACAATTGTCCGAACATCTTGTGTGACAAATATTTAATATCTAATTATATCAATCCAGCTTGACACTTAAGCTGTGACATTTCTACTATAGTTATTTCTTCAAGGGGTTGTTGTGCCAATCGAACGTATTAGGAGCTTTATTGCTCAGGACATGAGCGCTGTTGATGCTGTGATACGACAAAAGCTTCATTCTCAGGTCGCACTTATTCATCAAATAGGTGAATACATCATTCATAATGGAGGCAAACGACTGCGCCCGGCACTGGTAATTTTATCTGCCGGTGTATTTAATTATTCCGGGCAGCATCATCACAGTCTCGCTGCCGTCGTTGAATTCATTCATACCGCTACACTATTACATGATGATGTCGTAGACGAATCACAGTTACGGCGTAATAAAGCAACTGCCAATGCTTTATTTGGTAATGCATCCAGTGTATTAGTGGGAGATTTTCTTTATTCGCGCTCCTTCCAAATGATGGTGGAGGTCGATAATATGCGTATTATGAAAGTTCTCTCTGATGCCACGAATATCATAGCCGAAGGTGAGGTATTACAATTACTAAATTGTAGAGATCCTGATGTAGAAGAAGAAAATTATCTACGTGTTATTCGCTTTAAGACCGCCAAACTTTTTGAGGCCGCTGCACGTATTGGGGCCATTCTTGGCAACGCCACTCAATTTGAAGAAGAAGCTTTAGCAATCTATGGAATGCACCTAGGCACGGCATTCCAATTGATCGATGATCTGCTGGATTATTCAGGCGATTACCAGGATACGGGCAAAAATCTTGGGGATGATCTTGCTGAGGGCAAACCCACCTTACCTTTAATTTATGCCATGCGCACAGGTTCAGACAAGCAGGCAAGTGTCATACGTGAAGCCATCAAATCAGGTGGAGCAAGCGGATTCCAAACGGTTCTAGAAATTATTCAGCAAACAGGCGCCCTTGACTATGCACAACAACGCGCGCAAAAGGAAGCTGAAATAGCGGCAGAAGCTATCGCGAAATTGTCTGATTCTAGCTATAAGGAATGTTTGTTACAATTAGCTCATTTCGCTGTAACAAGAAATCATTAATGCTATATCAATTCGCTCCCTTTATTGCCATCACAATCAGTTGGAATAAAACTCAGCGTACGGCTGCACGTATGAATACAAATTTATAAGATGTTCACGGGGTGTAGCTCAGCCTGGTAGAGTACTGCGTTCGGGACGCAGGCGTCGGAGGTTCAAATCCTCTCACCCCGACCAATCTTTATATACACAAGCGCTGGCAAAAGATTTGCATCCTCTTTCTACCAAGTAAAAAAGTTGATCTGCGTCCATTTTATTACCACTGCTTGTGTTTCTTATCGATAAAGACAGGAAAATAAATTAAACTTGCAGGTTGGGCAAGTCATACATTTTCATGTCGGCAAGTGACAAATAATCATTATTTCCCTGTTTTCTTTTATTCGCCTATTTTTATTTAATTTTTTTTCAAAATTCCATCTCGAAATACATTAACTAAATAGCCTTTTTTTATTTGCGAAAAAGCATCAACTTTGGAGTCATCATGCAACATCTAGAAGAAGTCAAAAATATCTTGGCTAATGTCCTCAATTTAGGCGAGCGTAAACACTCACTTAGAGAAGATACTATTTTACTTGGAAATCTCCCTGAGCTGGATTCAATGGCAGTCGTCAATGTCATCACAGCACTGGAAGAATATTATGATATTTCAATAGATGATGATGAAATAAGCGCTAATACCTTTGAAACACTTGGCAGCCTGACCCGCTTTGTTGAGCAGAAATTATCATATTGAAATCGCTAGAAAATCCTCCCTTTGCTTTTTATCTGCAAACCGAGCAGGAAAAGCGTGCTTATCTTCATTATTAATCCGCTCTATCATTTAACTATTGTGGTTAAGTAGCCAAGATAATTGATCAATTTTTGTAATGAAATAGATGTCTGCTCCTCTAATGGTGAGTAGACCGAGGGAATCTCGCTTCACTTTCTCAAGACTCCGATAAACCCTTTCTATGTGCCGGGTTCAAACTTATGGCGCCGTTGCTCGCGTCAACCTGAGCAATTTTCCATTCTCCTCATCAGTTAACAGATAAATCGCACCATCCGGCCCTGCTGCAACATCGCGAATCCGTGCGCTATCTTTCAATAATTTTTCATCACCCAGAACATTCTTCCCATTGACTATCAACCGGGCCAGATGCTTGCCGGCCAATGCCCCAACAAATAAATTACCCTTCCATTCCGGGAACATATTGCCTTGATAAAACATCATGCCAGAAGGAGCGATAGAAGGTGTCCAGTAATAAATCGGCTCTTCAAATCCTCGCTCGGCATGCTCCTTTTTGATGGGTACCATCCAGTAGTGAATGCCATAACTGGCTAGTGGCCAGCCATAATTCTTGCCGGGTTTGGGAATATTGATTTCATCTCCTCCACGGGGACCATGTTCATGAATCCATAATTCTCCGGTACCAGGATGAATGGCAGCTCCTTGAATATGCCGATGACCGTAGGACCAGATTTCAGGTTTGGCCCGGGGGTCCCTGACAAAGGGATTGTCAGAGGGCACAGAGCCATCACTACGTATTCTGACCAGTTTACCGAGATGATTATCGAGTTGCTGAGCTTGGTCCATATATTTGAAACGTTCACCAAGCGTCACAAAAAGATTGCCATCCGGCGCAAATACCAGCCGAGACCCAAAATGCTTATTACCGTCTGTTTTGGGCTGTTGACGGAAGATCACTTGTAGATTTTCCAGTGCCATATCGACCAGTTTTGCTCTGGCAACAACAGTGCCGGCCTTATCGGCTTGTGATTCCGCATAGGAAAAATAAATGAGATGGTTTTTGGAAAAATCGGGATCCAGCGCCAAACCCAGCAACCCGCCTTGATCCTCAGCAAACACGGCGGGCACACCCTTGATAGGCGCGGATAATTTGCCATCGGTCGATACGATACGAAGCTGTCCTATACGCTCAGTTAACAGTATTTGCCCATCAGGCAGAAATACCATACTCCAGGGATGATTTAATCCATTAACCAAGACATGCACATCGAATTTCACCTGGGAAGATTGAGCATATGCCGTGGAAAAGAAATAGGGACTGCTTGAAGCAAATAAAGCGAACAGCTTGATTATCAGCATAATACGAGTCATTTTCATTCCTTCCTTATTGATGGTAAGAGTGAATAAAGCATCAAAACGGCGTCATCCGGATGCGCAGCCCACCAAACACATTGAGGGGTGGACCTGGTTCAAAGAAACGACCAGCTGCAGCATTGATGCGCGTATTCGCATTGTAGCGCTCATCGAACAAATTATTAATGCCAACAAATACCGAACCCTCGAGCCAGCGATGTTTCTTTTCCCACCCCAACAATAATTGCCCCAGGTTATAGGCAGAGTTGGTGACAGTATTGATATCATTCACAAAAAATTCCCCTACCCGATGGACATGCAGTTGCCCAAATAGGCCAGAGGGATGGGTGTAACGTACTCTCCCCTCCCATCTATGTTTTGGTAATCCCGGAAATTCATTGCCTTTCAGATCGATATTATCGACGACATAATGCTCAAACTGGAAATCCGAATAAGTGTAGGCGACTTCACCTTGCAGCCCATGCCATACTGGCGTTGCCAGACGGGTTTCCACCCCTAGTCTACGCGATTTTCCTGCATTACGAAAAAAAGCGCGGCCTGGAGATTCGGCTAATTCAAAGGGAGTGATTTCATTACGGGTATGGATATGGAAAAAGGTGGCTTCATACGCAAAGCCAGCAGGATTGCCACGTAATCCAATTTCCTTGCTCAAGGAAGTCTGGGCTTCAAGGTTATTATTGAATCCTCCCATCCCTGCCGGGTTGTTGATCAATTCTGTAGTGGTAGGGGCTTCGAATACGGAGGCGATATTGCTATAAATCTGATGGGTATCCAGCAAGCGATACACAAGCCCCGCTGTACCACTCGCTTGAGAAAGTGTTCTAGTGCCTGATTGATCGCTATCCGAAAGAAATACATCTTTTACCCGATATTGCAGCCAATCCCAGCGTCCACCCGTCACGAAATCCAATTTATCGCTAATACTCCATTCATTCCGCAAAAACGGCCCGACATTCTGTACGCGTTCAATTTGATCCAGATTCAACGCGCCCCGAACGCCAAAAAGGTTATTAAAGCGTCGCCGATCATCATTCTGGATGGCATAGTCAACACCAGCCAGCAAGCGATTGGCGCGCTTCAGCAAAGTATGATTGCTCACAAACTGGGCTGTCAATCCTCCAGTCCAGCGATCGAATTCGACCTGACCACCGTTGTTAAAGGGTAATAAATTCTGGAAATCGCGGTGTAACACATGAGCAACAATGGTTAACATCTGATTAGCAGATGGGCTTTTCCGGTAGCGCACGGCGAATTGTTCCTGACGGATAGCTTCACTGGCGTTATATAACTGATTATTGATTGCCGCCTGTTTCGGATTGGCATTCACTTCAGCGAGCGTTAAGGCCCCTGGATCTTTCGAATCGGGGGAATAAAACTCATGCATTAAAATCATCCAGTCGGAATCAGGTGAAGGTTGGAAATTCAATTTGACTTGGGAAAATAAATTTTCCATGCTGCTGTGATCGCGCCAGCCCTTCTGCTGAAGATATGATCCAAACAATCCATAGTCAAAATTTGACATCCGTCCCCCTGCGTACAATTCCGATTTCAAATAACCGAACTGACCCAAAACCAGACGTGGCATCACTTCAAACTTTTCGCGGGGTGAGCGTGTGGTAATGCTGATCATACCACCGGAAGCATTGCCATATAGCGAAGCTGATGGGCCTCGTAAAATTTCCATACGTTCGATTAAGGCTGGATCGATGGCATCGAGCTGTGTCTGACCATCAGGTAAAGTCTGCGGAATATCATCGACACGCAACTGGATACCCCGCACGCCAAACGGTGAACGCGCACCAAAGCCACGGATGGCTATCCGTAAATCTTGTGTAAAATTATATTGATTCTGAAAAAAAACACCGGGCGTGCCATGCGCAAATTCATCCAACGTGGCGCCAGGTTGAAGATCAGTATATTTACTCCGCTCAATATGGGAAATTGCCTCGGGTAGTTGCTCAGGTTTTTTTTCTGTGCGCGTGGTAGTCACAGTAATAGGCGCAAAAGGGGTAAGTTCGGGTATTTTGGATTGTTGTGCCTGGGCTAGAACAGGCGTGATGAAGGAACCAATGAGGATGGAATGGATCACTAAGCTGCTGTTCGAGCGTATGCCACAAGCTAACATAGCTAATTTGCTTTTTCCTCACGTTATGAATCGGGTTATCTTATTAATCGACAGTAAGATTTTTTGTTCAGTTTTTGACGATTACTTCCATTTTACGCCGATGTCTCTATTCAACAATAAAATCGCAGGGTTCATTCTTTGGTGGATAAACCAACAATGTCACGCAACAGCTGGGTAGTACGAAAAATTTGAACAAGCTATCTACCTTCTCCTTTGCAGCCAGAATCAGAAGTTTTAGCTACGCATTATCAGGCATAGCTGTATTGATAAAGAGTCAGCATAATTTTTGGATTCACCTTCTTGCTACCACTCTGGTCATCAGCTGTGGGCTGTTTTTTCAGATTGATCCTATTGAGTGGTGTCTCGTCATTTTAGCTATCTTAGCGGTGTTTGTTGCAGAAGCTTTAAATACTGCCATCGAATTTTTATGCGATGCTGTTTCACCCGCTCCGCATCCCCTCATTCAAAAATCCAAAGATGTGGCTGCAGGTGCTGTGCTGATCAGCGCCATTGGTGCCATCATCATTGGTTTAATTATATTTCTGCCTTATTTTAAAGCTTACTTATGACTATTTTTTAATTAAGAGCGCGCCTCTAAAAATTCAAAATTCTAAACAAGACAAGGCAAGAACAAAAAATGTTGACGCAGCCTATACCGGATAGGTCATTCCATTTCCCAATCAAACATGACGCGAAAGTGAGCCGCAGACCGCATCAATAATATGGGCAAGATGGATTCGGCAAGGATCTTGTTAAAATTTAATGATTCTAGAGGTAGTTTTTAACATTATCGATGGCATTATTCACCATGAATGGTAATAATCAGGCTTCTGCTTCCTCCATGATTACGGTGCTCGCCCAGGTAAATTCCCTGCCATGTGCCTAAATTGAGTCGGCCATTGCTGACAGGAATCAACAAGCTGCAACCTAACAAACTGGATTTTAGATGGGCTGGAAGATCATCGCTTCCTTCATCCCTATGCCGGTAATAAGGTGCTTTCTCAGGTACGGTATGATTGAAGTAATCTTCAAAATCCTGGCGCACGGCCGGATCTGCATTTTCATTAAGGGTTAACGAAGCAGAAGTATGCTGAAGCAAAATATTCATGATCCCTATCCTGATCTGCCTTAATTCCGGTAGCTGTTGCAATATTTCATCAGTCACCAGGTGAAAGCCGCGTATGCGGGCTCTAAGATAAAGTTGTTTTTGTATCCACATAAAATAGTTATCCTATTTCTTGAAATTATGCAGTTTCTTTCAATCTCGGGCAGCAGTATTTTTGAGCTGACAATATTCCCTATGGTAGCGATACTCAATCCAGCTCTGTAAAAATTTTGCTCTTGTATCATTCCATATCTGAATCAAAACTAACTTTGTCGGCTAACCTTGCTTGCGGCCTTGCCGCATTATTAACACTGTCTGCGGCTCGCCATCGCGTTATGTTTGATTAAGAAATGGAATAGGACCAATTCAGGTAAACTACCCCATCAAAAAATACTACCATTAAAGTTTTTCTTATGACAGAAACTGTTATTGATTTGATTCGTCATGGCGAGCCTGTTGGCGGACAGCGTTATCGAGGTCACAACATTGATGATCCGCTCAGTGAAAAAGGCTGGTCTCAAATGTGGAATGCAGTGGGTGAATATAACGCATGGGAGCAGATTATCACCTCTCCGTTACAACGCTGCCAGGCGTTTGCACGCGCACTCGGAGAGCGTCACGGCATAGACGTTACTGTTGAGCATCGATTTAAAGAGGTGGGATTAGGTGCGTGGGAAGGGCTTAGCCACCAAGAAATTAAAACAAGCAAACCTGATGAGTTTCAGTCCTTCCTGAGAAATCCGGTAACACATCGACCTCAAGGTGCAGAAGCACTGGATGATTTCATCAATCGAGTCAGCTCAGCCTATGACGAAATTGTAGAGCACTCTCAAAGTAAGCATTATCTCATCGTTGCACATGCAGGGGTGATTCGTGCAGTCATTGCACGAACCATCCTTGCACCACCGGCTGGCTTCTATCGAATTAAAGTGAGTTACGGCGGAATTACCCGCATTCGGCGCACAGAAACAGGTGAAATGCTGGAGTTTCTGAATGGAGCTCTCTAACTGAAATAAACAATCCTGAAAGTCCAGCTGGACGAAATAGTACGAGTGGTGCTCCAGGTACAAGACCAGGCACTTTTTATTTTGCCAAGGAGGAATCGATCCAGCCGTGTCTGGCGAAGTATTTTTCTAGCTCTATCGCTATCTTATCAGCCATACTCCTGGCTTGCTGTGCCGAAGCCGACTTGTAAGCTTTACCAGCTCCCAGTGCTACATTGGTGGAAACTACTGCCGTTGTACCTGCTCCTGCCGCGACACCAGCCGGACCCAAGACAGCCGCCCCAGGCATGTTGCCGCTTTCCGAATGGGCGTCAAAAGCAATCAGCTCTTCAATACCAGACTCTTTCTGTGCTAAGACCCGTACATGGCTATCAAGCGAAGACTTACCCGCACCTAAACCAATCACGGTACGACGCAAGCGATTACCTTCGTTTATGTCAATAAATTCTCCGGTAATGATAATTGCATCTTTGCTGATCGGTGTATGGGCCGTAGCGCGTACAGGGTTCAAACCCATAGCCGCTATTTTTATCATCAGCTCTGCAGCCAAAGCATCGGCCACTTCCCGCCCTATCTGAACTTGTTCCGCTGTTTGATTACTGCCTGCCAGGCTCCTGCCAATCCTTGCAAACAGAGCAGAATTTTGTTTAATATCTTCGGGGTGCACTGCAAACTCATAAATTAATACTGTTTCTGGTTTGGATAGATTGAAAAAGGGAGGCTCGTTCGCAATCCGTGTGGTATGTTGAGCGCAGCCAGTGACTAGCAAAGCAATGATTATGGTCATGAGACCTTTACCAAACATTATCTTCATCAAAGCACCCCGCTTGTTTGATTGGAGAACAAAAAGATCCTTCACTCCCACTGCCTAGTTTTGAGTACTATGCCAACAGTAAGCCATATCGTCAAGCTATGTCCTTGCTTTTTTTGAGTAAATGGAAATCAGTGAGAACGCACTTACCTTCTATTGATACGGAACCATTACAGGAGATTGACCTATCCCAAGCTAATAAAGGCTAATAAAGATGAGATTTTCGAGGTAATATATTTCAAGTTGCTTGAATAAACACGGGTGATAAGTTTTTAGCGTGCATCTTTCTTATCAGGAGCTCCCATGAAACATCACAAATACCTTATTGTCGGTGGCGGAATGACTGCCGATTCAGCTCTTCACGGCATACGCCAGGTTGACCCAAACGGTACCATCGCCATGATCTGTGAAGAATTACATTCACCCTATGATCGCCCCCCACTCACCAAATCATTATGGAAAGGCGCGGCATTTGAATCCATCTGGCGTAGCCAACATGATATGAATGTGGCTGTCCACATAGGCAAAAAAATTGTCACGCTTGATCCAACCAAGAAGATCGCCATCGATAATGTTGGAAATATTTATACCTATGAAAAGCTGTTACTCGCCACTGGCGGATCAGTTCGACGATTACCCTATTTAGATGAGAATGTCATCTACTTTAGAACGGTAGATGATTACCAGAAGTTACGCGAACTATGCGAGCAGGGCTCCGATTTTGTGGTCATCGGTGGGGGGTTCATCGGTTCAGAAATTGCTGCTGCCCTTGCCATGAATAATAAACACGTCACCATGATTTTTCCTGCAAAGAGTATTGGCGCACGTATTTATCCTCAAGCCCTCTCAGAATATTTGAATAGCTATTATCGAGAAAAAGGCGTCACCCTCCATGCAGGCGACACGGTCAAAACCATTCGTAAAGAAGGCAGCAAAATAAGTGTGATGACAGAGAATGGTATGGAAATCACGGCGGATGGCATTATAGCTGGACTTGGAATTCAACCTAACATTGATCTTGCCAGGCAAGCTGGACTCGCCATCGATAATGGAATTGTCGTCGACGAATGCCTGCGCACGAGTCATCCTGATATTTATGCTGCAGGTGACGTAGCCAATTTCTATAGCCCTTTGCTGGAAAAACGAATACGGGTAGAGCATGAAGACAACGCAAATGTCATGGGAAAAATCGCTGGCGAAAACATGGCTGGTCAATCAAATCCTTACCATTACCAACCTTATTTCTACTCTGATCTATTTGATTTGGGATATGAAGCGATAGGCGAGCTTGATGCTAGCCTCGATATCGTTGCAGACTGGAAAGAACCCTTTCACAAAGGTGTAATCTACTATTTGCAAAATAAACAGGTACGCGGTGTACTGCTATGGAATACATGGGGTCAGATTGAGGCAGCCACTCAATTGATTGCCGAAAAAGCTGAACACACCCAGGAAACTCTGTCAGGACGAATAAGCGATTAGTTATTACGCTTTTGTCAGTATTGACCTGATTAATTCCATTTCTAAATCAAAACTGATTTTATCAGCCAAATTTTGCTTGTTGCCTTGCCGTATGATTGATGCTGTCTGCGGCTCGCCTTCGCGTCGTGTTTGATTGAAATGGAAGAGCATCTTGCGTAGATGCCTTGTACGCCAGAGAATAAAAATCCTGGAAGGAATTTCCAGGATGTTGCACGCTACCTTTAGTTGGCGATGCCGCTGCAAGTACCAATCTGGCGCTGCCATTGATGGCAGGGAACATCCTTGTGGCCTTATCGCACCCTGCGCATTTGACTTACCACATGCTCCACCGCATCTAGCTGCGGCTTCTGGGACCAATTACAGTGTCTCAACCTTTATTTTGCTGTCAAACGTTCGCCTGTTTGCGGGTCAAATAAATGTAATTTATCTATATCGAAAGTCAGTTTTATCCTGTCCCCTTCCTTGATGCGATGGCTGGCATCTAACTTAGCGGTAATCTGCCATTTATCACCTGACTTCTTGTCCAGGTTAAGATCCCGTGTTAATGCAGGCATGTCGGGCCACTGGTTATTTTTGATTTGAAAGTAAATGAGCACTTCAGCACCTAACCACTCCACCACATCTACTTGCGTATCAAAGGCGGCTTGTTTCGGATGCTGTCCACTTTCATCAGACAATACGTAAAAATCTTCAGGACGGATACCCGCAATGGCGTATTGATGCTGGCTTGGAAGAGTCATGCTCTCAGGAAAATTTATTTCTAAATCGAGTGAGAAAAAGAACAGTCGGCTATCTCTGAGTTGTACCGGAAAAAAATTCATGGCTGGGGAACCGACAAATCCCGCTACAAATAAATCGCCGGGTTGCCGATATAATTCATAAGGGGTTCCGATTTGCTGAACCACGCCTTTATTTAAAACCGCTACCCGGTCACCGAGCGTCATGGCTTCGGTCTGATCATGGGTCACATAAACAGTCGTGGTGCCTAGTCGCTTTTGCAGTCGGGCGAGCTCGGTACGCATTTGATTACGCAGCCTGGCATCAAGATTGGATAATGGCTCATCAAGTAAGAAAGCTTGTGGATTGCGCACAATCGCCCTGCCCATCGCCACACGCTGACGCTGACCGCCCGATAAATTTCGCGGCTTACTGTCGAGTAAATGGCTCAATTCTAGAATAGCCGCGGTTTCTTCCACACGCTTATTTATTTCTTTTTTGGGTACTTTCGCCATGACGAGCGGGAACGCGATATTTTGCCGCACATTCATATGCGGATAGAGGGCATAGCTCTGAAAGACCATCGCCATATTGCGATCCTTCGGATCCAGGTGGTTAATTACTTTGCCGTCAAGTCGAATCTCGCCGCTGCTGACTCCTTCCAGACCGACGATCATATGCAGCAAGGTTGATTTACCGCAGCCGGAGGGGCCGACGAGAATAAAAAATTCGCCATCATTAATGACAAAACTGGTCGCACTGACTGCTACCGTCCCATCAGGAAATTGTTTGGTCACATTGCTTAGTTCAATTTTTGCCATATAGTCAATTTGATCACATCAGCCTTTCACAGCACCTGATGTCAGACCCGCCACGATACGTTGCTGAAAAATTAACACTATAATCAAGACTGGTACAGTAATGACCACTGAAGCTGCCGCAATCAAGCCAGTGGGTAATTCAAAACGGGAGCTGCCTGTAAAAAAGGCAATCACCGCAGGTACCGTGCGGGCATTGTTGGTGGAAGTCAGCGAAATCGCAAATAAAAAATCATTCCAGGCAAAAATAAATACCAGAATCGCAGCCGTAAATATGGCGGGTGCGGCCAGGGGCACAATCACCCTAATAAAGGCTTGCCACGGGGTAGCGCCATCAACACGAGCGGCTTTGTCCAACTCCCAGGGAATTTCACGAAAAAAAGCAGATAAGATCCAAATGGCAAGCGGCAAAGCAAAAGTCATATAAGGAATGATGAGGCCCAACCAGGTATCAAATAGCCCTACTGTGCGCCACATATTGAAAATCGGCCCGATAATCACCACCGATGGAAACATGGCGGTGGCCAATGCGCCAGCAAGGATCAAGCGTCTGCCGGGGAATTCTAATCTGACTATGGCGTAGGCAGCAAACATTCCCAGCGTAACTGCCAGTACCGTCGATATCACAGCAATACCAAGGGAATTCCACAATGCCGCTGGAAACTGCATGTCAGAGAAAATAATTCGGTAATTCTCCAAGCTGATAGTTTGCGGAAAAAAACGCTGGTCATTCAAATGACGACTCTGCTTCAACGACAGGGATATAATCCATAAGACAGGTAATAAGGCGTAAGCCATCACCATGAGGTTACCCATCCCCCAGAAAACACGTCCCATCAGGTCATTCCTCATTCTCATTCGGCCTTTTCTCCTTGAGTCAGCGATGCCCCAAAGCCTTTAATAAACAAAACCGAGATTATAAGTACACCGATAAAAATCAATACTGAAACTGCCGAACCCAGACCTAAATTGAGGCTTACAATGAAGGTGTTATAGCCCAGCAGGGAGACAGTTTCGGTCCCCTGTGCGCCACGGGTTAGGATAAAAACCGTATCAAAAATACGAAACGCATCCAGTGTGCGAAACAATACGGCTACCAGAATGGCAGGTTTCATGAGCGGAACGATAATTTTTATGAAACGTTGCCAGGCATTAGCCCCGTCGACCCGCGCGGCTTGAATTAAATCATGCGGTACCAGGGTAAGCCCTGCCATTAGCAGCAATGCCATAAATGGCGTGGTTTTCCATATTTCGGTCAGGATAATTACTAAAAACGCTGACCAGCGCTGAGTCAACCATACCTGCTCCATACCGAGTAAGGCATTAACAAAACCGGTAGTCGGATCAAAAGCAAATTTCCAGGCCAATGCCGCAACAACAGTGACCATCGCATACGGAATTAACGTGGCGGCGCGCACTGCGCGGCGCCAGAACAAAGTATGGTGCATAATTAATGCGAGAGGAAACCCTAACAGCAATTCCAGGGAGACTGAGCTGATTGTCAGAATTAACGTATTACCCAGCGCATGCCACCATACCTCTGAGGTAAGAATACTGACATAATTATCGAGACCGATAAAAGCGCGCTGCTCGGGAAAACGCAAATCGTAGCGAAATAATGATAACCACAGTGCGTATAAAATAGGGTAAGCAGTTACCACAAGCAAGGCAGTTACTGCCGGCGCGCACAATAACCAGCCCAAACGCCGTTCGTTGCTTTTCTTCTGATTCAAAGCAAACCCTCTGAATTGAGTGCGCGCTCGATGGCGCGACGTAGCCGAATAAAATCTTTCTGAGGTTCAATATCGCGCATAGGGTGCAAAGTACGACTGATCGCCAGAGAAATATCATTATAGAGCGGCGTTTGTGGGCGTTGCACCGCATCGTTTAACGAACTGCGCAACACATCTGCAAAGGGATAAGTCGCGCGAATTTCCGGCTCATCATATAATGCAGCGACAGTCGGCAGCAGCCCTCCCAGTTCAGCAGCCATACGTTGATGCCTGGCTGCAGTAAGACAGGCAGCGGCATGGAACGCCAACTGAGGATAAGGCGTATAGGCGCTGACACCTAAATTAAGGCCACCAATCACAAAGCGGCTGGGTTTGCCTTCTATGGCCGCAGGCCAGCGAGCCCATCCCATGTGTTTAACAATTTCAGGCGCATTTCTCTGGGCGCTGGGCCAGACAAAGGGATAGTTAACCATGAAGCTGGAGTGGCCTGATTCAAAAGCAAGGCGCGCCTGATCTTCGCGTGTAGTCGCCAGAGCCCGAACAGCGGCCCTTGAATTGGCAAAGCGTGCCATGGTAGAAAGCGTCTGCAAAGTGGGCTGTTGCGCCAGAGAGATATGCTTGCCACTGACATCCAATACTGAGCCGCCATTCGAGGCCAGCAGTGAAATAAAGAATGCAGTTAATCCTTCATAACGTTCGCCTTGTGCCTGTATGGTCCCTGTTTTCCCCAATGATTCAGCCACAAGGATCATTTCATCCCAGGTGGCAGGCGCTGCAGTGACTCTGTCTGTGCGATACCATAATAACTGAATATTCGTAGTGAACGGCGCTGCCCATAATTGATTTTGATAGATTGCGCTCTGCAATGGAGCATCCAGTCGACCTGCCTTGGCTTGCTCAGCTGTTTCGCCAGTCCAGGGAAGAATCCAACCCGCCTGCGCAAATTCTGCAGTCCAGATGACATCCATCCCGATAATATCGATGGAATTATCGCCTGCGGCCAGCCGGCGCACTAATTGCTCACGTTGTTGATCGGCATCAGCAGGCAATGGCACCTGTTCTATTTTATACGCTTGTCCTGAATCTTCAGAGCAGCGCCTGGCTGCCATGGAAAATGCGCCCGAGGGTTCACCGGCAACATACCAGTTCAAGGTAGGAATAGCCTCCCTCCTCTGACTGCTGCAGCCATAGAGTATGATGCTGATGGTAATGCATAAGGCTAAAGTGAGACGGATACTGATCAATGCTCCTCTCTCCTCGTTGATAGCGACAAAAAGTTATCAGATAATTTTTTGTCATCATATAATTTTTTATCAGTAGTCTGCTTTCAATATTGAATTCCATTTCTAAATCAAAAATGACACGAAGGCGAGCCGCAGACAGTATAAATAATACGGCAAGGTGAAGCCGACAAAGTCAGTTTTGATTTAGAAATGGAAGAACGCAATGCCATATATTTTCTGTAACAAATACCATAGCAGAATATGGTATCTCTGTCTTGATTATGTAGTTCAAGCGTTTAAGATGCTTAAGTATTTTCTGAGGTGAGAATGCAGCTATTTTTTGATCATTGCTGGCAGGTAGTTATTCATGCATTATTGAGTAATTCAAACATTACTTTGGGGTTTGGCTGATCAGATTGTCGCAATTCCATTTCCAGATCAAACATGACGCGGAGGCGAGCCATCAACAGTATGACAGTATCAATGATGCAGCAAGGTGAAGTCGACTCAGTCAGGGTTGATTTAAAATTAGGATAAGATAGTAAAAGTTTCTTCCATATTAATTAATAAGGATAGAGTAATATGCTTACGAAATTTGTTGATTATCAGGATGGCGATACCGAACTGGAAGGTTATATGGTCTATCACGAAACAGATGCCCCCAAACCGGTCGTGCTGGTTGCGCATGATTGGAGTGGTCGGCGCGAATTTGCCTGTAAGGCAGCAGAAAGAGTCGCAGCAATGGGTTATGTCGGTTTTGCGCTGGATATGTATGGCAAAGGTATATTTGGCCGCGATGGGGACGTGGACGGTAACGCAGCACTCATGCATCCTTACGCAAGTGATAGAGCCTTATTGAGGCAAAGAATTAACGCAGCATTACTGGCAGTGCGAAAACTCCCACATGTTGATGCAACCAGGATCGCGGCAATGGGTTATTGTTTTGGTGGAATGTGTGTGCTGGAATTGGCTCGATCCGGTGCTGATGTGAAAGGTGTTATCAGCATTCATGGTATTTTGGCACGTGATTATATTACCAATGAAAAAATAAGCGCTAAAGTGCTCTGTCTACATGGTCATGATGATCCCATGGTACCGCCCGAGCAGGTGTTAGCTTTTGAGCAGGAGATGACCGAAGCGGGAGTAGACTGGCAGATGCATATTTATGGAGGAACCATGCATGCCTTTACCAATCCTGTGGCTAATAATCCCACTTTCGGCACAGTCTACAAAGAAATAGCGGCAAAACGGGCTTATCAGTCGATTGGCAATTTCTTGGCTGAAATTTTCTAGAGTAATGTAGATCAGTCCACATTAAAATTGCTCTTTGCTTTTGTGGCTCGTCACACACTACCAATACTTCTTTGCCTTATTCCATTTATACAATAGGGCAGCAAATTGATTGTAAGCAACCTGCCCTAACTGTTTGATAAGTGGCAAACCCAATAGTGTTGCCTTCCATTTCTCGCCAGGAGAATGCCGCCAAATGGTGAGAAATGCATCAAACCCGATATAAGTTTGACCATGTTCATCCACGACATGCAATCGCTCACGCACTTGCTCAAGTTCTGAATGGATTTCCGTGACTAATGCAGGATGCGAATGGATATCTTTCCATTCGACCGGACACCCTTTCATCTTGCCTTTCTGATTTTCTATGCCAGCCTTGCACACCGGACAGGCTGAGTTGTAATAAACTTTGATCGGATTCGTTTCTTTATCCACTGAAAAACTCATTCCATTTCCCAATCAAACATTACGCGAAGGCGAACCAAAGATAATATTAATCATACCGCAAAGTGAAGCTGACAAAGCCGGTATTATTTAAAAATGGAATAAGCTAGCGTTATTTCAAAAAGGCAACTTACTCCAGAGCTGATCAATACGCATTTTGACCGCAGCATCCATTTCGATCGGTCTGCCCCATTCGCGTGTCGTCTCTCCCGCCCATTTGTTGGTCGCATCCAATCCCATCTTACCACCCAGGCCAGAGACGGGGCTCGCAAAATCCAGATAATCGATCGGGGTATTTTCCACGATCAAGGTATCCCGCGCGGGATCCACGCGTGTTGTAATTGCCCAGATGACTTCTTTCCAGTCGCGGATATCGATATCGTCATCTGTCACAATGATGAACTTGGTATACATGAACTGACGCAAGAAGCTCCATACCCCGAACATCACCCGTTTGGCGTGCCCGGGATATTGTTTTTTCATGCTGACTACCGCCATGCGATAGGAACACCCCTCCGGTGGCAAATAAAAATCAACAATTTCAGTAAATTGCTTCTGCAGCAAAGGCACAAACACCTCGTTTAGCGCGACCCCCAGAATAGCTGGCTCATCAGGCGGTTTGCCGGTATAGGTGGAATGATAAATCGGATTGCGGCGCATGGTAATGCGTTCGATAGTGAAAACCGGAAAAGTCTCCTGCTCGTTATAATAACCGGTGTGATCACCATAGGGTCCTTCTATCGCGGTCTCATCAGGATAAATAAATCCTTCCAGCACAATTTCTGCGCTGGCGGGCACTTGCAGGTCATGGCTGATGCATTTGACGACTTCGGTCTTGGCACCACGCAGTAATCCAGCAAACTGATATTCACTGAGACTATCAGGCACGGGCGTAACGGCGCCCAGAATGGTGGCTGGATCCGCCCCCAAGGCGACGGCCACAGGATAAGGTTGGCCTGGACTGACCATGCAGAAATCACGATAATCCAGCGCTCCCCCTCGGTGAGCAAGCCAGCGCATAATGACTTTATTCGGCGCAATGACTTGTTGCCGGTAAATACCCAGATTTTGCCGCGCTTTATGCGGGCCGCGCGTCACGGTAAGCCCCCAGGTAATCAGTGGAGCGATATCGCCTGGCCAGCATGTCTGGATGGGCAATCTGGCTAAATCGATTGCCTGCCCTTCCCAGATGACCTCCTGGCATGCGGCACTGGAAACTACCTTGGGTGTCATGTTGAGCACCTGCTTCAGCACAGGCAGCTTTTCCCACGCATCCCTCAGACCCTTGGGGGGATCAGGCTCTTTAAGATAAGCCAACAATTTACCCACTTCGCGCAACGCCGTGACCGATTCCTGCCCCATTCCCAACGCGACACGCTCAGGCGTGCCAAACAGGTTGCCCAATACCGGTATACTCTGCCCTTTCGGTTGCTCGAACAGCACAGCAGGACCCGCTTTTTTGAGTAACCGGTCACAAATCTCGGTCATTTCCAGAAAAGGATCCACTTCGATCCTCACTCGTTTCAGTTCCCCTCGAGTTTCCAATTGTGTGAGAAAATCACGCAGATCTTTGTATTTCATCGATATTAAAAACCTAGAAGCTGCCTGTTAGCAAGAAATCCAGTGCAATCCCGGCAAATACCGTTGCACCCACCCAGTTATTATGCAGAAAAGCCTTGAAACAATTAGCAGGGTTGCGCTCACGAATCAGAGCGTACTGATACCCCACCAGGCCCAAGACTGCTGCCAATGAGAGATAATAAGGAACACCTCGCTGCAACAGCCAACCCACATAAACCATGATGCCCAGAAAAATGGTATGACACAGCATGATACCCGTTATATCAAAACGCCCGAGTGTAATGGCAGATGTTTTGATGTCAATTTTGAGATCATCCATTTTGTCAACCATGGCATATTCGGTATCATAGGCAATGACCCAGCATAAGTTAGCCACTAATAATAGCCAGATGATGGCAGGCAGTTCACCCGTTTGCGCAGCAAATGCCATGGGTATACCGAAACTGAAGGCAATCCCAAGATACGCTTGCGGCATGGCAAAGAAGCGTTTGGTAAAAGGATAAGTTCCGGCCAGAAACAATGCTCCTACCGAAAGCAGCCATGTCAATTGATTCAGTGGCAACACCAGTAAAAATGCGCAAAAACTCAATCCGGCAGCCAGCAACACGGCCTCTTTAGGGGTCACTATGCCGGCCGCCAAAGGGCGGTTTTTAGTACGCTCAACATGAGGATCAATACGACGATCAGCAAAGTCATTGATGGCACAACCGGCTGAACGCATCAAGACGGTGCCCATAACGAAAATCAGCAGAATCATCAGATCAGGCAGGCCTTCTGCTGCCAGCCATAACCCCCACAAGGTAGGCCATAATAACAACAAGATGCCGATCGGCTTATCCAATCTTATCAGTTTGGCATAAGCAATCAGCCGTTCTTTATTCATCATATTTTTAATCTCAGAATAGCTGGCAAAAAAACTTCAGTGACCAGTATGGGTTGCCCCTGTAACATAAATAGAGAACGTCGCGCCCATAAACTAAGCGGTGGAGCCTGCAAGCGCTGGCAGGCTCGTTTAAAAAGGGGATGATGGATATTCAGCTGTTTATAACCAAACTCAGCGCGTTTGATCAGCGGATTGGTAAATAACAGGGTGCCTAAAGATCGGTTGCCCAAGCGACTCAATCCACGCCATGCACCCTGCAGGTGTTTTCTCGCTACCACTGAATGGGCAAATACGACAGGCGTATCGTTACAGTAAAGATACACTTCACGCACCAAAGCCAATTCACTGTCACGCAAATTCATCATAACCAATTCATCGGTGCAGGCAGGTGCAAGTGATTGAAAGACCGGATCAACCCAAAACTTGCTACAACGTTGCTGTATCAACTGTGTCAGTGAATCTCGATGCAATAACCACCAACGAATGTTAACTGCCGCATTGACAGGAACAGGATGCCACGTCAGTGGCTGGTGAGCACTCATGAAGCAAAAGGACAAAAGCTGAGATTATAAAGCAGACATAGAAGAATGAGGTTAACTTTATTCAAAAAGCAATATTAACCTCTTTGCGATCAGGATTCTCAGGCCAGATTCTCAGGCCAATGTATCAGCCCACAGACTCATATCACAGGCTCGCTTATTTATTCCATTTCCCGATCAAACATGACACGAAGGCGAGCCACAGACAGTATCAATCATAAGAACGCCAGGTAAAGCCGATAAATTCAGGTTTGATTTAGAAATAGAATCAGGACATATAGCCTGTTGCAAGCGCCTGTGCCCAGTCATCATAGCGGCGTGAATGTGCCAATTTGACCATAGCGTCATAATCATAAGGCACTGTGATAAGGGACGCTACCCAGCGGCCTTTAATGCGCTCCAGAATGGCGTAATGCGCATCGGGTGAGCCCGTTTGAACCACATGAAAATAAGGTGTGGCATCATCAAAAGCTGGTAAACCAATACTACCCGGATTAACAACGAGTTGGCCCGAGGAGGCTCGCATCGCGCGTGGCTTGTGAGTATGCCCGCATAAAACCAGCTTTGCTCGCGTTTCTCCCAGACGCTCGTCTACTTCTTGACGCGTTGCCATACGTGCACCATGAGCCTCGACAGTTTCCAGAAAATAGGTCAAGTCACTAGCGGGTGTTCCGTGACAAAGCAACACATCCGTGTCGAAATCTGCTTTAGGCGGAAGTAATTTAAGCCAGGCAAGTTCTCTCGTTGTTAACTGGGAATAGGCTAATTCATCAACATCAGTACATTGCTCAGTTCCATATGCGAGAAGTTGGCGATCATGGTTACCGGAGATATGTATCCAATCCTGCGCCATTAAATATTGTGCGGTTTCCAATGGTAGCAGCGGGCCTGACAAATTATCACCGAGATTGATGACGGCATCGACTCCGCTCTGTTTGAAATGTGCCACCACCGCTTCCAATGCAGGTAAATTACCATGAATATCTGACACAACAGCGATTCTCATAGCAAGCCCCCGCTTAAAGGAGATAGCTAACGTAAATCTTAGTATGGACGTTAGCTACAATGAATAACTTCGCCTACTTTAAATTCAAATAGGCGAGGTATCAACGAACTGTCCAGGTCCCGTCCAATGCACACAGCTACGGGATATGGGCAGTCAATTTATTTGCGACCTGTTACGAAGGTTGTTGAATGCCCGTCAATAACCAGGCTGAATGTTGGCCCTTGAGATCTTTCTGCACATGCCAAATTTCATCAAATGCTTCGGGTAGTGCATCGGGTGATTCACGCAACTGTCCATTAAAGCGCACGCTGGCAATGGCCATATCATTGGTCACTGTGACATCCAGCAAGTTGGCATTAACGAACAACACTTCTGTTTTGTTAGGCTTGTCACCACTCTCTTTAATTTGCGCTTCAAGCTCAGCAAACATTTCGGGCGTAGCGTATTCACGAAGTTCATTCAGATTATGTGCCCCATAGGCCTCCTGCAAATGAATAAACGAAAGTTTCGCATTACGCAAAAACGGCTCTACTTCGAAATCTGCAGGAACACTATTGGTCACACCAGTGTCACTGGTAGTAGCTGCACCCGCTTGTCCCATAGCTGGAGGTGGCGCCGAAGTTGAAGGGGTTGGCGTGAACATACCGCCAGCGCGATCTGCTCCGGCCCCTGAAAACTGCATTGGACGAGGCGCCTGATTAGCTTTAGATTTACGCACCATACGGATAATAAAGAATATCACCGCAGCCAGTACCAGCAGCACCAGGATATCCGCCATATTGATATTCTCAAAAGCTCCTCCCATGAACAAAGCTGCTAATAAACCACCCGCAGCTAACCCGGCTAATGCTCCGCCCCATTTACTGGCGCCACCTGCTGCAGCAGCCGATGCCGGTGCTGCTGATTGAGATTGTGCTGGTTTTGGAGTAGCCTGTTGATTGATGGAATCGCGTTGTTTCCCGATACTTTTACCGCCACCAACCCGTTTTGCCTCAGCGTCGTCAAACGGAAGAAAGGTAAAAGTAAACATGGCTAAAGTTAGAAGTGTCAGTATTTTCTTCATAATTATTCCCAAAGTACTGTAAAAAAATAAGTATAACATTATCGTTTGATTGTAGTGTCTACTTGAAATTCACTTTAAATTATTTATTTTGTACTGCTTAATTTTGTAAAATGATTCCATATTCTGCTGCTATCGCATAATTCTGCATCAAGCAGAATATTTATTAATAATTCCATTTCTAAATCAAAAATGACACGAAGGCGAACCGCAGACAGTATCAATAATACGGCAAGGTGAAGCCGACAAAGTCAGTTTTGATTTAGAAATGGAATAAGATGAAAGTGTAATAACAAGGGAATAAAAGGAGTAATAAGAATATGGCCACTACCCTGATTACCGGCACCAATCGCGGAATTGGATTAGAGTATGTCCGTCAATATGCACAGGATGGCTGGCAGATAATCGCCTGTTGCCGCCAACCGGCAACAGCAGAAAATCTTAATCGACTCGCCATACAATACCCGGATCACATCAGAATTTATGCCCTTGATGTGGCAGATCATCAGCAAATTGATCAATTATCTACAACGTTGGCTAACGAAACCATTGATCTACTGATCAATAATGCCGGTGTTTATCCGCCTTCTGATGATGGCGGATTCGGCAGCATCGACTACCCTGCATGGCATAAAACCTTCCAGATCAATACTATGGCGCCCCTCAAAATGGCAGAAGCTTTTATCAGTCAGATCAGCAACAGTAAGCTAAAAACCATTGCTACCATTACCAGTAAAATGGGCAGCATTGCTGATAATCAACGTGGCGGGAGTTATATCTATCGCTCGAGCAAAGCAGCCATCAATATGGTTGCCAAGAGTCTTGCCATTGATTTAAAAGCTCGTGGCATCATTTCAGTATTATTACACCCAGGGTGGGTAAAAACCGATATGGGCGGAGCCGGTGCACTCATTTCAACGGAACAAAGCGTTACCGGCATGCGCCGGATACTAAAGGAAATTACCCTGGCAGATTCAGGAAAATTCTTTGCTTATGATGGACAACTGATCCCATGGTAGTCGCCCCTTAATGCGATAAGGATCACATCAAGGAAGTGTAATTGGCCGCATTGTCCTCTTCATCTTTCAACCGATGGGGCGAGTAGACAAATTAATGATGAAAAAACTCCCAACATGACGCGAAGGTGAATGGCAGACAGTAAACAATAATACGGCTAGGAAAATTTTAAATTACTACTGATGCCAGCAAAGCCAACGTTGATGAGCAATGGAATGACGTCATCGTGAAATTTATTCCAGCAACTTTTGCTTGAGTATCGTATTAACCTGAGCAGGATTCGCTTTCCCTTTGGTGGCTTTCATGACTTGCCCCACAAGTGAGTTAAAAGCTTTTTCTTTACCGCTACGATAATCTGCCACTTGTTGTGGATTAGCAGCCAGCACCTCATCCATCAGCTTTTCGATTTCGCTATCATCGGAAATCTGCTTAAGTCCTTTGGCAGCTATGATGGCATCAGCGTCTCCCCCATGCTCGCCCTGCCACATACTATCGAAGACATCCTTGGCGCTCTTGCCAGAGATGGTACCGTCACTGATGCGCGCAAGTAATGCTGCCAGCTGCGCTGGGCTAACCGGACACTGCGCTATCTCGATATTCTCTTTATTGAGTCTGCCACTGACTTCACCCATGATCCAGTTGGCACAAAGTTTAGCCTGGGCGGGCAGTTGCTTGACTGTATTTTCAAAATAATCAGCTATTTCTCTGGTTGCCGTCAGCACGCTCGCATCATAGCTGGAAAGCCCGAAATCCTCGATATAACGATTATGCCTTGCTTCCGGTAACTCTGGTAGCATGGCCTTGACCTGCTCAATCCATTCTTTGGAAATACTTAACGGCAGTAAGTCAGGATCAGGAAAATAACGATAATCATGCGCTTCTTCCTTGCTGCGCATGGTTCGGGTCTCATCGCGATTAGCATCATACAGTCGCGTTTCTTGTCTGATGCTGCCGCCATCCTCGAGGATTTCAATCTGCCGTCTGACTTCAAAATCAATGGCTTTTTCGAGGAAACGGAACGAATTGAGATTCTTAATCTCACAGCGCGTACCAAGCTTTTCTGCGCCACGCGGCCGGACAGAAACGTTAGCGTCACAGCGGAATGACCCCTCCTGCATGTTGCCATCACAAATTCCAATCCAGCGCACCAGCGTATGCAGTGCTTTCGCGTACGCAGCGGCTTCTGCACTACTACGCATATCCGGTTCAGAAACAATTTCCAGCAAGGGTGTGCCGGCCCGATTCAGATCAATCCCGCTCATGCCATGAAAATCTTCATGCAAGGATTTTCCGGCATCTTCTTCCAGATGTGCACGAGTCAACCGTACTGTTTTTTCCGCATTCTCCACCTGGATGCGGATGCTGCCACCCTGTACGACAGGCAGCTCAAATTGGCTGATTTGATAGCCTTTGGGTAAATCCGGATAAAAATAGTTTTTACGTGCAAACACAGAAGGTGAATTAATCGTTGCCCCAACCGCCAGGCCGAATTTAATCGCGCGCTCGACTGCACTATAATTCAATACGGGTAAGACACCCGGCAAGGCGATATCGATGCCACATGCCTGGGTATTAGGTTGTGCTCCATAGGCGGTGGAAGCGCCTGAGAATATTTTCGATCGTGTCGAAAGTTGAGCGTGTACCTCAAGACCAATAACGATTTCCCATTGCATGTTCTAAAAACCTTTCTTCTCGGTTACTTTTGCAAAAGCCGCTAAATCATGAATAATGATTAATTATGCTTCAGGCAGGCGGGCAGGTGCGCGCACATGCCAGTCTGTCACTTGCTGATATTGGTGCGCAATATTTAACATCTGAGCTTCTCTGAAATAATTACCTACAATATGCAATCCCACCGGCCGGTTCTTATCTCCAAACCCGGCAGGGATCGACATAGCGGGTAAGCCGGCCAGATTTGCAGCACTAGTGTAAATATCCGATAAATACATTTGCAGGGGGTCGCCGCTTTTTTCTCCTAGATTGAATGCCACCGCTGGTGAAGTCGGTCCCATGATGACATCACATTGCTTAAACGCTTCAGTAAAATCACTTGCAATCAAACGGCGCAGTTTCTGCGCCTGTAGATAATAGGCATCGTAATAGCCATGGGAAAGCACGTAAGTACCAATCAGGATACGGCGTTTGACTTCTGCGCCAAAACCCTGGGCCCGAGTTTTTTTATACATATCCTCAAGATCAGTATAGTCGGAAGCCCGATAGCCATAACGCACCCCATCAAAACGGGAAAGATTACTCGATGCCTCGGCCGGTGCCAAAACATAATAAACTGGGATGGAAAGCTGGGTGTTAGGCAAAGAAATCTCCACTGTCGTCGCCCCTAATTTACGCAACTCCGCAATAGCCGCTTCTACCGCGCTGGCCACACTCGCGCTCATTCCTTTGGCAAAGTACTCCTTGGGTAGTCCGATCCGTAGCTGCCCAAGGGGTTTGTCCAGATCACGCGCATAATCTTCAGGTTCACGCTGCAGGCTGGTCGAATCACGCGCATCGAACCCTGTCATGACATTCAACAACAGCGCCAGATCTTCAGCCGATTTAGCCATCGGACCACCCTGATCCAAACTGGAAGCAAATGCAATCATGCCATAGCGGGAAACTAATCCATAGGTTGGTTTGATACCCGAGATACCGCATAATGCGGCGGGTTGGCGTATGGAGCCACCTGTATCCGTCGCTGTTGCGGCAGGCGCCATACGTGCGGCTACGGCACATGCCGATCCGCCAGAGCTACCGCCAGGTACAGCCAGGGTATCCCATGGATTCTTGACCGGTCCATAATAGGAGGTTTCATTACTGGACCCCATTGCGAATTCATCCATATTGGTCTTGCCGATATTAACTGCCCCCACTTGATTGAAGCGCTCGATGATCGTCGCATCATAAGGAGAGATAAAATTGGAGAGCATTTTCGAGCCACAAGTCGTCAGCCACCCTTTGGCACAGAAAATATCTTTTTGTGCGACAGGAATGCCTGTGAGAGGATGAGTCTGACCTGATGCAATCATTTTGTCAGCAACTTGCGCTTGCGCAAGACTCATCTCTTCATTGATGGTAATAAAAGCATTTAATTCGGGATTAAGTGACCTGATGTGTTTCAGAAACACTTCAGTCAGCTCGACGCTAGAAATTTTTTTTTCCAGAAGCTGTGCGGCGAGCTGCTTGAGACTAGCATTCAACATGGGAATTCAGGAAGGAGAATAACAAAAATTAATTGAAGAGAGATAATCTGCTTAAGTGTTTATTCGATCACTATTCAATCACTTTAGGAACCAGATAAAGACCGGCTTCTACCTGTGGTGCAATCGATTGAAATAGAACATGTTGATCAGATTCTATAACGACATCTTCACGCAACCGTTGTATCATATCCTGCGCATGACTCATTGGTTCAATATGAGATGTATCGACAGCCTGCATCTGTTCGATCAAGCTGAAAATACCCGATAATTGTGTAAGCACTTGTTTTGATTCTTCTTCACTAATTTCAATACGAGCAAGATTGGCTACACATTTTACATCATCTACGGATAAGGTCATTTGCTGTCATAAGCTTTATATTCAAACGGGTAATAGAGTATCATGACATGCCTGATGAGCACATACTTTTTGTACACCCACATTGCTTAAATCACTTCTTTTTCTGAATCTGTCATCACTAATGGAATTTCGCCATCATGTTTAACCTCCTGAACAATAACTTTCTTGGAAACTATTTCTCTACGGATATGGCAGTGGATCTAGGCACAGCCAATACACTGATTCATGTTCGCGGTCATGGTATCGTATTGAATGAACCATCCGTTGTGGCAATCAGGCAAGAAGGCTCCGGCGGCAAGAAAGTGATCCAGCAAGTGGGACTTGCCGCCAAGCAAATGCTTGGGCGCACACCCGGCAACATTACGGCCATTCGTCCGATGAAGGACGGGGTCATTGCTGATTTCACCGTCACGGAACAGATGCTGAAACAGTTCATCAGAAAAGTAAACCCTCCTCGCCTGTTTTCTGCTAATCCACGTATTGTGATTTCTGTTCCCAGCGGCTCAACTCAAGTAGAGCGGCGCGCCATTCGTGAGGCTGCTTTTGGCGCAGGCGCACGTAAAGTGGAGCTCATAGAAGAACCGATGGCTGCGGCAATTGGAGCCGATCTGCCTGTTGAAACACCCACCGGTTCCATGGTGGTTGACATAGGTGGCGGCACCACTGAGGTGGCAGTCATTTCTCTCGGAGGAGTGGTTTATTCAAACTCAGTCCGTGTCGGAGGCGATAAATTTGATGAAGCCATCATCAATTATATTCGCCGTAATTACGGCATGATGATCGGTGAAGCCACTGCCGAGATCATCAAGACACAAATTGGCTCAGCTTACCCGGGATCAGAAGTTCGCGAAATCGAAGTCAAAGGGCGTAATCTGGCAGAAGGTATTCCACGCAGCTTCACGATTTCCAGTAATGAGGTTCTGGAAGCATTGGCTGAACCATTGAATAATATTGTCAGTGGAGTTAAAACTGCTCTGGAACATACACCACCGGAATTAGGCGCTGACATTGCTGAAATGGGGATGGTGATGACTGGAGGCGGGGCATTACTGCGTGATATTGATCGTTTATTGATGGAAGAAACGGGTTTATCCGTCATTATTGCAGATGATCCGCTCACCTGTGTCGTACGGGGTGCCGGCATTGCACTTGAAAATATCGATCGATCCATCGGAATTTTTTCGCGCGAAATTTAATCTTGTTTCAATTTCTTATCATGGGTTACTGAAATAAATAATCCAGTATTGAAATGCTACAATTTAAAATGTGATGGAGACGGTTCCTCGATTTTTCAGGGCTGGTCCGAGTCCGCAAGTACGCTTATTTTTTTTTGCATTGTTATCCATTCTCCTGATGGTAATGGATGCTCGTTTTAGTTCTTTTGCTGGCATGCGCCAGACTGTGGGTATGATCCTCTACCCTCTGCAACGACTTGCCTATATTCCCGCGACTTTATTTGACCAGGCAGAAGAGCTAATCAATGATTTTCACCTCACGAAAGAAATTGCCAATCTCAGACAGCAATATTTCTTAAATCAACAAAAACTGTTCCGCTTACAGATACTGGAAGAAGAAAACGCCCAATTGCGGAAATTGCTGGGCGCAGCTCAGCAAGCAGAAATCAAAGCGATTATGGCGGAAATTCTGTATGTCCCACGCGATCCCTTTAATCGTAAAGTCATCCTTAACAAGGGAAGCTCGAGTGAAATTAAAGCCGGTCAAGTCGTGGTCGATGATCAGGGAGTCATCGGACAAATCACGCAGGTTCACCCTTTTTTATCCGAAGTCACGCTGATCACGGATAAAGGTCATTCTGTTCCGGTACAAGTGGCCCGTAATGGCTTGCGCTCGATCATTTCAGGCGCTGGCAAAAATAATGAGTTAGAGCTACGCTATTTATCGGTCAACGCAGATATCGAACAAGGCGACCTGCTGGTCACCTCTGGCATCGGAGGCCTCTATCCACCCGGCTTGCCAGTAGCACGCGTAGAAAATATTGAGCATGATCCTTCACGAGATTTTGCAGTCATTATGTGCACACCTATCGCAGGCGTGAATAGAAACAGACAAGTATTGATTCTTTCCTTGTCAGCGCCTATACCAGAGCATCCCGAAGAAGAATCTCCCGAAGAAGCACCCAAGCATACCACTCAGCAAGGAAGGAGAAGCCGTGCCCCATGATTATTTTAATCAGGAGCTTCCCTTGGAGGCAAAGCGCAGCTTTATTTTTCTCAGCCTGTTGCTGGCACTCTTATTCAATCTGTTACCGCTACAAGGAATTATGCTGCTGCTTCGCCCCGATTTTGTTTCGATTACGTTACTCTATTGGAGCATTCATTACCCGCAGCGCATCGGAATGAGCCTTGCTTTTATGGCGGGTTTAGCAATGGATGTAAGCAATAGCAGCATGCTAGGTCAGCATGCGTTAGCTTATTGCGTGATTACATTCTTTGGCATGATATTGCATCGGCGTCTGCGATTATTCAATAGCTTTCAACAAGCCCCGCAAATTTTCTGGATATTGCTCATCGCTCAATTTGCCATATTTCTGACGGGCTTGCTGGGGGGAAGTTATTTCCCGACCTGGTATTACTTTTTTCCCAGCGTTACCGGTGCATTATTGTGGCCTGTCATTTCATTCCTGCTGGGCATTCCTCAAAAACCGAAGAGCGATCCTAACGAACTATGAATTATGTTGTTGAGCTTCGTAATCACTTGCGTGAGTTACGAGATTTCCATATCAGGCTTGCGATCGCTGCGGGTTTTGTCGTACTGCTATTTTGCCTGCTGCTTGCCCGTTTCTTCTATCTGCAGGTACTCCGAAGCGAGCATTACACTACCCTGGCAGAAGCTAATCGCATAGCCATCATGCCGATTGTTCCCAACCGGGGCCTTATTTTTGATCGGAATGGGGAAATCCTCGCACAGAATCATACGACCTATGCGCTGGAAATTGTGCCCAATCAAGTGCCCAATCTGGAAGCGACCATAGATGAATTGGCAACGGTCATTGAAATCTCACCGGAAGACCGCCGGCGATTTAACAAACTAAGGCGCGAAAGCACGCGCTTTAGCAGTTTACCCATTCGACTGCGTTTATCCGATATTGAAGTAGCGAGCTTTGCCGCCAATCGTTACCGATTTCCTGGAATGGAAATCAAAGCACGACTACTGCGTCATTATCCTCACGCTGAACTGTTATCCCATGTGATAGGCTACATTGGCCGTATCAGTGATAAAGATCTGGAGCAGCTCGAAAACAATAATGCGCTTGAAAACTATCGCGGCTCCCTGCATATTGGCAGAATCGGCCTTGAGCAAAGCTATGAGAAAGAATTACACGGCATAACCGGATTTGAGCAGGTCGAAACCGATGCAGCGGGCCGACACGTACGCACATTATCGCGCACTCCTCCCGTGGCCGGGAATGATTTAACCCTTTCTCTTGATCTTAAATTACAGCAAGCAGCAGAAAGCGCGTTTGGCGATTATCGGGGTGCCTTGGTAGCGATGGATCCGAAGACGGGTGAAATTCTCGCCTTTGTCAGCAAACCAGGCTTTGACCCCAATCTGTTCATTGATGGAATTGATCATGTGAACTGGCGCTTACTCAATGAATCCATAGACAAACCGCTCAATAATCGTGCACTCAGAGGCGTCTATCCCCCCGGCTCCACCTTTAAGCCTTTCATGGCCCTGGCTGGCTTAGAATTAGGCAAGCGTACCGCCGATTATGCGATTAATGATCCAGGTTATTTTAGCCTGCCCGGCAGTTCACACCGGTTCAGGGATTGGAGGCCAAACGGGCATGGCAGAGTTAATCTACACAAATCGCTTGTGATTTCCTGCGATACCTACTACTACACCCTCGCAAACGATCTGGGAATAAATAATATTTTCAGTTTTATCGGTCAGTTTGGGTTTGGCAAGAAAACCGAAATCGATATTCCAGGGGAAGTCACCGGCTTACTCCCCTCTTCCGACTGGAAAAAGAAACGGTTTAACCAGAACTGGTTTCCTGGGGATACGATTTCCGTTGGAATCGGCCAAGGCTATAATTTAGCCACCCCGGTGCAGCTGACTTTCGCTACCATGCTTCTTGCCAACAATGGCATAGCCTATCGTCCCCATTTTGTGAAACAGGTGCAAGATAATAAGCTGGGCCATTTGTATGAGAATAAGCCCAGTCAGATGTATACGCTTAATTTAAAAAAAGAGAATGTCGCGCGCGTCAGAAATGCGCTGGTCGATGTCACTCGCCCGGGTGGCACCGCAGCAAAAGCAGGCGCGAATGCAGCTTATACCTTTGCCGGCAAAACAGGCACTTCACAAGTGATCAATATTAAGCAAGGCGAACGTTACGTTGCCAGCAAGATACAGGAACGTCATCGTGATCATGCCCTCTTTATCGCTTACGCACCCGCAGAAGATCCCCAAATTGCGCTGACGGTATTAGTGGAAAATGGCGGCTCGGGTGGTTCCACTGCTGCCCCCATCGCACGACAGGTGCTAGATTATTTCCTTCTCGGGAAAACACCTGAACCGATGCCTGCTGAAAAAGCAAATACTCGATCGCATTGACAAGATAACAAACGATCCCTTCCATGCCCCAATCAAACCTGACGCGAAGGCGAGTGATCAACCATAACCACGGCTTGTTCAGTATCATCACGCTTGATCATTATCGTATTAATGATTAAGTTATTACCCTGAAAACCGTAGTAGGTCGTCAGTTGATTGGCAAACTAAATTCATGACATACAGAACCATTCTCAAACTTTTGTTATACGCCAGAATAGTTAGCTCGCTAAAAGATAAAGAAGCAGATGCATCGTATGGCGCTTGGGGCATGAATACAACGTTGCTCTGCGTGACAGGAGCCCACCCCGTGCCCATCGTGCCTCGTTGTGCCTCGTTGTGCCCTACCTCGCATCTGCATCACCCCACACTCCGCCCCGTCCCACTACGGTTGTTAGCATCATGATTGAATTCAGGCGTCTATGGCATTATTGCACACGCTACATCGATAATTTTCTGCTAGCCGGCCTCTTTCTATTGATGCTGGTGGGATTGGTCGTGCTCTATAGCGCGAGTGGTGGAAATTTAGGCCGGGTAAGCGGCCAGATATTAAATATGGTCGTGGCGCTGGCAATTATGTGGTTGGTAGCCAATATTCCACTTCAGCAGATTATGCGTCTTGCCTTACCATTATATATCCTAGGGATCGTTCTTTTGCTTGGGGTGACATTATTTGGTGAGATTCAAAATGGAGCGCGGCGCTGGCTAAACCTGGGAATCACTCGGATACAGCCTTCCGAGATGTTAAAGATTGCGGTGCCTCTCATGATGGCCTGGTATTTTGATAAAACGGAAATTACGCTACGCTTGCGTGATTATGCGGGTGCTACATTAATTTTATTATTACCCGTGTTTCTGATTGCACGTCAGCCTGATTTGGGAACAGCCTTACTGATTACAGCAAGCGGCTTTTATGTGCTCTATTTTGCCGGCTTATCCTGGCGGGTCATGGCGGGTTTGCTTGTTACCGCTGGCGGCATACTACCGCTCTTCTGGACATTTGCCATGCATGACTATCAGCGCAGGCGCGTGTTAACCATGCTCGATCCCTCTCAGGATCCGTTGGGTGCTGGCTATCATATTATACAGTCCAGCATTGCCATTGGCTCCGGCGGGGTTGCTGGCAAAGGGTGGCAAAACGGGACACAATCCCAGCTGGATTTTTTACCTGAGCAAAGTACCGATTTTATTTTCGCAGTGTTCTCAGAGGAATTTGGTCTAATCGGGAATGGTTTGTTATTATTGTTATACTTGGTAATCATCGGGCGTTGTTTGATCATCACCGCCAATGCACCGACACAGTTTACCCGCCTGGTGGCTGGTTCAATCACATTGACTTTTTTTACCTATGTATTCGTCAATATGGGAATGGTCAGTGGCGTCCTGCCAGTGGTAGGAATCCCCCTTCCCTTGATCAGCTATGGAGGCACCTCGCTCGTCACGATGTTACTGGGTTTTGGTATTTTGATGAGTATACAAACCCACCCTAAACTGGTAAAAACATAAAGAGGGTAACCCCATGCTGACAAATACACTGCATTCTTTCTCTCATCGCTGGATAGCCTGTTCTACTCCATTCATAGTTATCCTTGCCCTGATTATCCTGGCTGGTTGTAGTAACGTCTCGCAACATGCCGGGGTGCGAGATAAGAGCTCCGCTACTTCATCCACTTTCTTTGCCAGGATTAAGGGAGGAGGCTATTATCTGGATGACGGTCCCCCTGACAATGCACCCGCCAACCTGGATTCCATTCCAGATGCGATCCCCCGCCTCGAGCCCCTGAGGTCGGCCAACATGCGTCCTTATGATGCCTTGGGGCAGACATTTACCCCCATGACTTCTCTGACTCCCTATACCAGGCAAGGGGTTGCTTCGTGGTATGGCCGTCGCTACCATGGCAAACAAACGGCTTCCGGTGAAGTGTACGACATGTTTGCCATGACGGCCGCTCATCCGACTTTACCCATTCCCAGCTATGCGCGTGTGACCAACCTCAAAAATGGCAAGTCAGTCGTGGTACGTATTAATGATCGCGGGCCTTTTCTTGCTAATCGAGTGATTGATCTTTCCTATACTGCGGCGTATAAACTGGATGTACTCGCAAAAGGAAGTGCTCAAGTTAAAGTTGAAACCATCATTCCAGGCATGGCTTCCCCTTCTCAGAACAAGAAAGTCGCGTCTACCCAATCGCCTAATCCCCGGAACAGTAAAATCTATTTACAGCTGGGTGCATTTGGTTCTGCCAGCAATGCGCACAATTTTCTTTCACAGATACGGTCGGAGTTACCCTCAACCACTCATCAAACTGATATTACCAATGAAAATGGGTTATACAAGATCCGTATAGGTCCTTACTCCAATGAGCTCTCTGCTAAAAAAAGTGCGGATGAAATCGCACAGCGTATTGCTGTCAAACCGATATTGATGGTCGCTAAACGATAATGCTATCAGTCGCCAAGCATACGGTATCGATATATCATTCCATCTCCAAATCAAAAATGACGCGAAGGCGAGCCGCAGACAGTATCAATAATACGGCAAGGCAACAAGCAAAATTTGGCCGACAAAGTCAGTTTTGATTTAGAAATGGAATAACCTCAGTGATCGTGCCAGTAGCGCTCATTCATTTCCCGCCAGCTGGCGACGGTGATGCCGTTATCTTTAAACTGTAGCAAGACTGCGCCATCGCGATCGCTGCGCATCATTTGGCTACCCAGATTACGGTAGCGTTCAACGACTTGCTCATGTGGGTGGCCGAAGTGATTACGATAGCCCACACTGAATAATGTAAGCCATGGATTGACCTGGCGTATAAACGCTTCTGTCGAAGAGGTCTTGCTGCCATGATGAGGCGCAATCAAAACCGTTGCGGAAAGTTGCCGACTCGTGCGCGCAAGCAAGCTCCGCTCGGTATCTTTTTCGATATCGGCTGGTAATAACACGCTGCCATGACGGCTCGTAATTTTCAATACACAACTGGTTTCGTTAGTTTTTCGCTTCGCCAGATGATCGCTTTGCGCTAAAGAATGCGGATGCAGCACCTCAAAGTGAACATCATCCCATTGCCAAGAGTCACCCGCATGGCAAGGTTGACTATTGCGAGCGGCCTGCTGAATGGGGTGATCATTATTGAGCGAAGATAACAATGATGCCACGGGGATGGCTGCCAGCACAGACAAGGCACCGCCACTGTGATCCGAGTCAGCATGGGATACCAGCATGAGATCCAGTTGCGTGATTCCTTCCCCACGTAAAAAAGGCACAATAATGCGCGCACCACTATCGGTTTCTCCATAGTTGGGCCCTGTATCGTATAACAGCGTATGATGTTCGGTACGCACCACCACTGCGAGCCCCTGCCCGACATCCAGCATAGTCAACCATAATTCGCCCGTTGCTGGCTGAGGAGGAGAAACCATAAACATGGGCAGCAATGCCACCGTCCCAAGCCACCTGGCAGGAAAACCGGAAAAAATCCCCATACCGGAGCCGCCAGGCAAAAACAACCAGATGATGCCTGCCATACCCGCGATTAATGCCCATAAAGGAGGAGCAGGTTGCTGCCAGACAGCTTGAGGCGATTCACTTAGCCATTTCAGCAGTTGCATACCCACACTTAATATCTCATGGGCAGGCAAGAGTAGAAAATCAAAGAGCGGCACCACTGCCAATAATGTCAGCGGGACGATCACTAAACTCACGAGCGGGATCGCGATAGCATTCGCTATCGGTGCAATCACCGACACTTGCTGGAACAGGACTAGCAATAAAGGACTCAAGCCCAGTGTAATCACCCATTGCACACGGGCCCAACTGATGATTGCACCCGTCTTGCCGATTCGGCCAAATGTCACCAGCGTGATCAGCGCAATCGCACCAAACGATAGCCAGAAACCAGGTGAGATCACAGCCCATGGATCGAATACCACCACGATCCATAACGCTCCCACCAATACAGCTGGCATGGATACCCTTCGATCACTCCAGAGTGCCATCGCGATAATGGCCAACATCACGAAAGTACGCCTGGTCGGCACTGAAAAACCAGCCAATAGCGCATAACATAATGCTGCCAGGACACCTGCGGCCACAGCCATTTTACGTGCCGGCAGCCAATAAGATAAACGTAAACTTCGCCGCCACAGCCAATAAATCAACCCAAAAACCATCCCGGACACCATCGTGACATGGAGCCCTGAGATAGACATGAGATGATTCGTGCCCGTACGCGTGAAGATTTGCCACTGTTCCTGTGGAATCGCCTGCTGATCCCCTATAGCCAGCGCAATTTGAATACCCGCATAAGCATGGTCTGTCAAATTTTGACTAAAGCGTGTGCGAATCTGCTGACGAACCTGTTCAATCAGATATTGGGGATGATTAACCCATGCATCCAGGCGCACATTGTTTGCTGATTTACGGATATAACCTATGGCACGTATATTGCGCTCGATGGCTTTGGCTTCAAAATCATAACCATGCGGATTAGCATTGCCATGCGGACGTTTTAGCCGTACAGTTAATTGCCAGCGCTCACCCGCATGGATTTGCGGAAGCGTAGTAGGTTGGATTGCATCATCCTTCCCACCCATTTTGTACCAAGTCAGCAAAATATGGGCTGGCACGGTTGCTTCTGCTGTCAATACCTGCTCGACATCAAACCGAAAACGCACACTGCGATCCATTATTTGCGGTAATTCCGCGATAACGCCTATGAGTTCGATGTCACGGCCTTCCCATTCATGGGGTAAAACATCCGCCACTCGCCAGTGGGCAAACATAGCCGCCCAGAAAAAGCCCAACCCGAAAAATAAACCTATTGACAGAATTTTTCGGAATGCAGGGAATGTATTGGGGTAAAAATAAGCATAAAAAAATAGCCCTGCTGCAGCAGGAAATAAACCCACTCCCCATCGCATTGCAGGCAATTCAGCCTGTAACTGTAATAAGCACACCCCGAATACCCAGGCAAGGCAATAGATTTGTCTCAGCAATTTTTTGATTCCATAATAAAAGGTATGCGATGGGTTTCTGTCATCCTCGTAAAAGCCTTCTTCAGGAGAATGGCAAAGATAAGAAGAATCGTTTTTATATACGGCGGGAAATTGCAGAGACTGAGGAAATCAGCCTTCGTAATATCGTAATATCTGATAGGCGGATAAAACTAAAATAATCGATAATGACGCAACCAATAGCGCGAACAGCAAGTTTTTTTCAAAGATTTGGGTCGGCTAGATGATTAACGTTACCGCGAAATGATCATTTATGGTTAAAATGCAGGATTTAATTTTTGAGAGATTAATGATATGTATCGCATCGCTCCAAGCATTCTATCTGCCAATTTTGCCAAACTGGGAGAGGAGATTACAAACGTCCTTGATTCAGGCGCAGATATCATTCACTTTGATGTCATGGATAACCATTATGTCCCCAATTTGACGATCGGCCCACTGGTGTGTGAAGCGATACGTCCCTTAACCAAAGCAACGATTGACGTGCATTTGATGGTTGAGCCAGTCGATCGCATCGTGCCTGACTTTGCCAAAGCAGGCGCCGATATTATTTCCTTCCATCCGGAAGCTTCCAATCACATCGACCGCACGATCGGTCTCATCAAGGAACAAGGATGCAAAGCAGGATTGGTATTCAACCCGGCCACTCCTCTTAGTTACCTTGACCATGTTCTGGATAAGCTGGATTTAGTGTTAATCATGTCAGTCAACCCTGGTTTTGGCGGGCAGAAATTTATCCCGGAAGCACTCAATAAATTAACAGAAGTGCGAAAACGCATCGATGCCAGTGGCAAAGACATTCTGCTGGAAATTGATGGCGGGGTAAAAGCGGACAATATTGCTGAAATCGCGCGCGCAGGGGCGGATACTTTTGTTGCGGGATCCGCTATTTATGGTGCAGGTAAAGACAGTGACCCCCATCGCTATGATACGATTATTGCGGCAATGCGAGCCGAACTGGCAAAAGTTTAGTTCAATAATCATTTATCTTTGACACTTCCCTCACTACCTAAATAAAAACAAATTAAAAACAAATGAATCCAGATAATTTGCAACGTACTGACCGCCGTACCACAGAAATTCAGTTTCCACTCCAGATTAAGGCAGTTGTCATTGATCTGGATGGTACGCTGCTTGATACCGCCATGGATCTTGCTTCTGCTGCGAACAAGATGCTGACGGAACTCGGCAAACCGGAATTACCAGTCGCTACCATCCAATCCTTTATAGGAAAAGGGATTCAGAGACTGGTAAAACGCTCCTTGACAAATAGCCTGGATGAGGAACCCGATCCTGAATTATTCAATAAAGCCTTGCCTATTTATCAGCGAAATTATCACGAGAATTTGTATACCCACACCCGCCCCTTCCCGGAAGTGGTGGAAGGATTAGATACGCTCAAAAAAGATGGGTTCAGGTTAGCCTGCATCACCAACAAAGCTGAAGCATTTACTTTGCCACTGTTACGTGCCACGAACCTGTTGCATTATTTTGAGATGGTATTGTCAGGTGACACACTGCCTAAAAAGAAACCCGATCCCCTGCCTTTGCTGCATGCCTGTAACCACTTTCAAATTAAACCCTATGAATTACTGTTGATTGGCGATTCACTCAATGACGCAATGGCAGCGCGGGCAGCGGGGTGCCATATCTTCTGTGTTCCTTATGGTTATAATGAAGGACGGGGCGTCAATGAATTAAATTGTGATGCGGTTGTTTCTTCACTGCTTGAGGCGACTAAATTAATAAAAAAATGATTTATCATTAGGGTATCTCTAAAAATTCAGAGTTCTAAACAAGACAAGGCGAGAACAAAAAAATGTTGACGCAGCATATAATTGATATGTAAGGATACATTTTTTGTGAACAACGAAGTATTGTGACGAGACGGGGTAAGCAGGCAATCCGCGAAGCGGATGCTCGCAAATATGAATTTTTAGAGGTACCCTTTAGTTCAAGCTAAATACCTCATCCAATTACTCATGCCATTACTCATGCCGATATAAGATAATGAATATTGCAACCTTTCCTGTATTTTTCCCTCCTACCTTCCCAATATTAACGTATCAGTGAGAAACATATCGTTCAATTAAGTCCGTTTTTAAAAAGGTTAGTGTGTGATTCAGAGTGAATTCAACAAGCTGGCGGCACAAGGTTACAACCGCATTCCCCTGGTATTGGAAACCTTTGCTGATCTTGATACCCCGCTGTCAGTTTATCTCAAACTGGCCAATCAGCCCTATTCCTACTTGTTGGAATCGGTGCTGGGTGGTGAGCGTTTTGGACGTTATTCCGTCATTGGCTTACCTGCAAAAACACGGATAGAAGTGTACGGCAATGAAGTCGATATCATTGACGCCTTCACTAACACCAGCACTAGCAAGAAAGTCAATACCGGCAATGTTCTGGAGTTTATCGAATCTTATCTGGCTGATTTTAAGATTGCACCCTGCGCTGGCCTGCCCCGTTTCTGTGGGGGGCTAGTTGGCTATTTTGGTTATGACACCATACGTTATATTGAGCCAAGACTGACAGGCCATGCCCGACCCGATACCTTGCATACGCCGGACGTCTTACTATTACTGTCTGAAGAATTGGCGGTAGTCGACAATCTCTCTGGAAAACTCTATCTCATCATCTATGCCAATCCGCATTCAGATAATGCTTATCAAGCAGGGAAAAATCGTTTAAAAGAACTATTGACCCGGCTGCGACAACCTTTATCTATTCCCATCGAAGAGCCAAGTAAGCCAGGCACTGCTGTCAGTGAGTTTGAGGAAGCCGATTTTATCGCTGCAGTAGAAAAAGCCAAACACTATATCGTGGAAGGTGACATCATGCAGGTGGTCCTTTCACAACGAACCAGCAAACCTTATTCAGCCTCTCCCCTTGCGCTCTATCGCGCCCTACGCAGCCTCAACCCCTCCCCTTACATGTTCTATTATCATCTTGATCATTTCCATATTGTTGGCGCCTCTCCTGAAATTTTAGTGCGGCTTGAGAAGGATATGGTAACCGTTCGCCCGATCGCTGGTACGCGTCCTCGGGGCAAAAACCTGCAAGAAGATGCCACGTTAGCGGCTGATTTATTGGCCGACCCCAAGGAACGAGCCGAGCATGTCATGCTAATGGATTTAGGGCGCAATGATATTGGCCGTGTCGCTCAAACCGGTACAGTCAAAGTAACCGAAAATATGCAAATTGAGCACTACTCCCATGTCATGCATATTGTTTCCAACGTGGAAGGCAAACTCAAACCGGGCCTGAATGCGCTCGATGTCTTACGCGCCACTTTCCCGGCTGGAACCGTCAGCGGCGCACCCAAAGTGAGAGCGATGGAAATCATCGATGAACTGGAAATCTCTAAACGGGGTATTTATGCTGGTGCAGTCGGCTACCTGGGTTTCAATGGTGATATGGATCTGGCTATCTCGATCCGCACCGGCATCATTAAAGATGGTATATTACACGTGCAGGCAGGCGCCGGTATCGTTGCTGACTCAGTCCCTCAGAGCGAGTGGATCGAAACGCAAAATAAAGCAAAAGCGATCTTGCGTGCTGCAGAAATTGCTGAAAATGGACTCGATAGTAAAATCGATTAAAGTTTCTACAGCAACCGCCGATATCAACCTTACGAAGATTTGATTGATTTCATTCAAGCGGAAATTATTATCCGGTAATTTAAAAAAACACGAGACCATTCAAATCCTATTACCTTTATTTGCGGCAGATTCGCTGAACTATCAGACCAGACAATATGATTTTCGAAAGTCATGCTTCTAACATCATGCACTCTGTCATATTAAAAAATTTATTTAAAGTTTCTGCAGCAATTGCCGATATTAAAAGTACGAAATTGAATTAATCCCATTCAAGCAAAAATTATCACTCTTTATACACTTTTAAAATAACACGACTCCATTCAAGCCCAATTACCCTTACTTGCAGCTTTACTTGCGGCAAATTCACTGAATTGTTAGATCAAAACAATATGATTTTTGAAAATCATATTCCGAACATCATGCCGCATGCCATATGATAAAAATTTGATTAAAGTTTCTGCCGTAATCGCCGATAACTATTATTGCGGAGATTTGATTAATTCCATTCGAAAGTAAATTATCATTTTTAATGCACTTTTAATACATACTCATAGGCCGTTCCAGGTTAACTATCTTTGCATGCGACAAGTTTGCCTAACTGACAGATTATAAGATGATGGTTTATATGTTTCTTTTTGCAAGACACAACCCTATCGTCATATCAAATGTCATATATCACTTGCTTGGAATTAATTTATATCGTATATTCGCGACGCGGTAGATGAAGTATTTTTTTCAAGAATCAAAGAGGAGTAATTTGAGTTATGGCAGCAGAGTCATTATTAGGGGGAAGTAATGGGACACCACTAGACAGCAACGTGATAGCGTTGTTGGATCAGTTTTTAACTGATACTGTCGGTGGTAGTGCTCAAACGACGGATTTAGGTAATGGCAGTACCTTGGTTATCGGTACAGGCCAAAACGGTGAAACACAAGGCGCCATTGTTACGAAAGATGCCACCATCGCAGCGGAAATTAATGCGGGTGTAATGCATTTTGCAGTTCAGTTGCCAGCCGGCGTTAATATCGCCTTTGAAAGTTTAAGCGAAAAAGCAACACCGACAGAGATTGCAAACTTTCTCAATGCGCAAATTGAAGCCGCATTACCATCAAACAGTACCGATCCTGCCATCCAGGCGCTTAATGCAAGTTTAACGAATGCAGTTAACAATCTGATCAATGCCTTGAATGCCAATGGTGTAGGCGAAAGTGTTCTGAGCATTATCAGCTTCGCAGATATTTCCAATTCACTATCCGAAACTCTGGCAGAAACGCCAGCAGGAACCGCAATTACAGTTGATCCAAACGCGGGTAATACGATAAAATTCACGGCGCTCAATCCTGAAGATAACGAGGTGTTTGCTTTGCTCTTGAGCGAAATTCAGCAAGGGAAGACACTTGAACTCAGCGGTGTGGAAAACGCCGTGCTGGTGGGTTCTGGTACCGTCAAAGTGGGCGATAATACTAACGCAAATCTCCAAGGTGACAATAGAGATCAGCATATCACTGGCAGCAGTGGTAACGACACTCTGGTTGGCGGCGGCGGTAATGACACCCTGATCGGTGGCGGTGGTGATGACATCATCGGCTTCAATGCAATAGGTCATTACAATGTCCAGATCGACAGCGGTGATAAACTGGCCTTCCAGTTCGATGGTATTCAGACCGTCGCTGATCTGCTACCTTTTGTTACCAATGTTTCCGAAGCGAATGGTAACGTTACTTTCGAATTCGTGGATGGCCAGGCCTCCATTACGCTCGTAGGTATGTCTGCAAGTGATGTGACAGCCGATATGGTAATATTTAACTTATCGTAATTAACAAGCATATGCTCTAGAAAGCCCGCTAGAATAATGCGGGCTTTTTTATGACAAAAATCAAAAGAAATAATCTAATACCCTATCTATCGCCAATCATTATTGATAATGGATTGCTCAGGGGGTGTGCCTCCATTCCAGGCACAGAACCGGTTGAGGTTGCTGTCTATATCGATGGTAAAATTCTGACGAAAGTATGGTGCGACTCTCCCCTTGCCGATAGTTATCAGCCATTACTGGGTGAAGTTGGGTCAGTCGATCTGAGCAAAGGATTTCTGGTCCCCTTGCCAGCCCAGCTGTTTGACGGGGCTCCGCATGAACTGACTGTCAAGCTATGCAATTCCGCTCAAAACACCGCTGCCTCTAATACCAACAACTTGGCGCAGCATGGGCTACTGGAAAGTAAACTCGCCTTCCAGCACGGTGATCGTCATGGTCAAGTGAGTTTTGTGGAGGATCATTTTGAGGGATGGGTGGCTTTCAGTCATCGCCCTAGCCCGCTGCCGCAACTCATTTTAAGTGACCAGGAAGAGCATTTCTGCAAACAGGTTTTATTGATCCCTCTCCCCACGGAGAATGGGCAACCCGATAAATATCTGGCTACTTTTCGTATTCCACAGAAAGATTTACCGATCCCGTTACGGTTCTTCTGCGGTGACACAGAGCTAAGCGGCTCACCCTGTCAACCCAAGAAAAAACTGATTGGATACTTGGAGCAGTTTGATACGCAACTCATTCATGGCTGGGCTTTTGACGTGCACCAACCCGCCAATCCAGTGGAGCTGACGCTAAAAGTCGATGGCCAGATTGTGCTGCATTTTCGTCCCAATATTCGTCGTCCCGACATTGCACACTATTTAAAGCTGCCCGAAGAAAAACTCGGCATTGTTGGTTTTCAACTGGCACCACCCGAAATTCTGTTTGATGGCAACGAGCACCGTATCAGCGTCGAATTTGCCGGACAGAATCACCCATTACGCGGCAGTGGGCAACTGATCAAAATACCCAGCCACTATCTGACTTTTGATGAAATCGCTTCCCAACCGGAAAAAGTTCGGCAGGCAAAAAAACTTGCCCGGCCCAATCAACCCACTATTTCGGTCATTATTCTCAATCGTAATGGCGAAAAGCTGCTGGCTGCCCTGTTTGAAAGCTGGCTAATAAAGAATAGTCTGACCAGCGTCGAATTTATTGTCGTGGATCACGCCTCTGAAGATGGTAGTCTACGATTACTTACTCGCTGGCAATCACAACTGCCATTGCACATCATCCCCCTGCCCTTCAATGATTCTTTCTCCGCTTCATGTAATCGCGCAGCGGAGGAAGCACGCGGGAAATTCCTGCTGTTCCTCAATAATGATATCATCTGGCTGCAGGATGTCCTGCCAGCGATGGTCGATGCCCTTGAAACCGATCAAGCAATCGGCCTGCTTGGCCTGAAATTGATCAAATCTACCAGTAGTGAGCAATCATTCAATCAAACCATCGTGCAACACCTCGGCGTGCGCTTTAAACTTTACAATGCAGCTTATTGGCCCTATGAAGCCACAGCGGATGATAGCAATGAAGCAGAATATTCCGCCCAGTCTGTTCCAGTCGTTACCGGCGCTGTCATGTTTTGCCGCAAAGAAGATTTTTTTAATGCAGGCAAGTTTGACCCCAGTTATTTTTATGGTTTTGAAGACGTCGAGTTTTGTCTGCGCCTAAGCCACAGACTCGGCAAGAAAGTCATCTGTCGAAATGATCTGCTGGCGCTTCATCACCACGGCCATACCCGCCTTTCAGGACGGGCGACCGATATTTTCGACCGTTTGATCAGTAATGCAGATATCTTGCAGACCCATGCCGGTCTATGGTTAAAGCAACGTTACTGGACCAGTCTTTTCACTGGCGACCAGCATCTCACTGTTGATAAGCTGACCATTGGCTTTATCATTGATGAAAGCAGGGCCAATGGCGAAACCACCCGTCTACGAACGGACGCAATCAAATTGGCCAAACAGGTGCGTCAGCGCTATCCTGCAGCACGCACGGTTTTTCTGCCTCCCAGCCGTGGCTGGTACAATGTGCGTGATATTCACATCCTGATAGTCGGGCATCCAGAATATGATATTGGCAAAATGATCTGGCGGCGCGAAGATCTGCTGACCTTTGCCTGGATCAGAAACGAGGCTGCTCTATGGCAACGCATGCCATGGTGGCCTCATTTTGACGGTTACCTTGCCGCCAGCCCTGCTATAATAAACGCTTTGGCGTCCACCCTCAGCAGCCCCATCGTGCAAACCACTGCTACCTGTCCGCTTGGGCCGTTATGTACCCCCCAATCTCCGCCACTGCGTATTGCCCTACTCACCCCACACAATATCTCAGCCCAGCACCAAGCCCGTCTTAAAATCTTACAGCAATCCCTGCAAGCCGCTGGGGCTGTGGTTTGGCATGAACTGCTCGATACGCCTGAGGAGTCAGCGCGGCTGGCCGATATCCGCATCGCCCATTGTTTCAATAAATCAGCCTTGAAAATAGAACCCCAATCTTACCCTCATACCTTGAATATTCTTTGGGCGCCCTACCTCAAGCAAGCACCAGGCGGCGATCCTCTGACCGGATGGCAAATCACTAGTCAAATGCCCCAGGCAGCATGGCTACGCAATGAAATAGAGAAAAAACTTGGAAATACTTTTTGTTCATCCTAACTTCCCGGGGCAGTTCCGCCGTTTTGCGGCCGCTCTGGCACGCGAACCAGACATGCAGATACATGCAGTCGGTGATGCAAAATGGATGGAAGACACGGCCCCTTTACCCGAGCTTCCCGTCATGGCCTACCCCACCCCGGAGGTGGCGGGCACCAGTACCCATGCTTATGCCCGTAACTTTGAGTCCGCCGTCAGGCGCGGACAACAAATCGTGCAGACACTGCTCACCCATAAGCGCCAAGGGTTAGAGCCTGATTTGATCATTGCGCATCCAGGCTGGGGCGATGCTTTTTATCTGAAAGATATTTTTCCAGGGGCCCGAGTCATCGGCTTATTTGAATACTACTATCGGGCAAGAGGCGCCGATGTCGGGTTTGATCCCGAATACCCAATGAATTTCGATGATCTGTTTCGAGTGCACAGCCTCAACGCGACTCAGCTATTAGCTCTGGAATCCTGCGATGGTGGCTATTGCCCAACGGCCTGGCAGCGCAGTTGCTTTCCTGCTCATTATCAGGAACGGCTCAGCGTGATCCACGACGGCATTGACACCGATACGGTAGCCCCAGACGCCAATGCAACCATCACGCTGCCCGATGGCTCCACTCATCGCGCTGGAGAAGAAATCCTCACCTATGTCAGCCGCAGCCTGGAGCCCTATCGCGGCTTTCATATTTTCATGCGTGCCCTGCCCCGTATTCTTGAAACGCGCCCGAATTGTCAGGTGATCATCGTCGGCAGCGATGATGTCAGCTATGGCAAACAGCCCCCCATCGGCCAGACTTATCGCCAACGCTATCTCGGTGAAATCGCTAATAGAATTGATCCGTCACGCCTTCATTTCACTGGCCGTCTTCCCTATCAGGATTATCTGAAGGTATTACAAATCTCGCGCGCGCATGTTTACCTGACTTATCCCTTTATTCTTTCCTGGTCCATGCTCGAAGCCATGTCCAGCGGCTGCCTGATGATTGCGTCTGCCACTCCCCCGGTACAGGAAGTGATAAATAATGGGGAAAATGGCTTGTTATTCCAATTCAATGAACCCGTCACTCTGGCAAACTATGCAATCAAAGCATTAGCAAATCCGGAGCAGTACCAGGAATTACGCAACCAGGCGCGACAAACCGTGGTTGCTCGCTATGATTTTAATACGATCTGTTATCCAGCATTCAAGCAGCTCATCAAACAATTTGAATGGTAGTAGAAATCCATGACTAAAACACTTACTGATATCTTAAAAGAAGCCGGTGCTCTCCTTGAGAATCGCGATTACATCAACGCTTCCACGCTCTACCAGGAAGCCATGAAGCTGCAACCGGGCAATGCGGCTGCCGCCATGGGCATCGCCATGATCCATAACCGCACAGGGCAACCGGAAGAAGCCCTCAAAATTCTGCAGGGGGTATGGAAATCGATCTCCAGCAGTAAAATGAAAAAAGCGGTCGCACCCAAAGCAGCAGTGCTCGCACAGATTGGCCTGGCGCAGCAGCAATTGGGCCGAGTGCTGGAAGCTTTGCAGATCTTCCGACAAGCCAACGCTCTTCTTCCTTCTGCTGAGCTTAGCGAACGCATCCAGAAACTGGAAAATGTGATCGAAAACCCCAATACCATTGAGCAACTACTGATCCGCGCCAGTCAGCTACAGCGGTCCGGCAAACTGGAAGAAGCGGTTAAGGTTTACCATGCTGCTCTGCAAATCAATGCGGATCATCCGGAAGCACTCCATGGCCTTGGATTGACACTGAGCGCCCAGAAAGATCTGGAGGGAGCGCTTCCCTTGGTACAACAAGCGATTGTGCTCGCCCCTGATCGGCCTGACTACTATAATGACCTGGGGATACTCTTCCAGGAACGCGGCGAACTCGACAAAACCATCAGTTTTCACAAACGTGCCCTTAAAATTAAAGCAGACTTTTTCCCCGCTCACATTAATCTTGGGGTGGCTTACAAGCGTCTGGGCAAACTGGATAACGCCATTGCTGCTTACCGCCAAGCCATTACCATAGAGCCTAATTCAGCCGCTGCTCACAATAACCTGGGCAACCTGTTGCGCATTCAAGGAGACTTAGTTAATGCGCGTAAAGAACTGGAAGAAGCTATCAAGCTTCAACCTGGCTATCAGGGCGCCCTCGATAATCTGGCAGTACTCGAGCAACAGGCTCAGCAAGCCTCTGCCACAACCGAAACAACCTCAAAGCCAGCGACACGCAAAAAAGGTTAACTCAGATTTTCCTAATGAAAATCTGAGTTTGAATGACATCATTCCATTTCCAAATCAAACATGACGCGAAGGCGAGCCGCAGACAGTATCAATAACACGGCAAGGTGAAGCCGACAATGTCAGTTTTGATTTAGAAATGGAATTAGCCAATCTCTTGTATCAAAAAGCGAGTACACATAAAGACCAAGCTGTAAGTCGCCACAGAGGGTCACATGACACCGATCCCTAGCCAATCAAGCTACACCCATGCTCACTTTAAGACTCCCTCGTCAAATATTCCTTTAGAAGCTTTTTAAGAGCCCAGACAAGCAGGCATAAAAATTGTATATCTTTGCATTATTGTCTACTTGCCGGCTATTACTTAGCATCACCATAAAGCAGAGCCAGATCAATTTGATTAGTGACCTCTGCTTAAACTCCAGCTGTCAATCAGCTTTATTTGTTAAGAAAAATCATTTCCTAGACACATTCGCTGTCCCCTAGCATAGCTAGACGCACTAAAACTGAGCAACCAAGACGTATTGCCTAAATCATCCATTTCATGGAGGAACGCAAATGTATAAAGTCTTGCACCAACTCGCCTCAGCTCTCTTCTTCCTCTTAATCACGACAACCGTTGCCACGCTTTACTCAAAGCATGTATCAGCCCGCTCTGATCCGCCCGGGCCGTATGTGCAACAGGAGACGCTCGCCGCTCACCTACAAGGCACATTCGATCATGAGCAGCCGATCGTAGGCACCTATTATTTCTACTGGTACGACATCAATACTAAAATGCACATCCTGGATCCGGATGGAACCGATGCCCTCACCAATCACCCCATCGATTCCAATGGTATGTCGTATCGTTCATCTGCCTGGCATCTGCAGCAATTACGAGATATTCTTGCCGCTGGAATCGATTTCATGCTTCCAGTTTATTGGGGCTACCCAGGCTCCGCCGGGTCACATTGGAGTTTGGAAGGACTCCCAGCTTTAGTGGACGCTGCTCAAAAACTCGAGAAAGAAGGTATCCGCTCTCCCCGCATCGGGATGTTTTACGATACAACCACTCTGAAACACAACAGCAAAAAATATCATGTCGATCTTACCAAACCAGAAGGCAAAGAGTGGTTTTATCTTACGATACGCGACTTCTACTCCATGATACCTAGTAACTTGCGTGCTTCCGTCAATGGCAAACCGATTGTGTGGCTCTATGCTGCGGCATTCGCGAAGCACCAGGATGCTGCTGCTTTTGATTATCTCAGGACGGAATTCGAAAAGGACTTTGGTATCGAGCCTTTCCTCGTCAAAGAAACTTCATGGCAGGGCCGCGCCGATCTAGACTATAGTTGGGGCGCTGCGCTGGAGCCCCAGATAAAGGGTGTGGCTGCTGTTGGACCAGGATTCGACAATTCAACTGTTCCGAATGTAAAACACCACCTTCGCGAACGAGAAGGTGGAAATTTCTACCGAAGTGCTTGGAATATGGCGCTCTCTCTTGATCCTGCAACGAGACCAAAAATTGCTGTTGTTGAGACATGGAACGAGTTCCATGAAGGTACTGACATCGCGCCAACAAAAGAATATGGGCGCCTGTATGTCGATCTAACCCGAAAGTACGCCAATCTCTGGCACGCCGGTATACAAACTAAGCGCGAAGGTCCGTATGCAGATGCTCAGGAAGTCTCAATCCTTCTTGAACAACCTCCCGTCAGCAACGGTTTAACGCTTGGATCCAACCCCGACGGAAAAACAAGCATTGATTTAACAGCTGGCATAGCTGCCAGCCGGGCTGAGTGGTCGAATCACGATGTCAATTATTTCTATTTCGACGTTGACAATTCCTTCTTCTTTCGAGATAAAGTACCACTTGAACTGGAATTCGAATACCTGGACATAGGAAACGGCAATATCACTGTAGAATACGATAGCACCATTACAGTACTTCCAAATGATGATGCATTTAGATTAGTTATAAGCGCTCACCTGACCGATACCAGAGCATGGAGAACGGCTAAAATCCGGATTTCTGATGGTTATTTTGGAGGGCGGCTCAACGGTCAAGATTTTCGTATTTCGGCACCGAATGTTGGTCTAACCATCCGAAAAGTTATACTACGTAAACTTCAGGATACTAACCCGCCCCTTCTGGTAATACCTTAATGAGCTATGATGCCTTACTTGCATGAATCAATTGATTCACGCTATGTTGGTTAATACATTGATTAAAGCAATATCCGCAAACCGTAGCAGAATCATATTGGGCCCTCGTGAAAAGTAAGCATTTACTGGAGGACACATTTTCTAAGGATATTTATCCACGCTCGGTTTTGCGGCTAGTCTCAACATTTATTTACGTTGCTAAATATTGATCAGAAGCCTAACCGATTAAAAACAGGAAAAACTGCATTTCACCATATGTGTTCACCAGTAACGATAGCTGGAACAACTCTCAACCATATCAATTAGGAGTATTGTTTCACCGCATATAACTTTGACTTATAAACCGAAGTATACTACGTTAAGAGTTAATGTCATAAACTGGAATAATATGTTTATTTCCCGCTTTGCTCAATAAGATTAAAGCCAGCAAATATATACCTTGTTAGGTTTCGGTTTGTTCGGTTAATTTATGACATATGGCGAATGGCACAAGCTTATCCGCACTAACTCGTTGCTTGAAATTCATGAACAAATCAGCTAGCCGCTAGAGATTTGTTCCAGTAAAACAAAACATTTACTTACCCAACGTGAGCCTCTCGGACCACCTGCATTGAACCAGTCAAATCGCTTGCGGTGAGCGTAGCCGAGCTACTAAGCAATGATATCAGCCCTCGACACACTCAAACCGAGCGGTTTTTTGTCATTATTATGTTGAAAAAATCTACAAATTAACTAATGTGCAATCTGTTTATCAGCGAAACCTCATCTTTACTTTTTTTCAGAAATATTAATAGCAAAATAACAAAATTCAGTTCCTGGGTTACCCTCGCTATCAGGCAAAATTCCTACAAAATCTCCACGACCATCTTTCATAACTGGTACATCGTACTCCATGGTATGAATTGACCATTCTGGCCCTGCGGTAAATTTACGCCAACCGGAATTACCAACTTCGTTAGTTGAATAAGCCACAGCAAAGTGTGATCGATCGCTACCAGAAGCACGGGCAATAACATGCACAGTGACATGATGACCACTTGCCGCAGCTTCGACATGATCAGGAAGACGAACACTGTAACCACCCGTTGGTCCACCAGAATTAGCTTTAGGATTACCATTAGCAAGAGTGACACATCCAACATTACCGTTCTTGTCTACATGGCTTGAACAAACCATTCCTGCTGGGATAGTTGTTGTTTCACCTGCTTCAAAAACGTAAATATAAGCGGAATCCTGAGCAATCTTAGTATGCAACTGCTCTACCAGACTGATTGATTTCGTTGGTATTTCTACCACTGTAGAAGAAGTAGCCTTCGGAGGATAAGCAGCTATAGAAGAAGCTGGAGAATTAATTTTTGAAGAAGGAAGTTCCGAAGAAATCTTCTCTCCACCGAATACCTCCTGTATCTTCTCAAAAAATATTTGTAAAATTCCTTTTGTCATCGTTTGAGCCTCTTTTTATAAAATCAGAATGGAATTTTATACAAATTCCTATTTCATACCACCACGTTAATTTCTTTAGGATAATACATCTAAATGAAATTCGTTAATATATAATCTAAACTAAACATTTTCTTTCATGAACACGTCTGCTTTTTTGGATATAAACCGGTGCTTTAAATACAGCAATATTAAGAGACATGACGCTTGCTGTCACATTGACTCTCATTTTTACCCTGATTTATTATCCCCCTGAAGCGCAACAGTGTAAGAACTTGCGACACACATTCTTCCAAAGGCAGACAATCTGTTGCAACTACCAATTCCGGATTAAGAGGCGGCTCATAAGGCGAAGAAATACCTGTAAAATCCTTCACCTCGCCAGCACGTGCACGACGATAGAGTCCTTTCACATCGCGCTGTTCACAAAGCTCCAGCGGGGCTTGGCAATAGATCTCAATAAAGTCGCCCTGCGAAAACAAATTGCGCGCCCGTTCCCGGTCGCTGCGGAAAGGTGAAATGAAGGCTGTCATTGCAATCACCCCTGCTTCAGTGAGAAGTTTAGCCGTTTCAGCGATACGCCGAATATTTTCTGTACGATCTTCAGCTGAAAAGCCAAGGTCCGCACAGAGGCCATGACGAACGTTATCACCGTCCAGTACGAAAGTACGACACTCTTGACGATGCAGTTCCTCCTCTACAGCATGGGCTAAAGTGGATTTGCCTGCACCGGAAAGTCCCGTGAACCATAATACTACCGAACGGTGACCATTCTGCTGTTCACGGCGATTGCGAGTGACAGTAGCATGATGCCAAATTGTGTTAGTGCTTTTTTTCATACAAATAATTAAGTGAAGTAATTAGCACTTCTCAAGTAAAAAGCTAACTATAGAGATGAGCATATGAACTTTTCAAACAAAAAATAAGCAATCATCAACTCAAATCTCAGCGAGTAGTGGATTCAATGAAATTTGCAATTTCTCAAAATGTGGATATTACCAAAGTAAAATTTATTGATTGGTTCTCCTATTCGAATATTTCTTCGTAACTTTCAAATACCATTGTTGCGCCAAGTTGGCATATATTTTCTATACTTCTTCCATTGAAAACTTAATCTATAAGAGATTTTTATTATTTATGGCAGTTCTATTATTCCAAGTGTAGCTGCATTTAAAATAGAATTGGCCACAGTGTAATAAACGGCATCCTCCACCAAAACATTAGATCAAATTTACATTGCTACTTTCTTTAGCATAAGTCGGTAGATTTTGAGCATTTTGCTAATAGCGTATTGCACTTCAGAATGATACGAACTTTCTGTTACACTTAGTTAATTAAGAAAGCATAAGAAGTTAAATCATAAATCGAAACATTCTAATATACTAGAGGCATATGCTGAAATTAATATGGAGATTAGTTGAGTGAATCGCTCCAATAAACTCATTATAGCCCAGCCTGCGCTTAGCAGTCAGCCTACCGAACCGTTCGCGGTAAGCCTGTCGGAACCTGTTAAACCAGTAGGCAACTAACATCGGCTTTCGATACACTCAGGACGAACGATAATTTTATAATATTATGCTAATGCGATCATCTAGCAGAATGATCTTTACCAATTTAAACCCTACACAATATTTGTAATGACAAAGGCTTATAGCGCTCAAACTACAAAGAAAAGAACTAAGCCAAGTCAACTTGATGTAGAAAAAACTCCAGCTACTTCCCTGGCAGCTTTGTTCGCCACCTTACCACAACAAACTAGTGCAGAACATTTTTATGCACAGCCTATTCCTAGTTTGGATGTGCCTGGCATCAGTCCTTTTTATGCCCTACATCTGGCGATTTGGCAACTCCGTGACAAAGATCTGCAGCAAACTTACCCACTCACCACAATTGACAATCGTTATCATTTTCTCGCCTGGTGTGTTGTTCATGGCCGTAGAGAGTACCGCGCATTGAGAGAATTGACCCCATTCTGGCAAGTTTTATCCTTGCCTGCTGAGCTACCTGTTACCGAATGGTCAGGAGGTATTTCGCGCTTTATGCAATTAGTTATCGCTGCACGTCAAGATCTTGCTGTTAACTCAAGTCTGGCAAACAGTAAAGACCAATTAGCAGCACTCGGCTGGTTCTGGTGCGCTGGAGGGTGGCGTGAACTCGATCTAACAATAGCTGAAATTCCTGCATGGCAAAAGTGTTTTTTGATTGATCATGATGATATCGATCAGACCCGCTTTGCTCAGCTCATATACCGATACCGTACTGATCTGCAAGCTGCTTTTGATCTTACCACCACACAAGGCCGCAATGGATTTAGTCATTGGCTGAAGCATTATGCTCCGCAGGAATCTGCCCTGCCTTTGCTCATTCAACCAGAGCCTGGGACCTCGCCAAATATAAACAACACTGCTTCAGCCATCTACCACCATGAATTCGGGGTCAATCTGATAGGCTATGCATTTGGCGAGCTTGGGATCGGTGAAGATGTACGCATGGCTGCGCACGCTTTTCAAGCTGTCAACATTCCCTTTACTGTTCTCAACTTCCCGCCCGGCAATAATATTCACCAACAAGATCACAGTATCGAGCAATGGGTTTCTAATGATCCGCATTATTCCATTAATCTTGTTTGCCTGACTGCACTGGAACACCTACGCTCTTATATGGAACGTGGAGCCCAACTTTTTCGCGGTCGCTACATCATAGGTTATTGGCCATGGGAGTTGCAGGATTGGCCTGCGAATTGGGCACACTGCTTCAACCTTGTGGATGAGGTCTGGGTTTCCAGCCAGCATATTCAGCAAGCAGCACAACGCGCCAGTAGTGTGCCAGTGTTATATATGCCAACGGCAGTAAAGCTTCCGGATATCGATCTCACGGCACCCACTCAACGCCGCCGTTTCAGTCTGCCAGAAAATAAAACATTATTTGTATTCTCATTCGATGGCAATTCCTTCATTGAGCGGAAAAATCCTTTAGCCATCATTAAGGCATTTCATCAAGCATTCCCTTTGATCGAAGATTCGGTTGGTCTTGTCATCAAATGTATGCGCCCCGATGTTCATAACCCAGCTTGGCAAACTATCCTTGCTGCTGCAAAAATTGATAACCGGTTGATTATTCTTGATGCCAGGCTCAGCAAAACTGAAGTGCTTGAGCTATATCGAGCATGTGATTGCTTTATTTCGTTACATCGCGCCGAAGGGTTTGGCCGTGGTATTGCCGAAGCGTTGCTACTGGGTCTGGAAGTCATCGCCAGTGACTACGGCGGCAATACCGATTTCTGCCGTACTGCTGGGGCAAGACTAATTCCTTGTCACCTCAAAGCTACGAATTCAAATGATTATATTGAAGGACAAGATAATTTCTGGGCAGAACCGGATATATCTGCCGCAGCAGAAGCCATGCGTGAAGTATTCCGAGTGCAACAAAGCCATGCCAAGGGAAGCATCTCGATTGAGCGGCAACAACAGATGAATGAATTATTTTCCCCGGAAACTATCGGTGCTCGCTATCTCGAACGTCTCACTGTTCTGAAAAATCATATAAAAAAATTAACTTTAGGGCGCTCTAAAAATTAAAATTCTAAATATGACAAGATTTAATGTGTAAAACTATATTTATATGTGCACTTAAAAGCCTGCTCCTCGCAAGGCTCTCTCAATCACTTCCTCATCACACACAACGTCTGCCTCACTCTGCAGTGAAGCCAACAGTGGCACGGAAGTTTGTTCGGTTGCAAAATGATTACTTTGGTTGGGGAAGAAATGTTTACTAAACATCCTCATCACATGCTTAACTCCGATTTCAGTCACTTGCCTCAAATCATCAGCATAATACCTACCACCCGCCGCTGGTGAGGTTATAATTTCGTATGAAGGAAAGTAAATCACATTTTTATAGCTTCGTTCAGCTACATCAGCAGCAACCCTAAGCGCGGCCTTACTGTAGGTAGTGGATACCCACACATGCCGATTCTCGTACGTCGCGATCAGAGGTACGGGTGAAACTGTCAGTAGAATCTGTACATCAGGATTCACGCTCCGAATTTTTTCAATAAGCAGACAAAGATCCGCTTGAACTTCGTCACAAGTAAAATTAACAAACTCATACTTGGAAAAATCAAATTCTCCACCAGCCACACCAGGTGCTGTAGGATAAATTGCTCCATCCTGTCTGGAACGCCAGGCTTCTGTCAAACCCAGCGTAAAAATGAACCAATCAGCCTTTGTAAAAACATCCCGTACACAATTCAGATGACTGACAACATCCCGCTTTACTTCATCTGCTGAACCATAACCATCAGGCTCAATTTGAGGCCGGAAAGCATCGACAAATCGACCGTTTCTTTCCCATATCCCATCAATGGGCGAGAATCCTTCAAATGCTCGCTCAAATAATTGAACAGCCTGCCGTACCGTGTATACATTACCGTATCGGGCAGAAAATACACCATAATTTTTCTGAGTAGCTTCCTGCTCACTCATACCCAAAGGAGCTGACTCTGGCACATAATAATTCAAACCGGACGCCCTGATATGCTTAGCCAGGTGCTGCGCAAAACAACTGCCCATAGTAGCGACTTTGTGCGTCGCAATTATGCTGGCATTTTTTGTCATTGGATCTATTTGCCCGGGAGGAGGTGTTGTCATACTGCGTGACCAAAAGCAATAATCATCCAATCTTTTATATGGGTTAGTCATTTTCCTACTCCTGCAATTGGTCCCAAAATGCGATCATATACCGATTCATCTCGTCCATGGAACTTGATATCATGGCGTTCAAGGCCTTGCTCTTTATATACATTAAAACAGCTTTCTATGTATTCTTTCAATCCGCAGATTTTCTTCTGTATAGAAATTTTCCAATCATAAGAACCGCCGGGTAGAGCGTAAAAATCTGCAATCTCTGGATAAACCGGCCAAACATTGAAAGTTAATCCATCGGCAATATTAATATCCTTTTCAAGAATGGATTCATTAGCGCCAATTTTCATGGCAAGAATTTTTGCCATTCTTATCAGTACATACACTTTTGGATGATTGATGGAATACATAAACAATCCTTGACGAACAATGAATGGTAGAAATAAGCTCGCATCCAGATTACAGCTTCTAAATGATTGCGAAAAATTATCAACGCTTGATTTCCATATAGAGAAATAACCTAATTCATAAAATACTGCTAATGTGAAAAGAGCAGCGGTATCAGCAGCTTCTAGTCCATTTTTGAAAGCCCAAACACATATTGCTGAATGATAGTCGTCGCTTGGACCTTTGATTATTTCATTCGTCGATATTTTAACGGTATAAATTAAATCAGGATGAAAAGCGGTGAAATGCAACCGAGGAATTTTGTAGAGTACTAACTTTGGATGAGTCACTAAACACTTCTGAGCAATACCAAATCGATCCGACGAAATCCAGATATCCGCATTGTACAGATGTTCAAGTATCTGATCATCAGTGTGATTTGAGTAAGGCACAGCCAAAATCTTATCCTTACTAAATATCTCTTGCAAAGCAGCCGCTATTCCACCGGTCTGGCAATTACTACTCACAATTATTGTTTTCATGCTATTTTTTTGTTGAAGAATTCTTTTAATACCAACATTTTTTGTTATGGTAATAGCAAAATAGCAAAAGTCAGTTCCCAGATTCTCCTCACTGTCAGGCAGTATACCAATAAAATCGCCACAGCCTTCTTTCATAACGGGCACATCGTATTCTATGGTGTAAACTGACCATTCTGATCCCGCGTTGAACCAGTGCCAACCGGAATTGCCAACCTCATTGGTTGAATAGGCTACGGCAAAGCGCGATTGATCGTTACCGGAAGCACGGGCAATGACACGCACAGTGATACGATGACCGCTGGTGGCAGCTTCGACTTGATCAGGAAGGCGAATACTGTAACCACCCGTGGTTCCACCAGAAAGAGCTTTAGAATTACCTCTGGCAAGAGTAATATAGCCAACCTCACCATTCTCACCAGCATGATTTGAGCAAATCATACCTGTCGGGATAGTTAATGCCTTACCTGTTTCAAAAACGTAATGATAAGTGGCATCTCGGGCAATCTCTATATACAGCTGTTCTACCGCACTGATCGATTTTGCTGATAGTTCCGCTACAGCTGGAGAAAGAACCTTAAAAGAAGAAGCAATTCCTGAAGAGGTTTTCTCCTTACTGAATACCTCCGGTATCTTCTCTAAGATAAGTTTTAGAATATTTTTTTTCATTAATCATAAATCTCTATCTATAAAAATAGAGATTCCTTTTACAAGAGTTTCATTTCTCTATTTTCACATTATTCCATTAAAATAGCACAAGCGGTAGACTTAAGCTTGAAGTGTAGTCTTTATGAGAAATAAATTTAATAATCAAATTTCACCAGTGATGCGTACCCGCTCCAGCGTCATCCCCACCAGCTCCTTGGCTTGCTCTTCCGAATCTGTTTCAGCGTAACATCTCAGCTCCGGCGCATTACCCGATGGTCGCAGATGAATAATCTGCCCGGAAGCAAATGTCAACCGTAAACCATCCGTTTTATCCTGATTGACTACATTACCCCATGCCTCGCCCAGTACTGTTACTATAGCTTGATGAGAACTTGCCAAGTTGGCTATCAGCGCCTGGCTGCGCTCGGTAGGGAATTCCTTAATCCGGTCACTTGCGGTAAAACGCTGAGGCAGCGATGCTGACAAAGCAGAAAGCGGTACGTCTTGTTCTCGCGCCAGAGCAAGCAGCGCCAACATCGGCAAGACAGCGTCACGGGTCGGCAAAGGTCCCAGCATGCAACTATTTCGCTCAAATGTATTACCTACCAAAAAACCGCCATTGGCTTCGAATCCAACCACACCACCCTTCTCAGCAGCTAATGCTGTTTGCATGACACTGATCACATAAGGCGAACCTATTTTAGTGCGCATGACATGAGCAAATGCACCACAGCGTTCTATAGCCGTGGTGCTACTAACTGGCGTCACCACTGTGTGGGCATCGAGGTATTGAGCACAGAGCAAACCCACAACATCTCCACGCAACCATCGGCCAGTTTCGTTGCCAATCAAGGGGCGATCTGCATCACCATCAGTCGATAACAGTGCATCTAACCGATGTGTGTTTGCCCATTCTCGACCCAAAACCTGCTCCTCTTCGCTAACTGCTTCAGTATCTATCGGCACGAAGCTATTTGTACGCCCAAGAGAAACCACTTCAGCGCCAAACTGTTGGAGCAGCTTCGTTAAAAAATCCCGCGCCACGCTGGAATGTTCATAAACACCAATTCGCTGCCCACCGAGAAAATTTTCTGGGAAGAACCTTTGATAGCGCTCGCGATACACATCGAGTGGAGTAGAAACTGAAATTAGCTTCATGGCGCTGCGATAAACACCTATATCGGATACCACCGCTTGAGTGATGGCAGTCTCATGATTTTTGCTGATCTCACCTTCCTCAGTATAAAACTTAATGCCGTTGCGATCAAAAGGAATATGACTGCCAGTAACCATAATGGCAGGTATCTGCTCTTGCAATGCATAATAAGCTAACGCGGGAGTCGGCAACGCACCTGCATATATGACCTCCATACCTCGCACCTGAGCTGCCGCTGTACAGGCCTGGATAATCGCAGGACTACTCGGTCGTAGATCGTGTCCAACCGCAACGCGCTTCGCTCCAGGCACGACTTCCTGCAGAAACGCCATCGTATAAGCCCAGCACACACGATCAGTCATATCTGTGACTAATCCCCGTACGCCACTAGTACCAAAGCGTACTCCCGAATCTTTGGCAATGTCTTCCAAATAAATTCTTTTACTCAAAGCCTTCCCATCCCTTATTTGTACAAATCAAGTTTTTGATACCACAATACGAAGGAACCACTACTAAGGTCAGCTGTAATTTATTTCACGCCTGTCGGTAATGATCTTGATTTGCGACGAACCAGGCATAGGTTGCACGTAAGCCCTCTTCCAGTTCAATTTTTGCCTGCCAACCTAGTGCCTTTAGGCGAGTAACATCCATCAATTTGCGTGGCGTGCCGTCAGGTTTACTAGCATCAAATCCCAACTGCCCCTTAAAGCCAGTGACACGCGCCAGCGTTTCCGCCAGCTCGCGAATGGTGCAATCGACTCCTGTTCCCACATTAATATGGGATAGCATTGAGTGAGTGTTGGCGCGATAAATATCCTGATCCATGTTCATGACATATACACTGGCGGCTGCCATGTCATCCACATGTAGAAACTCTCGCTTAGGTGTACCGCTGCCCCAAATGATCACTTCTTCGACTCCAGACTGGACAGCTTCATGGAATCGCCGCATCAGCGCAGGAATGACATGGCTATTGTCTGGATGAAAATTATCATGTTGGCCATAAAGATTAGTTGGCATGACTGAACGGTAATCTCTGCCATATTGCCGATTATAACTCTCGCACAGCTTGATACCAGCAATCTTGGCAACCGCATAGGGCTCATTGGTTGCTTCAAGAATACCGGTAAGAAGCGCATCTTCCCGCATTGGCTGCGGCACATTTCGTGGATAGATGCATGACGAACCCAGGAAAAGCAACTGCTGCACCCCAGTGCGATGAGCGGCATCTATGATGTTACATTCCATCATCAGGTTTTCGTAGATGAAGTCGGCCGGATAGGTGTTGTTGGCATAAATGCCCCCAACCTTTGCTGCCGCCAGATACACCTGATCAAAACGCTCGTTCCGAAAAAATTTCTGCACATCTGCTTGACTCCGCAGATCCAGTTGCGCATGGGTACGTGTTATGACTTCACAATCCCCTCGCGCCTCCAACTGTCGCACAATTGCTGACCCCACCATACCCCGATGCCCAGCCACATAGATTCTTTGCATAAAAACCAAACTCCTAAAAAACTGAATTGATGGAAGACTCAACTGGTCAAATCCCATCAATGCTAAACTTTGATCGCTACCTCACTCGTGATAATCAAACACCGCAAAACCATGACGTTTGACTAGATCATCCCGCTCTGCGGCCTTCAGGTCTTCCCGCACCATCTCAGACACCAGCTGAGCAAAACTTGTGCGCGGCTGCCAACCCAGCTTCTCTTTTGCCTTGGTTGGATCACCTAATAAAGTTTCTACTTCAGTGGGGCGAAAATAACGAGAATCTACCGCAACGATCAGCTTTTCATCCCCTGCCCCCATGGAAGATGTCGAGGGAGAAACCCAATAACCCTTCTCCCCCACTCCTTGCCCTTCCCAGCGAATTTTTATCCCAAGTACATCCGCCGCCGCATTTACAAAATCGCGTACACTATACTGCACACCCGTGGCGATAACGAAATCCTCCGGTTGATTCTGCTGCAACATCAACCACTGCATCTCCACATAATCCCGCGCGTGACCCCAGTCGCGCTTGGCATCCAAATTACCTAGATACAAACAGTCCTGCAGACCAAGCTTGATTCGTGCTAAAGCACGGGTAATCTTGCGAGTGACAAATGTTTCGCCACGCACAGGCGACTCATGATTAAACAGAATACCGTTACAGGCATACATCCCATAAGCCTCGCGATAATTTACCGTAATCCAGTAGGCGTATAACTTAGCCACCGCATACGGACTGCGCGGATAAAACGGCGTAGTCTCCTTCTGGGGAATTTCCTGCACCAGGCCATAAAGTTCGGAGGTTGATGCCTGATAAAACCGCGTTTTCTTCTCCAGCCCCAGAATGCGAATCGCTTCCAGAATTCGCAGGGTACCCAGCCCATCAGAATTCGCAGTATATTCCGGTTCCTCAAATGACACCCCAACATGGCTTTGCGCCGCCAGATTGTAGATCTCATCCGGCTGCACCTGCTGGATAATACGGATCAGACTTGAAGAGTCCGTTAAATCTCCATGATGGAGAACAAACCGACGATTTTCGACATGAGGATCCTGATACAAATGATCAATTCGATCGGTATTAAAAAGCGAAGTACGCCGTTTGATACCATGAACTTCATAACCTTTTTCTAGCAGATATCCTGCCAAATAAGAGCCATCCTGACCAGTAACACCAGTAATTAAAGCTTTTTTCATTTTGTATTTCTTATAAAATTAATTTGAGTATGTGAATTAAATGGAAATTAAAACGACTATGTCGTAATTACCGGCTTGTTTATAATAGATTCTTTCTCCTTTCTCCCTCAACTGCCTACGATCAATCATAAAAGCACTCAAAGCCATGAACGATAAGAGTTTGGTCAATTTTAAAATTATATTTAACAGCTGATTATGGCAAAACCATTAAAATCATTGGGAAATTGTCCGTAACTATGGTTGCTGATCAAATTCAAGTGTAATAGAAATGGCACCTCTTCTGAAAATCTATACATATGAATAATCGACTGTTTATTTGTTGCCTTTAGCAATTTAAACATAGTTAAACCATAAAATTATTAATACTATCCACAATGCTTCACGCAAATAGCCTCTTCATTAAAGTTCTCAATAAAATCCCCTATCCGAGCAATTTTTTGTCCGCTCTTACTAAATGCAGTGTATATTGAATCAGGATGGTTTGCGTTAAAACTCAACGTAGAAAAACATCGAACTTTATGAAATTCCGCCGAAAACTACCCCTGATGAGAGTTACTATCTCGCCAACCTCCAGAAGTAAAATGATGCCGCTACCCAGGAACTGGAACTGTATGATGTTTTCACATTGTGTAGATCAGCCATTGCCTGCATCTAACTGGCGATTCCCTCCACCTTACAATTGCAAAAAAGAACAACCTGTAACGCAACGTTGGAAATATGAGGGTCAGTTTTAAGTTTTGCTATATATGATCTCAGTTCATACTACAGATCGAGAAAGACTCTGATGCAATTGGTAGTTCATATTTTCTTAAAGCCTTGATCTGCTCAATTTGTTCCGGGTCGATGTAACCAATGTATGGTGTCTTTATCCTTCTTACCTTCTTTGTTGTAACTTGACTTTCTTTTCTTACGCACTCATCTACATCTATACCTATAGTACCAACTTCAAACGTCAAAGCGCCACCCCGTGACGTAACCAACGAAACATAGTCGCCAAGTTCCTCTTTGGAATAGCGTGTCCCGCCAGAACCCCAACATCCACCAAGATATGTCCAAAGATGCCATTGCGCACCATCAATACAGCGAGCATCCGGTATGGGTTTCAGATCTACACTTTCGCCTGCTATATAGTCATTCTGTAGGCTATAACGAATAGTTTTTAATCCCGGATTAAAAGCCACTAGTGCATCTGGATTTCCAGCCCTAAGTGCATCTGCAATTTCTTTGAACCATTGTTCCCGATGCGGTGATTTACTCCACTCCGATGAATATTGCACCCCATCAATCCACCAGCCAGAAACTTTTGTTTCATAACGAAGCGAAAATTCCTTAAGAACGGCGGCAATATTTTGAACCAGCTTGTCATTTGGCGGCCATCCCCCCATTGCTTCCCTAACTTTGGGTGACACATGCGATTTCGGATCCAGCCGTAAATTGATGTATAACATCAACCGTATATTTTTCTTGCGCAGAGCGTTAGATAACTCAAGAGGCACATCCCTAGTCGAAGTAAAACCATTTATCCCGAGAATACGATCATAGGTTTCATTAGGCGCCATCATCAGCCAAGGTTGATGATATAGTGTAAAAAGAAACCAAGCTGCTCCCACGTTGGCAGCTTGGTTTGCAATTTCGTCGATCTTCAGTTGAATGGCTCTTTGTTCGAGTTCGTCTGGAGACTGGGCAAAATAGTGCGTCGATAGTCCGATTTTCCCAGAATACATCCAATCAGTGTTGCGTTGCACTCTACTTGACCCCAAGTCAGTATCTGCTTGAACTTGAAAGCAAAAAAGCAGGAAGCTAAAAAATACAACATAACTACATAGAGTTAAATGCTTTAGGAAACTATCCATAATTAAGTATCTCACTACACATTAATACCGAAAGATAGTATTTCAGCAATTATGGAATTATGTAGATAAGTCATAACCATACCACGCACATATTTTGGCAAAAATAGTATTCAACTTGCTGATCGTTTCGGGCATTAGTTTGTCCACATGATCGCCTGGCGATCCTTTCCGAATATGTTTTGCCACGTCTTCCACTTCCGGACGAACATCATTTTTTCAGCAACCTCATCTAGCAACCTTGATTCAACAGGTATGCCAAAATGGGCGAATATATTATCTAGGAATTTCCTTTTATCAAAATAAATTTCCTCATATTTGAATAACTTAACATTCTCAAAATTCAAATTTTCTTTATATTTGTTAAGCTTATCTAGGTAAATTTCAGCAGCCTGCAGGACATATTGATCAATATTCAAGTGAGATGTAGCCTGCGCTTCCTTCAAGAAAGTATCCTGATTTTTGCTGGGAAGTTTATGTGAAACATTTTTCCCACCAAAAGAAAAATATTGAGAAACAAGTGCATCTCTCGGATCGCGAATCAATAGTACGGATTTTTTTTCCCTTAGGCGCAATGATTCATTTAGGAGTATTTCCGGTAAATATCTAAAACCATAAAAAATCTTACCAGGTATGAAGAAATCAAGTAAGCGTTCATCATTTTGCCAATCTTTATCGAATATTCCTTCATTAAATAAAGTATCCGGAATACTAATACTTGGGATACCAGCGGAATGACACACCTCACCTATCATTTTATGCATCAATGAGCTGCCTGCTTTATGTATTGAAAACGCATAGCAGTCCTGAAAATTCCCACAAGGAGCCAATTTAGCATTAAATATTTTTTTGTAATCAATCATGCAAATAAACCTTTAAATTGAGTTAGCAAGTTTCTTGAGGCAGGTCATCAAAAATAAATACTACCGCTTCAACGAAATCCTTATAGCATATAGAATATCCGGATATGCCGAGCGCAATATTGAACCATAATTGAGTATGAAAAATACATCTTTTTGATATCCCTAACCACATTTTCAGCATTAAGCCATTATCATAAAAATAATCCAATACGTGATCGAGGATCTTTTGGATAATGGTATTTAACTTATACTCAGCTATTCTTCATATTCGTAATGCTGTTGCAGTCCCAAGAAATTCTTCGAAAAAAACCTCCTGTAACCTGCCCTGTTTGTTTGATTCTAATATTCCAGCTTGGTAAAGTTAAGGTATAGAAGTGAGACATATAATGGTTTCTTATTAATATATATAGGCGACATTGCCTAACTCCATTTCTGGAAAACAATGAAACCGGCCGCACCTTCTTGTAAGCCGAATGAATTTTCAATACAACACAGTTAAAATCTTCAAATCGATTATTTACGGCAAGGCTAATTATTGGGAACCAATCTTTCTTGATAATATTATTAGTATTAAAATCTATCTGTTAGAAATCATAATTTTTTCATGCTAATCATAATACAGAGCAAAACCGTGTAACCCTTAATTTTGGATATGAGGTAATCCAGATCACATTGTATTTGTTTTTCTGAATATAATAATAAAGTGACTGTACCCGTAACCAAATAAAACATGTTTAGTATAAACTTAATAGAGCCGTCAGATACCATGGAAATGAATTTCGCTTGCTCAGCTACGTCTAGTATTTTAACTTTTACAAAGATAATACATGTGCATACAGAAAAATTCTCTAACCACCGTTTCCTTTGTCTAGTAGGAGTCGAGTCAAATTACTGCCTTATAGACCAATGATACCGCAGATCAATGCATTATTACCCTGGCTTTCTCATTGAGCGTAATCAACATTAGCTTGGATTTGGCGTAACCGTTTCCATTCTAAAAAAAAGTTATCATATGCACCAGCACGCGATTCTTTAACCAAATTCTCAGCTATAGTAGCAAGCTTGTTCGCTATGACCTCCCAGCGGAATCTTTGGGCATGGACTAGCCCTTTCTGACGTAAAGTGTCACCTATACTTGGGTCCTGGATCTGTATCAATGCGGAGCGCATTTCATCAGCCGATATGCCGCTGATGAGCAGTGCAGCATCACCCGCAGTTTCTGCTAGAGAACCATGCGAAGTGGTGATTACTGGACAACCCGAAGCCATCGCTTCAATTACAGGCATACCAAAACCCTCATAAAGAGACGGATAAACCAATGCCAATGCGCCTCCGTAGGCAAGTGCGAGTTCTTCGTCGGTCAATTCGACACGCTTGCAGCGTACCCCAGATGGTAACTTATCTAATATTTCCTGTTCAACCTGACGCTCACCGCCAACGCAAAACACATCAAACTGAACCTCCTTCATACTGGCCAAAGCGTCGAAGAATAAACCACTGTTTTTGTAACCATTGTGTTGTACCCGTGAGCCAACGAACAAAAAGTAAGGTCGGTCAAGCTCATATTGATTCCTGAATGCTTCAATTGCACCTATTTCGTGTTGGTGAAAAACAGTATGGTCTAAGCCATTATATGCCGTAATAACCAAATCAGGCGGGATCTCGGGGTATATGGCTAACAGATCATTACGGGTGTTTTCTGAAACACACAAGTAACGCTGCGCATAGCAGATCGCGGTCATTTTTTCCATCCAATCTGTATGCGATAAATCAAAATTGAATAATTCCGGGATCATGTCATGCACCATCAATACCATTGGTGTAGATATTGGGGTCGTATAATAGGTGGAGCTGAATACATCAATCTGGTAGAAATCGCAGATATCCTGTATCAATTGCGAGTCTGCAGGACAGTTGGTTGCTAAGTATGAGGGAAATGGAATGTACTCTATGCCTGAAATTGAAGGAGCTTTTCCTCTATCCAGGAAATATATCTGAAAGCGTCCATCTGCAACTAAAAGCTCTAAAACTGAACGCCACACACGAGCGATGCCGCTATTACTCAGCTGAAAAAAAACGCCATCAACAAGCAACTTGATCATAATTTGACTCCTTCGTCATTTTGTACTTTTGATGTCGCGCTAAATTGCGCAGCGCTTGCTGCGCCAATACATAGCGATCTTTAGAATTATTTACATCCATCCAGATTGCTTCCTTTGAGTTTAGTCTTTGCAAGAATTGATCATGTGAAATCACCATCTCAGATGGAATGAGTTTGCGGCAATAGTTCTTGTTTATTTCCATGCTTTCCACAACACCTCGACTATCTGGTCGCGTAGATAGTCCTTTTGGATTTTGATAATAAATCACGTTTGGATCATTGATTTTATAAAACTTCTTACCTGCAGCAAGGCAACGCATCCAAAATTCATAGTCTCCGGCCGACTTATAATGCGTATCAAAATATCCAAGCTCATCGTGCAGACGCTTTCGCCACATTGGCGCATTATGCGGTGAATTGTACCGCATCATGTTATGGGATGTGATGACTGGCAATGAAGTCTGGTAGCCGAAGGCGCTGATCTCTTCAAATGAAAGACGGGGATCAAACGTGTAGTATAAATCCTGATAAACAACATCAACGAAAGGCAAATTATCCAGGACGCCAGCCTGTAGTTGCAACGAGTCATGACGGCGAAAATCATCCATATTCGTATTTGTAAGATATTCGCCGCGAGCAGCTTTTGCCGCAACATTCCAAGCGTCATAAATCCCTATCCGGTAATTGCAGCGGATATAATTGATATTTTTGTGATGTGCAAGATATTTTTTAATGACTTCATACTCATTCTCAGGTGATTCCGCATCTACGATTACGAGTTCTAAATAATCGTTGAAGCCATCTTGACTAGTGATATTGTCCATAAACTGTTCAATAAAGTCACCACCGCGATACATACTCGCCAGCGCTGACACCAATATGCGGGGCTCACCTTTGATATGAAAGCGATTCATATATCGTTTGTCTGCTTCTTGTGGGGGGGTCTCGCGTAACTCCTCTGACCGATGCTGCCAATCATTAACAGTAACATGTTTATCCGTTCCCATGATTAAACAGGATAACCCATCGTGAGGCGCTGAATTGGCTCGCGCTAAAGAAGAATTGTATGAAATCTCGAACAAGTTTGCGAGCAATCCTGCACGATCCATGCTGCCATCTTCCAACTTGAGTATCCAAGGCTCGATTTCCCATGCTGCAGCACCGCGATTCAATACTAATTCGTAGGCCATCTGGATAAACTCACCATCGCTAATATCTGGTAGAATTGATCGGCGCTGGGAATGTTGTTGCGCTTCCTGGCTCGCGCCCATCAGCAGCATAAACTCATGAAATGGTAATCCGTTATTAAAATTATTTTTCCATATCTCAATCTCTTCAGATACGGGTGTACGGCCAACAGAAGTCTGATAAGCTTTGACGATCGCGTCCTCAAGCGTGAGTTTTTTCTCGCTCTCCTGCTCTTCAGCTGGAGCCAGAGTCTTATATATCGGCATAGCGCTAAGCTTGGCAGCCAATTTTTCACGCAGGTACAGTAAAGAGCGTACTAAGGGAGCTCGGGTAGCTGCCGATCTACAGTGGGAAAGTTCGCGTGAGCAACGATTAATGTACAAGGCCAGCGACTTAAAAGCTATCGTAGGCTTGTCGGCTTTGATCAGTTGTAGGATATTGTCTCTTATATGATTGCTTTCGTTATGTTTGAGTACCCGATCCACTAATTCGATAATTAGGCTAATCTCTTGCCTTGTTACCGTCGCACTCGCAAGCTCGATTAGTTTTTTTGTATATTCCATACCTTTTTCTTATTTCTCCGAGAATCACGTATTATCTTGCATATCACTTCATGCTTCTTTTAATAGCCACACTAATTCAAAATCTTGATCACCCAGGAATTTAGAAAGATCAGGTTATTAATATCCCAGGACAAACTTCAATTTACCATGGCCTGCTGTAAAACTCTTTCCGCCCGATCAAAGCCTGAGGAATTACTCAATATGAAAACTTCTTGTCAATATTAAAAATATCTTTTACATCTACTGATCTCTGGCTTCCTTAAAAGGCTGGAAGATAGTTATCGGTTCTACTGCTCAATTTAGTAGGCTATCAGCACATCGCTCAACTATTTCAATACTTACGGCAATAGATAATGAATATTTAGTATTTTGTGCTTCTTTATTGATTTCAGGTGCGTGTCCTTATCCGTTTAATGGAGAATAACTTTGTGACCTTCTTCATTTTTCTACCTTTTCATACCAATCATCCCATTGCTGCTCAGTACATCGATAACCTTGCTGTTCCAGCAGAGCACGAATATCGGCACGCCTTTGTGTAAAGTTATGCTCGACTGTTAGCAAACGGATATGCCATCGATCAAATGGAAAATTTTCAAGGATTTCAAATTCGCTGCCCTCCGTATCGATACTCAGATAATCAATTTCACGCGGGGCATTATGTTGCTCTAGAAAATCATTGAGTGAGATGGCGGTTAAAGTGAGCATCCTGCCAATGTTACGATACGCTGCGCGCTTATCGGCGTGTTGATCATCATCGGCATATTCCTGGCTACCACCATAGGCATCAGCAAGAATAAATTCGACCTGTTTCCCTGTTATGCCTCCAATGTACGCATCGGATATTGTGCATTGACGGTTTTGTTTGAGTTGAAGAAAAAACTTGGGATTGGGTTCTGCACAAATTCCTTGCCAGCCGAATTCTTTTTCCAGCAGCCAACTATTGCTGAGCATTACACCATCAGTAGCACCAAATTCTACGAAGTAACCGTTGCGTTTATATTTAGTTTTTTCCAGCACCCAGAGATCCTGCCCAAGTTGGGAGATAGATTTTTTCTTGAGGGTGTCAAGACATAAGGAAGCGCCTTCCACGAATGCTGGTGTGATCTCAGACGATAAAGAATGAATCATTTTTTGTTGCGCAAGCGAAAGCTCATTGTGTAGTAGTTCGAGTTCAGTTTCAAATATCTTCAGATGGGATGTTTCAAGGAAAGAAGCGCGCTTCATGGCTTGTAATTCTTCATCCATCAAACGTGCAGCTTGGGGCAGTAGACCAAATTTCGCCGTTTCGCGGATGATACGGGTCTGACCCAACAACCGTACGTCAGACTGGGGCATTACGACGGCAATGGATGTCTCGAAATGCTGGATGGCGCGTTGCTCCTGCTTGCCAGCGACAGCGGCACGGCCTAGCGTGTTATACACGCTGGCAATCAGGACCTGGCTAACTATCTTTTTGCTGCATCCCCATTCCTGCGCCAGACTGGTGAATTGACGAGCGGACTGAGTATCACCCTGCTGCATGTGACCCGCGGCGGCCAGTAACGCAAGCTTGGCTCGGTCCGGATGGTGTTGCAAAGTGTCGTGATCGAGTTTGGCGAGATTAGCCCAGTCGCCAAACTGCCATTGAGTGCGTGCACGTTCTAGCAGGTTTTCATCATAAGGAATGACAGGACGAATGCCGGATTGCTCATCCATATGGATAGTTTCGGTGTCTGTCTGGGTATTTTCCACTGGCGTAGCGGTGCTATCGGTCTGGGTGGGACTACTAAGCCAACGAATAATAAATGTGCGAAGATTGGAAAGCATAGTGTTAGGATATGCCAGGATTACAGCCCAGGCTCTCGGAGTAAAACATCCTTAAGCTGCTCCAGCTCGGCCTTATGTTGAGTGATCATTTTGCTTTGCTCAGCTTGTGTCTGGGTCAAGATGTCGATCTGCGTCCAGCCTTGATGGGTTAACCTATTTTGTTCTTCACATGCTTTACTTAGCACCGTCATTTCCTGTTTCAGCACTTCGTGTTGTGCCGTTAAGGCTAATTTTTCCTGAATCAGCGCTTCTGTACCCGCCTTCAGTGCAATATATTTCTGAGTAAGGGTATCAACCTCCATTTTGTGTTGATCTGCTAACACGCGTTGTTTGTTACGCCCTTCGTTAAGAATTGCCACCTCCTTTTTAAGCGCCCTATTCTTTGTCATCAATACTGATTTTTCTTGAATCAATTCTTTTATATCCGCTCTTAGGGCTAGATTGATCTGAGTCAGGGTGTCAATCTGCGTCTTACGTTGATCCGCTAACATTCTTAGCCCATCATGGGCTTTAATAAGTGTTGTTACTTCTTGTTTGGACGCTTCATGCTGCGCCATCAGCTCTGATTTTTCCTGACCAGACTTTGTAGCTGAGTAGACAAGTGCTAAGATTTCTTGATCAAGCGTATCCAGCTGCGTAGCCTGCTCCGTTTTTACCTCAATCAGGCAAGCACTCTTGGCGTAGACCTTTTCTAAATACTTATCGCTAATACCTGCAAGCCAGAATAGATGTTTGCCAAGCTCAGGGTAAATGCGGAGTTTTTCTATGGACGCTTCTACTATTGCCTCCTGTTTCCCGATAATCACTAAATTGGCATGGTTACCTTCACCCCGAAGTAATTCAAAAGCCGCGGGCGTTTGAGTTCGTCCTCTATGCGATTCAGTAGTACCAACTAACAGGAGCGAAAGCCATGTTTTCAATGCTGCGGCCACCTGATCCGCATCGGTGGACATGCCTAAAGAAAGTACAGAATCTTCGATACCTGATCCTTGATGAAGCCAGCTCAAAACAAAAGGTTGCTCGCGCTTCGAGCCGAAGACCTGTAACCATTCATATAATTGGTCAGCCACAGCACGTGAAATACATATTGCGCCATCAAAACAAAGGATAGTCTTGAGTCCCCATTGATGTATCGCCTCGGCATCGTCCGAAAAAATTTGCGGTAACAAAATAGGCGATAAGTCATAGACGACAAAGTAAATCTTGATCCCCCTTTGATTCAAACTTAACAAATAGTCTTTTTGCGCTGACACAACAACAGATTGCAAATCCAATCCCAGGAATATATCTCCCTCCCGGGCATTAACCGGCATATCTTCAGCCCAACTATCACTAACCCCCAGAAATTGGCTTGTAAATCGGTGAGCATAACAGTAGCCATTGGTATCTCTCGTTGCATAAACAGGTTCAACCATCCATCCTTCGAGCGGGTTAAGCAGGAATTCCATAAGAAGCGCATGGATAAAGTGCTGAATACCGCTTTTTGCATCATTCTGAATGAGTTCACTGATATCCAGCAGTAATTGCTTACGACGAGGTCGAGGGGGAGAATTGTTCGCTGATAGGGATGAATGGCACGGCCATTTATCCGAAGATAAACTTGGATCGGTATCAACATCAACTAATGCTGGCAACTCTGCTGATGTCTTATTGTAGAAGGATGCTTTATCGTAAAAACCCTCAATAGCCTCAGCATACAGTTCGGCACAGTGCCTTGGCTGATGAAAACTGCGGATCACCTCCCTGGCACGTTCCCCCAGAGTATTGCGGCAACTAGTATCATGCCACAGCGTTATTAGTGCCTCAATAAGTTGATCATCGGCAAACTTATCAGGCAACATCCACACGGTATTTACCGGCAGATCCGTCATCGAACCATGAGCATTGACGATGGTAGCCAACCCGTAATTCATACAATCTAACACTGTGCCCGAAGTTTCACCACGCGATAAATCACGTAATTGAACGCCTATGTCGGCAGCAGCCAGCCAAGTTCGATAAAGCTCCTTCTCTGCCCAGCCTGTAATCTCAATACGATCCGCTGACAGACTATTGTGCCAGGTACGCACCAATTCATTGCCATACTCTCCGCCATAATTCTCACCGACGAAAACCAGGCGGCAGTGGAAATCACTTGCCAATGGTGAGGCCAGCCAGGCTGATAGTAATTTATGATTAAGCTTATGGGGCCCTAGAAATCCGAAACTACAGATGACGAAGTCATCTTCTGCTAGCCCAAGCTTTAGCCGTGCGGCATAACGAATAGCTTTCCGGTCAATATTTAATAAAGGTACACGCAGGTGTGGAATTTTTACCCAATTATCCTCAAATCCTTCACCATACCATTCTTTCGCCAGCCGCCGAGAGTATTCCGAATGGATGATCACTCCCAAGGCTTGTTCTAAAATTTCTAAATTGCAGGGATAGGCCCAAACAACATCAGCTGGATCTTTTGCCAGGTAGCGTTCCTGAAGGGCTCGCCAACCATGCGCATGAGCGAGCGCTCTGGCCCAACTATACGGCTTGAACCCGTGGACATCCAAATGCGCAACAACTCCCGAAAGAAAAAAGTCATGCAATACTACTACACCTGGAAATTCAGGAAGCAGGTCAAACATATGAATGTGAAACAGAGAATTGCCAAAGTGATACAACACTCGATCGAAGCGAGAAGCATGCTGCCGAAACCATGCAACATCACGTATTGGACAATGGGATCGAACCCAATCATCCGACACTTCTGATTGCATAACAATAACCTCGATCTCGTAGTACTGAGCCAATTCCGGGAGCAGTTCTACGCTGTAATCACTAATACCGCTCTGTTCCGGTGGCAGAGGAGAAATATAGGCTAAACGTGGGCGCTTTTGCATTGCCTTTAAATCTGGCATCACTGAAGATTAATTATGTTCAGAATGGTGCACTTCCTCGGCACCTTCTGCCTCAGGCGTAATTTTCCCTACGGCTCCGTCAATCATAACTATCGCCGTAGGCTTACCAAACCATTGTTTTAAGTAAGTATTAAAGGTGGATTTAGCGGTACTTTTTAACATAACTACAATCCAGGCTCTCTAAGCAGCACATCTTTAATGAGCTCGATTTGTGCCTCGGCTTTAATCATTTCTTCGTTAATTAGATGCTGCCGAGTATTGTTTTCGGCAAGCTCCGACTCCAATTGAGTAATGCGTACACTCGATTGCCGTAATTTTGATTGAAGTTGCTCAAGCTCAGTTTTGTATTGAGCAACCAGCTTGGTTTGCTCAGCTTGGTCTCGGACCAAGGTATCTATTTGCGCCACACGCTGATGAGCTAATGCACTTTGTTCATCACAAACCCTGTTAAGCTTTGCTACTTCCTGCTTTAGCGCATCATACTGAGACGATAATTTCAGTCTTTCCTGAATCAGTGCTTCTTTATCCGCTTTTAGCGCAACGTTATTCCGGGTCAGCGTCTCAATTTGTTTCTTATGTTGATCTGCTAGCGCGCGTTGTTCGTTACGTGCCTTATTGAGAGCTGTCACCTCCTGTTTAAGCGTCTTTTTCTGTGTCGTCAGTGTGTATTTTTCATTAATCAAGGCTTCTTTATCAGCTTCCAAAGCGATATTAGCTTGCGTCAGAGTATTGATTTGAGCCTGCAGCTGCGTTGCCTGGTTGGCATGACTATTGCGCTCTTGTGCCAGTACTTCGAGCTGCTCTTGACGTTGGTTTACTAATGCACTTTGTTCATCGCGTGCCTTCCTAAGCGCTACTATCTCCTGTTTCAGCGCATCCTGCTGTCTCGCTAATATTGTTTTCTCCTGGATAATAGCTTCTTTGTCAGCATTCAGAATGTTATTGTCTTGCGTCAAAGTATTGATCTGTGTTTGCAACTGTGTAGCTTGGCTGGCATGACTATCTCGCTCTTGTATCAGCGCCTCGCACTGCGCTGCCAGCAATGTTTTCTCCTGGACTATTGTCTTTTTATCAGCATCCAAGGCAGAATTAGTTTGTGTCAAGGCATCGATTTGTGTCTGTCGTTGATCCGCTAACGCACTTTGCTCATAGTGGGCCATGCTAAGCAAGCTCATCTCCTGCTTCAACGCATCGTGCTGAGTCGCCAGTGCTGATTTTTCCTGAGTTATTGTCTCCTTATCAGCTTTCAAAGCAATATTAATTTGCGTCAAGGTATCGATCTGAGCTTGCAAATTCATCGCTTGGCTCGCATGATTATCACACTCTTGCATTAATGCTTCGATTTGTGCTAGATATTGATCTATTAATTCGTTTCGCTCATCACGTGCTTGGCTTAATGCTGCCATTTCCTGCTTCAACGCATTGTACTGTGCGGCCAGTGCTGATTTTTCCTGAGCTAATACTTCTGTATCGGCCTTCAACCTAATATTAGCCTGACTCAAAGTGTCAATCTGTGCTTGTTGCTCCACTACTTTGCTGGCATGATTGGCGCACTCCTGCGTTAATGCTTCAATCTGCACAACATACTGACTGATTAATTCGTTTTGTTCATCGCGTGCTTGGCTTAGCGCTACCACCTCCTGTTTCAGCGCCTCGTACTGTGCGGCCTGTACTGATTTTTCCTGGGCTAATGCTTCCGCATCAGCATTTAGCGCAATATTTTCCTGACCCAAAGTGTCGATCTGTGCTTGTCGCTCCGCTGCTTGGCTGGCATAACTGTTGCGCTCCTGTGTCAACGATTCAATCTGCACCAGGTGGAGATCGGCTAACGCTTCTTGCTCTTCATATGCCTTGCTAAGCGCTGCTACATCCTGATTCAATGCCTCCTGCTGTCTCACAAGTGCCAATACTTCATCAGATAGAATAGCATTTGCCTTACCAAGCGTTTCAGTTCGAGAATGCAATATCGTTTTCCAGCTCCGGGCGAAAAGTGCGTAACCGATCGCAGGGTGGTTGCTTTCCGTGATTTCGACACACTGGAAACCTAGCGGCTGAAGATAGGTTTCGATACTTTGCAGTGCTGCTTCTTCTTCGATCTCGGCAGCGGGATGAAGCAGTACGCGAAGTTTGAGCACACTCCACTGCTCGATGTGTGCACCGGCGCCTCTGAGGATGGGCAAAGCAGGAAGGCAATCGACCAATACCCAGATCGAGTCCGCTTGCCCAAAGGCACCACCAATATCTTCAGCCAGGATATGATCAAGACGCCGAGAAGAACGAACACTTTGATTTGTTGTACGTAGATTAGGCCAGAGAGTGCTCAAGCGCTGCGGAGAAATGAGACCATCTTCTTCGGGGTTGCTTGCCTGGTAGTAGTCAATCTCACCTTCAATTTCAGAAAGAATTGCACTCATAGCGTGCCAACCAGAATTCTCGGCAATTAATGGTCGTGCCCACTCGAGGCGATCTTCGTTCGCGTCAATGAGGAGAGCATGGGATACACCCCATTGTCTCCATTGATGCATTTCCCCATAGCCATCCCCTGCGCCGATATGGATGATCGCTTGCGGTGGCGCAAGCTTTTGCAACACACTCAATGAGCTCAGTGACTCTTTAACGATCGTTGGTCGTTGTTTAATATTGGGTGGATATATCATTTTTGGACTCTGCGTCTTTTTGTACCCGAAGCAGATTTATTAGTGCCCGTCTTTGATGCAGTTTGAGTGGATGATTTCTCGGTGGTCTTGACCACAGAAAGCGATTCCTGGGCTTGTTTGGGTTCTTCCGGAAATGAAGCACTCGTAGACGGTATCGCAGCTTTGATAGTAGCGACAGGCGTCGGTGCGGTTGGTACTGGCGTTGGTACCAGAGATACAGTAGTACGCATTGCAAAGATACGCTGTATCTCGGTGGCCATTTTATTCCATTCTGCCCACGGCCTTTGGAGCTTTCCACCCGAAATTTGCACCGTTTCAAGGATGAATGGCAAACGTTTGATCAGCGCAGCAAGAAAGATGCGGTCGTGTTCCGTCAGGCGCCACCAGATAGCCATATCCATGGCATCAGGTTGTGCAAAACGCAACTCCAGCTTGGTCCCAAAATCATCATATGATTCTACGAACCAGGCATTGAACGGAGCCTGACCACCTTCTTCTGGAAATTCCAACCTGGGATGAGCACCAAACTGATTTGGCTCAACATTCGCGCAGGCAATACGGAATTCAAATTCAGGCCAGCGTTTGCCGTGGAATGAAAAATTATCAAAATGTAACCACAAATGTTCATAGCCAAGTGTAGTATGCTCACTCTTGAGTTGAACTTGATCATAGCGCACTGTTGCCGGAAACCTCTTAAGAATCTGCATAAACTTTTCCAGTCCGCTGCGGAATGCTTCAGCCTGAATATCAGTATATTCCTTAATAAAATCAGGGGAAGCAAGCTTTTCAATTAATAATGCAATAAGGGCTTGGATTAAATCCCAGTCACTAGTAGTCAGTTCAAATGAAGTTTCGATGAACTTTTCAGTGGACATTCTTTCCCCGACAGGCATAAGAATGAGTTCATTATGCTGTCTGGCTGAAGCAGGCCAGCGAGTAAAGAGAGAAATACTTTCTGACGAACGGGTGAATATTATTCCTGCAATACCTTGTTCAAGCGGTGTTCTGAATTCAAGGTTGGGGAGCAAATGCTCTGCAACAAAGAAATTGGTTAGCCGCCATGTTATTGCACTATCTTCACTAGCGGAAGCGGGTAGAATTTCGATGGCTTCATAGTCCAGATAAGCAGGATTACGCTGTAACAAGCGTTGCCATCGAGCTTCAGCTATTTGGAGACGGCCAAGTGTTTCCTCTTGTTGCTGTCGAAAGGATTGCTCGCTTTCCAGTTGAGCTTGATGGAGTTGAAGCAACAAAAGTTCATTATTTTCTGTCTGATTTTTATCAAGTTGCTCAAGCTGAGATACAAGTGCTGAATTCTGCTGGGCTAGTGCTTCATTGTCGGTTTTCAGAACCGCATTTGCTTGAGTTAAGGAATCAATATGAGCTTGTTTTTCGGCTACATGGCTAGTGTGCTCTTGAGTGAGCGCTTCAATCTGAGACTGAAGTTGATTCGCAAGCGCATTTTGTTCATCGTGAAGTCTATTGAGCGTCACGACCTCCTGCTTCAGCGCCCAAAACTGTGCCATCACTGTTGATGTTTCCTTAATCTGCGCTTCTTTGTCATTTTTCAGAGCAGCATTCACCTGATTCAAAGATTCGATCCGTGCTTGCTGCTCTACTACTTGGTTAGCATAGCTGTCACGCTCTTGTTTTAATACTTCAATCTGTTCCTGGCGATGAGTCGCAAGCGCATTCTGTTCATCACGCGCCTTACTTAGCGCTGCTACTCCTAGTTTCAGCTCTTCCTGCTGTGCGAGCATCGTTGATTTCTCTTTCAGCAGAGTTTCTTGATCAATTTTCAGAGCAACATTCGCTTGAGCCAAAGAGTCGATCCGAGCTTGTCGCTCCGCTGCTTGGTTGACGTGCGTATCACGCTCTTGAGTCAGTGTCTCAATCTCTTTCCAGTATTGCTTAACAAGTGATCTTTGTTCTTCACACATATTGCTAAGCATCGTCACTTCCTGCTTCAGTGCTTCCTGCTGTGCTGCCATCACCGTTTTTTCCTGCAGCAACGCTTCCTGTTCAGCTCCCAGCGCAGCATTAGTCTGTGTCAAGGAGTTGATCTGTGCTTGCTGGGATTCATGTTTTACGAAAGCTGCCTCAAGTTCCTCCTGCGTCTGGCGTAACTGCTGAAGCAGGAATTCAATTTCCCGAGTAGCTTCGTTAAATACATCCTCGTTATCCTTCTGCTTTTGTGTATAGCTCGCTAAAGCTTGTTCGAAGCTGATCCTGAGATTTGCAAGCTCTTCTTCAACAGCTTGAATTTGTCTCAATTCGGCAGATCGATCGCATAGGGCACGGTAACCAGCAATAATTTGCGTGGGTCCGAGCGTACTCGTTTTGTTAGTTTGATCTCCATCACTGAGGTGAGTGAGCGTAGCTGCAAGTTCATGCTGCAAACTAGTGACTTGAGGGTAGTCCTGGCACAACTGATGAGCCAGATAAATAGCTAAGGAATCAGTTGTTATCTCGAACTGGATTGAATCAAATGAGGTAGTGAGCGGAAGCTTCCATTGTTCAGCACAGCGTTCGATTAAACTTTCCGGATAACTGACGCATTCATTAAAATCAACCAGTAGACTGCGTTGTGGATTGCGGAGATGAAAACGTAATAATTCCTGATGATATGCCTGCCAGGTATTCATCACCATTTCAACGGAAAGGGCATCTGTTTCAGACGCCATTGCGCCGGCAAGCATTTGCTGTGGCGAGATACAAACGAGGATAAAATTAAGGTGAGGCTCGAAATTAAGCCAATAGTCGAGAAGCCAGGTGCTATCGGTATTTGACCAACCCCATATTCTTGAGTTGATATTGGCAACAAAGATATCGCTCGCGAGTTGTTCCCAGAGTCTGCCAGGATTGGCGATCGATCGCGCATTGCCGAAATCTTCCATTGCCAGGGCCATGACTTGCTCATGCCAGAATCTTATGTCAACAGAATTGTCATTCTTAATCGGTTTTGGCTGTTTCATGCCGGCTTGATGCAGGATATCAGCAACGATTTGTAAATTGGATTGAACTGCCCCGGTAATACAGATGCTTTTCATTTGCTCTCTAGACGCTTTTTTCTAAATACTTATATTATTTCAATTCTAACTCAAGGCTTACTTTGCCAGCCTTCCCTTGCCGTATTGTTTGTCCTGTCTTCTGCTCGCCTTCTCGTCATTTTTAATATGGAAATAAAATTAGCTGGTACGGCCGTAATTGTCTTCAAACCTCACAATATCATCTTCTCCAAGGTATGAACCGGATTGAACCTCAATTAAATGCAAGGGTATTTTTCCCGGGTTTTCCAGCCGATGAACGTGGCCAAGCGAGATATAGGTTGATTGGTTCTCGGTGAGCAGAATTTCCTTGCCATCGACTGTGACCTTGGCGGTGCCACTGACCACAATCCAGTGTTCTGCACGATGATGATGCATCTGTAGGGAGAGTTTTTCTCCTGGTTTAACCATGATGCGCTTGACCTGAAAGCGCTCTCCTTGATCAATACCTTCGTACCAGCCCCAAGGCCGATGCACGCGAGGGTGTTCCAGGTGTTCCTTCCGGTCGTTTGTTTTACAGTGCTGCACAGCATTTTTAATGAGCTGAGCTTTGCTCTTATGCATCACCAGCACAGCATCAGCCGTTTCGATCACGACCACGTCTTCAAGGCCTATCACGGAAACCAGGCGATTTTCGGTGCGGATGTAGCTATTTTTGGTATCAGCAAGGTAGACATCTCCACTGGTAACGTTGCCGTTTTTGTCCTTAGGCGCAATCCCCCAGAGTGAATCCCAGGAACCGACATCGCTCCAGCCGAATTGTGCAGGCACGACTGCGGCTTGCTCAGTGTTTTGCATTACAGCATAATCAATGGAATCCGAAGGGCAAGCAAAAAATGCGCTCTCACAGGGGCGGATAAAACCAATATCTGCTGTTCTTTCCTGCCAGGCTTTTTGCACTGCAGCGAATATATCCGGCCGGTGCCGCCGCAATTCTTGCAGATAACGTTTAGCGGTAAACACGAACATGCCGCTATTCCAGCTATAGCCGCCTTCCTTCAGATAAGCCTCTGCGGTGTCACGATCGGGTTTTTCATAAAATGATTGAACCCGACAGGGGATAAGTGAAGTGGGTGTCGCAAGCGGGATCGCTTCTCCCGCCTTGATGTAGCCATAACCTGTCTCAGGTGCGTGCGGCACCACGCCAAAGGTGACAAGGTAATCTTGCTGGGCGGCATGTGCTGCTGTCTTCACCGCCTCTGCAAAGGCAGCCTGATCATCGATGACGTGATCAGCTGGCAGAACGAGCATCATGGCGTTTTCATCCGTCTGAGCAAGATGAAATGCGGCGAGTGCAATGGCTGGGGCAGTATTGCGTCCGACCGATTCAAGATAAATAGCCGCTGGGGTGATGTCGATTGCTTCACATTGCTCTCTGATCAAAAAGCGATGCTCTGAATTACATACTAGTATTGGGGCTTGTGTTCGGGGCAAGCTGGTTGCTCGAGCAAGCGTGGCTTGCAGCATGGTTTCTTTATCCACCAGCGACAGCAGTTGTTTGGGGTAAGCAGCACGCGAAAGTGGCCATAGCCGAGTACCACTGCCACCGGAAAGAATAACGGGGTGAATGTATGTTTGCATAATTTTATCAGTAGGTATTAGTCAGTACTAAAGATTAATCATATCTTTCGCTGAGGAGTTTTGAAAACGAAGTTTCGATAAAACGAAGTTTCGCTAACTAGTCTACTCTGCGCTCCAATCATTATATTGACCTAGCACTCGCTTCTTTCCTCTCTATGTGATATGTCGCTTCATCAAAACATGTAAAATTCATTTTCTATAGCTGCGTTCTGTCTGTCTTATGCTTATAGTACTCGTTAAGTTTTCTTCCCAACTTCTGGAGTATTGACTAATTGTCAACAGTACTCTTATGAAAACTTTATGGCTTGTTTGTGAAGGATTAAAATACTTGCCTGAGCAGGCAAGATAAATGAATAAATATACCATTTAATGTTTACAAATTTAAGTGCCAAGCATGACATTATGAATCTTATTATGACAATTTTGTTGTATATGTGCTGAATAAATTTGTTTACTCTGTCATATTTTTTTAAGTGCTCACTAATATTAATATCTCAATCAAAATTTTATAGTTATACTCACAAAAAAACCTAATTATTACTATAAGTCAAGTGAAGTCTGCTGCTGTATCTGTTCGAGCAACCCAATCAGCTAGCGATTTAGCAAAGTTGATCGGGTATAGTTACAGCTGTTCATCTAACATATTTTCCTGAACATTATATATAACGGCCAGAAATTCCAATAATTGAGCCCAATATCAGAAATCTTTCTGCAGCTTTCATTTTGTGTACCGCTAAACTGTCCTTTTCCCAATATGAGTCGTACAGTGGAAAAATTACCTGCATAAATACATAGGCCCTAGACTAACAGATCGTTTCTGTTAGTCTAGGGCCATAAATAATGTCCAACTTCTATTATTCATTAGCAAACGCTTCAACCACCTACATTAGCTCACGTCACGGATCATTCACCCATCCCCTACCACAAGTTGCTATTCATTATTGAAACCTATAGTATCCACGAAAAATGTTTCTTGACAGGATGAAGAAGTTTGTTTGGGCGCTTGTGCAATCAGTTGTTCCAAATCTTTGCCTGGCGTCAGGTCAGCAACCAGGCTGATCTGCACTTCCACTAACATTCCACGTTCACAGTTCAGTTTCACTCGCTCGCGTGCTGCTGGACCCAGGACTGCGGCGAGACGATTAAGGAAATCCTCGGTACGTACTTGCTGGCCGATTTTGCGATTCATGAAATAAGCCATGCCTGCTTCGTTAAACTGGCGTGTTAAATCCACAGACAGATCAAAGTATTCCTCCAAAGACCAAATGGTCTGGCATGTGCCATGCTTATGCCACTCGTGCCGTTCCAAACAAGAACCCACCCTTACACTGGGCATGACTTCTGCCAGTGCAGTTTGGGAATCCGAGTCTAATTTGATAGCCGGGTAATCGCAAAACCTCTCTTTCTTAGCACGAACCTCACCACAAAATTCATAATGCTCTCCACACGGCTGCTGATTGGGCCATAAGCCATGCAAAGTAAAATGGCGTGCCTGATAAGAAGAAGAGTCAGTAATCCGGCATTCTGGTTTTTGTGGTTTAATTTCGCAAAATGCAGGTTGCCATGAGAGCGCTAGGATATAACTATCCGCTCTACCAGCAGTGTTACAAGCTTTACTTCCTGCTTCTGCCTCTGTTCCTGCCCCTTCCTCTGCCTGGAACTGACCACAGTCAGCGCTGACCCAACGTTCTTTGGGATAAGCATTCGGGACGACAATCCGATACCAGCTTGGATGATCAGGTCGATTTACCTCAATTGTCTGGTAATGCTCCCCTACCTTAAGCTCGGCATGGCCCGGGTTAGTCAGTTTATTTTTAGATACATAAGCTGGGCATGATTGCTGTGCTGAAAATATTCCATTTGTTTTATCCGCCCAGCTTGGAAACACACAAGTGATGCCTACAATCAGCAGCAATAATTGGAATGCACCGTGCATTCGAATAAATCTCATGTTTCTCCTTTTTATAACAATTCAGTTGTAATTAAACTTCCAGCTGCTGAAAGTAAGTAGGTTAGCCCAGCTTGGGTGTAGACGATTAAAATCGTCTACACCCAAGTTAAATAAGTATAAGTCAGTATATTCAAATTCAAAGCCTTCGTCTAAAAACTGTATTATGAAAATCAAATTATGTCGAATAATTTTACATTTTGAATAAGTAGTATCCTTCGCTGCGCAGCCAATGCATTTATGCACGCGTCCTTACTCTTCTTTACCTCCGCGATCCGGACTAACTTAGTATCTAAAGAATCGATTTTATATGACGTATAAATAATGTGATTACTTTCTAATCAAGGCAAAATTCTGTCGAAAGATTTTACACTTCAATTTGGCTATATGCTTTTTTTATTCGCAATATATTGATTATTTAACAATTATGAAGATTGGCATGGATTATGCTAATTATTTAATATATTTTATGCTTATGTTATTTTTCATAGGGAATGAAGGTGAGAATAAATTGCATAAACTAAAATAGTTTAATTTTATGAGATTTTTATACGAGTTGAGAGGAGATGTTTATGAAAATGAATTGGAGATTAACAGGTGGTCTGCTTGTCACAGTGGCCATGTGGCTGGCATTCATGATAGCGCCACCTGCATTTGCCGATAATGCGGTTAAATTGAAAGTATTGGTGATTTCCACAGGAGATGAAACGCAAGATCTGGGATTCAACTACATCAAGCCTGTTCTGGATGAAATAGGCGTACCCTATGATGTATTAAATGCTAACACCCAGGATTTAACTGCAGATATGCTCGCCTCTTTGAATGGCGTAGCTTGCAACTCCCTGGATGCAGGTTGTGTAGGTAGCTACAATGGCATTATCCTGACCCTCTCTGATTTGACTCCCAACTTCACACCGGCAGAGTGGGACATTCTGCACAATTACGAAAAGGACTTTAAGGTCCGTGAAGCAGTCTTATCGGGTTGGCCTGCTACTTATTTTGACCCCAATGCACCATTCGGAATCTACCTGGATTATGGTCTGGTTTTTTCATCGAGTGCAGCTAGCTACAATACGCAATGGTCAATACCCGCTACCTATCAAAAAGAGGTACTTGAATCTGTAAACCTGGCAAATCCGCTGCCGATTACCGACTTTGCCTTTGCAGCCACTCCACGCAATAATGGTGCTGGGCCCCGCGACGGTACTATTCCGAGTGTTATTCCGTTGCTGCAAACTACCAATGGAGAGTCGCTGTTATCGATCGTTCAATACAAACTGCCTAATCAGACCACGCCATTACGCGAGGTGATGATCTCGACCATTACCCATGCTTCGTTCCTCATTCACTCAAAGGTACTAGCCTACGAGTTTATCAGCTGGGCGACGCAAGGAGTGTTTGTGGGAGCACGTCGTGTTTATATGGCAGCCCATTTGGATGATTTATTCTTAGCGAATACGCTATGGGATCCCAGCCTTAAGGCGGATAATCCGTTGCAAACCTATCGCTTGAACAGCGGCGATATCAGCAATCTCGTGGGCAAGCAAACTGCTTTTCGGGCTGCACATCCCACGGCGGGCAGCGCTTTCCAACTCGATTTTCCATTCAATGGATCCGGGGCTGTGGTTGATCCGGAAGCAACGACACTGGTTGCAAATCTGACGGAAGATTTGGTAGCGGCAGTAATTGCCAACAAAGATGCGTTCCGTTACATCAATCACACTTTTACGCATGCAGACATGGATAAAGCGCCAACTCCGGCAAATGCCCCGTGTGATTATGAAACTTTTACTACCGTGGCACCTATCCAGGCAGAAATTACCAAGAACCGCACGGTATGGGGGCTTCTAGGACTGCCTGATCAAGCGAACAATGACCGGGTCCTGCTAACGGGTAATCACGCTGGCCTGAAAGATCGCAAATGCACCGATGATCCTTTGCTGCACACAGATATGGCCAATGTTCAGGATGACGATGTAGCGTTTGATCAGGGTGGTGCCAATCCGCTATTCCTACGAGCCGCTGCCATTACCAATGTGAGATATCTGGCTTCCGACTCATCACAGCGAGCGCAAAACATTGAGCAATTTATCACTCAGTACGATGATGGCAGTGCGTCTTCTAATCGCATTATGCTGCCGCGCTGGCCAACCAATGTGTTTGTTAATGTCATTAATCCGGATCAACTAGTTGATGAGTACAACTATATGTTTCACGATCGATTTGTCAATGCCGGCCAGGATCCCTGCACAACACCCGGAGCGATCTGCACTCCCCGCAATTATGCAGAAATTCTCGCAGCTGAAGCCGACAACGCGGTACGCCATATGTTGACCTTTAATAAATGGCCTCATTTTTTCCATCAATCGAATGCAACCAATTATGCAAACGGCAATACGCTGATATTTGATTGGCTAAACGCTGTCTTTGCAGCCTACGAGCGATTGTTTAAATTACCGGTCTTGAATTTGCCGTATTGGCATATTGGCGATAAGACAAGACAGAGACTCGACGCGAAGACTACGGCTATTCAATCGAAGTGGGATCGGACCACCAATCAAGTCACCTTATCAGCAGACAAAGGTGTAACTCTAGAGGTCACGGGGATTATGGGTGGAGGAACCTATGGCGGCCAGCATGTCCGCGTAGTTAGCTTAACCACGACACCAACAGTGTTCACGGTCAACCGGGGCCTGACGCAATAAGCAACTGCTACTTCGGTAATTTTATAGAAAAAAATTTACAATCAAGAGGATAATCAAATGAAACACTACATTCACTCGTTGAGAACTGTCTTTACTATGCTGATTGTCGCCATAGCTATGACGATAGGCACAGTGATACCAATATCAACATATGCTGCCCAAGGGCAAAAACCTGATAACCCGGGCAAATCTGATACCGCACCGGGACATAATAAGGATGAGGGCGAGGAGCAAATAAATAAAATACGGAAAGAGGAGGAGCATAAGTTAAAAAAAGGAAAGGGAATAAGAGAAGGGCGGGAACAGGGAGAGGAGAATTCAAATTACCCTCAGCAGGCGAAGTCAATGGCAGAGCGGCTTAGAGAATCGGCAGCCATTGTCGCTCAACAAGGTGGCAACGCCCAACCGCTTCTTGATGCGGCTGCTTATTACGACAAGGAGGCTGCTGAATAATCGCTATTTTGTTCGATGAGCAATAAATAGTTGCCTCTGAATAATTACATAAGCTCTAGACTAGCAGACATGATCTGTTAGTCTAGAGCTTTTCTTATTGAAAATTAGAATTACCCGTTCCGCGCGAAAAAGAAACCTTCCTTATTATTAAGCGCACTCAATCTCTTCCACCGTGATTTGTTGCGACCCTTATGTCGAACTCACGTTATTCCATTTCTAAATCAAAACTGACATTGTCGGCTTCACCTTGCCGTATTATTTATACTGTCTTCGGCTCGCCTTCGCGTCATTTTTGATTTGGAAATGGAATTAATTATGCTCTCTCATACACCCATCTAATCAGCGTATCCAACGCTGTACGTGCGTTAGCTGCTTGCGCATGATTAATAAAGAAAACGACCACATTACGGCGAGTTTTATGATCCAGTAAATAACCTGCAATCGTCGCTACTTCGTTGAGCGTGCCGGTTTTCATATGCGCCCTTCCTGCGACCAGTGTTTCTTTGAAACGGCTTTTCATGGTTCCATCCACCCCCGCTATCGGTAAAGATGAGATGAATTCCGGCATCACCGGGCTGTGGAATGCAGCTATTAGCAGTTCGCCCATTTGACTGGCACTGATCCGCTCTGTGCGCGATAGCCCCCAGCCATCCAAGCGCTCATTACCTAGCGCGAAATTGCCATTCGTCGCCCGCCGGATGTCATCCACCAGACTCGACTCCAATTCATCGCGGAACAGTTCGCGGTAAGCCATCTGTCTGCCAGCGTTATCTAATCCCAGCGCCACGTAAAGCGAGTGCGGTTTCACCAGTGCATTGGCCTCCCCCTGCGCGTTTACCCCATAACTAGACCAACGGTATTCAGCCGGGTGCGCCACCATACCTGCTCGCACCGGATTCAATTCGATATAGCGCTGACACGCTAATAAATAGTCTTCTTCCTGAATGAGACAGGAACGAAACCGTCCCTCCCACAAGGTTCCGCTGCGCTGATAAGTGCGATTCACATACTGCACATAACGCTGACCGAGCGCTTTCATCAGCTCCCCGGCAGACTCGGTTCGATCAGCGGAGAGCAGCAAATGGACATGGTTGGTCATAAGCACCTAAGTATGCATATTGCAGCCAGTCTTGCTAGCGTATTCGGTTAACCAATCTAGATAAAGGCGATAGTCCTCTTCGGCGAAAAAGCAGGCTTGGCGATTGTTACCGCGTTGGATAAGGTGAAGAGGAACATTTGGTAAGGTAAGGCGAGCACGTCGGGGCATAAAAGGGCTCCTATCAGTTATTGCGAATGACTAACTCTAATTGAAAACCGTGGTCTGCTCCCTATTAGGAAACCGTGACCTATTCCCCTATTTTCCTCAATGCTTGTCTAATTCCATTTCTAAATCAAAACTGACATTGTCGGCTTCACCTTGTCGTATTATTTATACTGTCTGCGGCTCGCCTTCGCGTCATTTTTGATTTAGAAATGGAATAAGAATGTGCCTCTTGTCTGTACTCTGGATTCGCACTACAATGTGTATAGACAGATTTTATTATACACACCGGAGCTTCCTCCTAATGAGAACGAACATAGTTATTGATGACAAACTTATGGAAGATGCCCTCAAAATTACAGGACTCAAAACCAAGCGAGAAGTTGTTGAACTCGCGCTTAAGATTCTGATTAATCTAAAAAAACAAGAAAGCATTAAAGCATACAAGGGCAAGCTAAAGTGGGAAGGCAACCTTGAAGAGATGCGAACCACAAGATGATTCTTATAGATTCCAGTGTCTGGATCGACTACTTCAATGGCCTGGATACGCCGCAAACAAGCAAGCTCGATATGCTACTTGGTGTTGAGCCGTTGGGTATAGGCGATCTTATTTTGATTGAAGTACTTCAAGGCTTCCGCATCGACAAAGATTACGAGACCGCGAAACAGTTGCTTACATCATTAAGTATTTTTAATATGCTTAACATGGAAATCGCGATTAAATCGGTCGACAATTTCCGGCATTTGCGGAAACGAGGCATTACAATAAGGAAAACTGTTGATACAATCATCGCAACATTTTGCATCGAAGAAAAATATCCACTCTTATTTTCTGATAGAGATTTCCTTCCTTTTGCAGAATATCTCGGCTTACACGCTGTCACAACCAACACATGACGCTAAAGCCACCCGCTTACGCCCCTCATAAAATTCAAGAATATCCATAGAGCTTACAGGAGCGGGCCGGATAGAGCGCAATATTAGGCAAGAAACAGTGGGATCAGGTTTACTATTCGCCATCTAGCTTTTCTCTATTTTTTTAACTACCAGACTAAAAGTAGAATAATATAACCCAAATTTATCCGCGATCTGTTTTTGTTGCCGTCTCATCATTGCTTTTTCCGTAATTCCAACGAGCCAAAGAATAGCTCAGAATTCTGGTTTGTCATAATGAAAGACTTCGTATATTGACACTGTGTGTGATTGGTACACTAGTAAATCGGTCCAGAATAACATTTACAATAGTACCGTTCGGCCTAATTCCATTTCTAAATCAAAACTGACTTTGTCGGCTTCACCTTGCCGTATTATTGATACTGTCTGCGGCTCGCCTTCGCGTCATTTTTGATTTAGCGGTTCGACAAGCTCACCGCGAGCGGTAAAGGGTTTACTGGAACGATCTACTTGATCGTTTCCGCTTTTATGGTTTATGGCTTGAGCATAATCCGTTGTTGCCATGAAGTAATTCGTGGAGGTTCCTCAGAGTCTGCCCCCTATTTCACTAATGATAAAGCTAATTTAGGTTTGCGTGCTATCAAGTAATCTTTGTAACACGTAGCACCACGGTATACAATTTAGCATGATAAAAACTTTTCGCCATAAAGGACTTGTAGCTTTCTTTACTACCGGCAACCTATCTGGCATTCAACCGTATCATGCAGCGCGGTTAAGGCGGCAATTGATAAGGCTTGATCTTGCCAAAAATGCAAGTGATATGAATATTCCTGGTTAGAAATTACATTCTTTAAGCGGTGACCTCGTTGGACATTACTCGGTGACAGTAAATGGCAATTGGCGAATCACTTTTACCTTTGAAGGTGAAGACGCTGTGCTAGTTAATTATCAAGATTACCATTAGGAAAAATTAAACATGAGCAAAATACACAACCCGCCACACCCAGGTGAAACCTTGCGAGAAGATGTACTGCCTGCTTTGGGGTTATCGGTAACTGAAGCAGCTGAACAACTCAACGTGAGTCGGGCTACTTTATCGCGTGTAATAAATGGCCGTGCTGCTATCTCTCCTGAAATGGCCTTACGACTCGAATGTTGGTTAGGGGTAGAAAATGGAGGAAGTGCTGATTTATGGATAGCACAACAAGCAGCTTATGACCTATGGAATGCGCGTAAAGCCGGTTTACCAAAAGTGAAGCGTGTAGATATAAAGCATACAACAGACCTGAGATTGACGATAAGTCAACACTAATAAAGGGCACCCTAATAGGGGACAGACCACGGTTTTAAGTTATGTGAGGAACAGATTGCTGGATTTTGGTTCTTCAATCTTACGTGGCCGTCCAGGCTTGCCGGGTGTTGCTCGTCGTCCTACAGCTGCCGATATCTGTGCTGCAAAGCGTTCATTGCCTAGCACGAAATTGCCATTAGTCGCCCGCCGGATCTCACCCATCAGACCCGGCTCCAATTCATCACGGAACAGTTCGCGGTAAGCCATCTGCCTGCCAGCGTTATCTAATCCCAGCGCCACGTAAAGCGAGTGCGGTTTCACCAGAGCATCGGCCTCCCCCTGCGCGTTTACCCCATAACTAGACCAACGGTATTCAGCCGGGTGCGCCACCATACCTGCTCGCACCGGATTCAATTCGATATAGCGCTGACATGCTAGCAAATAGTCTTCTTCCTGAATGAGACAGGAACGAAACCGTCCCTCCCACAAGGTTCCACTGCGCTGATAAGTGCGATTCACATACTGCACATAACGCTGACCAAGCGCTTTCATCAGCTCCCCGGCAGACTCGGTTCGATCAGCGGAGAGCAGCAAATGCACATGGTTGGTCATGAGCACATAAGCATGCACTTGGCAGCCAGCCTTGCCAGCATATTCGGTTAACCATTCCAGATAAGAGCGATAGTCCTCTTCGGCGAAAAAGCAGGCTTGGCGATTGTTACCGCGTTGGATAAGGTGAAGAGGAACATTTGCTAAGGTAAGGCGAGCACGTCGGGGCATAAAATAGTTTTTATCAGTTATTTACAATGACAAATTTTAACAGAAAACTGTGGTCTGTCCCTATTTTCGTTCTATAACAACTTAACCAACGTTGCCACAACGCCTATTGCTACAACGATCATCGTTCCAAGCTTGATAATGAGTCGATATTCAAGCTCACGAAGATCTGTCTTTGTCGCAATTTCAGCCTCGAGATTAGCTTCACGAAAAGCCTCTGCAATCGCTTCGGCATGTTTTTCTGAAATACCAGCCTCTCGTAGGCGGCGAATAAATTTATGAGTATCAAACGGTATTGAAGGCATTATTTAAGTATATACCTAAGCAAATAATCACACTCATTGCTGATTGAAGTACTGCAGTTATTATGCAACAAATCACTATTTTTCTCAAAGATCTAATAGCACTCGCTAGTACACCCGCCATCATTGATGAGTATGCGGATCGCCACTTACGCGATGGGTTTCCACGACTTCCATGTGGCTTATGTTCAGCGCCTGAATCGAGTAGCCGATGTGTTTGTACCCTTATTAGCGCTGATTCAGCAAGAACAAGCAGCCAGGAATACCGAGGGAGATTTGATTGACTGATTCATTTCCGGTCATTCTTGCAGGCAAGGATGGGGGGTGAATGTCTAAAGTAGAGTTATGCTCTTTCATACACCCATCTAATCAGTGCATCCATCGCTGAACGTGCGTTAGCTGCTTGCGCATGATTAACAAAGAAAACGATTACATTACGGCGATTTTTATGATCCAGTAAATAACCCGCAATCGTCGCTACTTCGTTGAGCGTGCCGGTTTTCATATGCGCCCTTCCTGCCACCAGTGTTCCTTGAAAACGGCTTTTCATGGTGCCATCCACCCCGGCTATCGGCAAGGATGAGATAAATTCCGGCATCACCGGACTGTGGAATGCTGCTACCAGCAATTCTCCCATTTGACTGGCACTGATCCGCTCTGTGCGTGATAACCCTGAACCGTTCTCCAGAATTAATTCAGGTAAGTTTAATCGTTTGGTTAATAGCCAGTGTCTGATGGTTTGATCGGATTGCGCTAAAGAAACAGAAGTATGCCCATTTGGCGGAATGGTCGTGTCCCCCAGCGCTAAATAGAGCTGTCGTGCCGCCACGTTGTTACTGAATTTGTTAATGCCACGAATAATTTGCGCAAGCGGTGGCGAATGATACACTTTTAGTGGTGCGGTCCCTTTTGGAACGACGCCATTGCGCACGACACCATTAAATGAGCCACCCTGCTGTCGCCATAATTTTTTGAATAAATCATGAATATAGTCTTGGTTTTCATGCAGACTCAAATAATAAGTATTGTGACCACATTGCATGGCGTAGTTACCATTGAGAATAACGGTAGTTCGACCATTACCACTTTGCCGTTCACGTACTTCGACGCGCAGTTGATTACTCCAGTCACCACAATTACCGCGAGTCAGTTTCAGATTATTCTGCAAATCGAGCAATTCTGAAGCAGGATCCGCCACGACGCGTACTATATTATTTTCTTCCTGAGGTATCAGATGCAATGCTGAGGTGCGATAATTGACCAGTAGTGCTTCAGGGAAAATGTTATAGGTTTTATAGCGGTCCCCATCAAAAGCACCAGGGTCACCCATGGTCACATTGTAATAGCTGTTGTCCAGCAGTAGATCGCCTGTAATTTCTTTGATACCAGCCTGCCGGATTTGGCGAACCAATAGCCAGAAATTTTCCAGATTGAGATGGGGATCACCATAGCCTTTAAGCGCGAGGTCGCCTCGTAACACCCCATCCTCTACCTTACCCAATGCATAGATTTCAGTTCGCCAGCTGTAGGCCGGCCCCAGCAACTCCAATCCCGCATAGGTGGTCACGAGCTTCATCACAGAAGCCGGGTTCAAGGCGGTCTCTGAATTAACTGCAATCACTGGCTGCTGGCTACTGACTTCTTTTACATAAATGCCGACCGCCGCCTCGGGAATGCCTGCTCGCTTGAGTGCCTGACGGACAGCCTGTGGCATATCGGCCGACCATGCAGGTAAAGCGCATAAGATGGTGATCGCCAGTAAAAAAGAAAGAATCACGCTTGATTTAGGCTTCAGGCTCAAGGATGGCTTCATCCCAATTAAAAAAGGTTGGAGGGCACCTCTAAAAATTCATATTTGCGAGCATCCGCTTCGCGGATTGCCTGCTTACCCCGTCTCGTCACAATACTTCGTTGTTCACAAAAAAATGTTTCCTTACATATCAGTTATATGCTGCGTCAACATTTTTTTGTTCTCGCCTTGTCTTGTTTAGAACTCTGAATTTTTAGAGGCACCCTTAATAAATTTGCGTGTTATCGTTTTTTTACTTAAAGCAGTTTTGAGGTTGAATTAACGTTTACCCTTGCAAATCGCAAACCCATCATCCCATCCCATGCGGTATTGCCCATCATTACGATAGCGTTGCTCATCCTTGAACCCATAACGGGTTTTTTTCGCGGTTTCACAACCGTCAATATAGCCTTCCTTGGTAGCAGGGGGATAACCGCTTAGATTGTAAGTGGGTCGTGTACTCGGTGGTAACGGGCCAGCCGGACGCTTCATTGGTGCCGGGGTGGGCTCTACCTCAGGCACAGGTTTTGCAGGCGTGCCAGGTGATGGTAAAGGTTGAGTCGGAGCACAGCTCGCCAGTAACCCGACTAAAAACAGAGCCATTAAAGATATAGCTGAAATTCGATACATCGTTGTTCCTTTTTATTTTCTCCAAACGATTTCTTCGGCAAACCTTATGCCATTTCTAACTCAAAACTGACTTTGTCGGCCTGATTTGGTCTTTTTTATCTTGCCGTAATATTGATACTGTCGGCAGTTCGCCTTCGCGTCATGTTTGATTTTGAAATGGAATTAAAGCCGTGTCTTTGCGGTTACAATACCGATTTGAGTAATTTACCCATTTCCGCCGGGTTGCGGGTGACGCGAATCCCGCATTCCTCCATGACGTCAATTTTTCCCTGCGCCGTTCCTTGACCGCCTGCAATAATGGCACCGGCATGCCCCATGCGTTTGCCGGGCGGTGCGGCCAGGCCTGCGATAAAGCCAACCACCGGCTTTTTCATGTTGTCCTTGATCCAGCGCGCGCAGTCTTCTTCATCCGTTCCACCGATCTCGCCCACCATCAATACCGCATCGGTTTCAGCATCATTATTGAACAGTTCCATTACATCGCGATGTTTCAAGCCATTGATCGGATCTCCGCCGATGCCCACGCAGGTGGATTGCCCTAATCCGAGTGACATCAGCTGCGCAACAGCCTCATAAGTCAGCGTGCCTGATCGTGACACCACCCCAATGCGTCCTTTCTGATGGATATAACCGGGCATGATGCCAATTTTGATCTCATCGGGGGTAATGATGCCGGGGCAATTGGGTCCAATCAGGCGTGTTTTGCGCTCTTCCATTTTATAACGGGTACGCAGCATATCGCGCACAGGGATGCCTTCCGTGATACAAATCACCAGGTCGAGCTCTGCTTCGACTGCCTCATCGATCGCTGCCGCAGCAAAGGCAGGCGGCACATAAATGACTGAAACGGTCGCCCCCGTGGCCTGCTTGGCTTCCTGCACAGTCGCAAAAATGGGGATTCCGTCAAACTGTTCACCCGGCTTTTTGGGATTGACGCCTGCGACGAAACATTGTTGTCCGTTGGCATATTCACGGCACAGTCGGGTATGGAATTGTCCTGTTTTACCCGTAATGCCTTGGGTCATTATTCGGCTATTTTTATTAATCAAGATAGACATGCTCTAGATTCCCCTTGTTCCTATGCAGCGGCACTGACTGCTTTCTCGGCAGCATCGGCCATGGTCGTGGCAGAAATAATCGGTAATCCCGATTCTGCCAGAATTTTTTTACCTAATTCGACATTGGTCCCTTCCAGGCGCACAATCAATGGCACCGCTAATTTTACTTCTCGTGCTGCCGTGGTCACTCCTTGCGCAATGACATCGCATTTCATGATGCCGCCAAAGATGTTGACCAGGATAGCGCGCAAGTTTGGATTACGCAGCATGATTTTAAATGCCTCGGTTACTTTTTCGACACTCGCGCCACCGCCCACATCCAGGAAGTTAGCAGGATTACCGCCATACAGCTTGATGATATCCATCGTGGCCATCGCAAGCCCTGCGCCATTCACCAGACAGCCAATGTTACCATCGAGCGGAATATACGAGAGATCATGCTCGGCCGCTTGAATTTCTGCCGGATCTTCTTCATCCAGATCGCGCAAAGCGACAATATCGGGATGGCGAAAGAGCGCATTATCATCGAAATTCATTTTTGCATCCAACGCCAGTACCTGGCCGTCACGCGTGACAATGAGCGGATTAATTTCCAGCAGCGAGGCGTCATTCTCGTCAAAAGCTTGATATAACCCTTTCAATAATGTTTGGGCTGCCAGTTGACTGGAGGCAGGGATGCCGATTTTACGCACCACGTCATTGGCTTCCTCATCACTGAGTCCTGTCATGGGGTTGATCAGAATTTTATGAATTTTTTCTGGCGTGCTTGCAGCCACTTGTTCGATATCCATACCTCCTTCCGAGCTTGCGATCAGACAGGCACGCTGGCGGCCGCGATCGATCACAATTCCCATATAATATTCGTGCTGAATGTCGACCCCTTGCTCGAGATAGAGGCGATGGACCACTTGTCCGGCTGGGCCCGTTTGCGGCGTGATGAGCGGTTTATTCAACATCCCTTCCGCCAGTAACCGTACTTCTGCCAATGACCGCGCTAGTTTGACCCCCCCGCCTTTACCCCGTCCGCCTGCATAGATTTGGGCCTTGACGACCCATTTATTCCCTCCTAGTTGTTCAGCCGCGGCAGCCGCGTCCTCCACGCTGAAGCATGCAATGCCTGCCGGTGTCTTTACCTCATAACGGCGTAAAATCTCCTTAGCCTGGTATTCATGAATTTTCATGGTTAATATCCTTATTTCTTTAGGGTAGCTTTATTGTTGTTATCCAGTGTCGCCAGATACGTATCGACTGCTTTCAATTCTTGTTCGAAATGAGGCAGCAAACTGGCTAATTCTTTTTCATTGCGATCTTTGGCAGCTTGCTCTATTTTCGCACACCATTCGCCCAGCTGTATTGCTCCGACTGATCGCGCTGAGGATTTGAGTTTATGTGCGGCAGCTTTAATTAAATCCAATTGGTTCTTGTCAGCGGCACTGCGCAATTGCTCGCCAATTTCGCGCGCATTGATACGAAAATCCTGCAAAAATTCTCGAATGGTAGCGGGATCATTCCCCACCAATGCTTCGAGCACACTCACATCGACCGAACTAGCTGCTTGACCGCCCGCAACCTGCTCAGCAGGTGCAGCAGGCTTTTGTTCGGGTTCGGGTTCGGGTTCGGGTTCGGGTGTAGGCATCCATTTCTCCAGCGTGGCTTTGAGTTGCTGCAGCTGAACTGGCTTGCTCAGATAATCATTCATGCCGATCGCACGGCATTTATCGGCTTCACCTTTGAGTGCATTAGCGGTTAGCGCAATAATGGGAATACTCGTCTTGCCTTGCTGGGCTCTGCGGATAGCTTGGGTAAGCTGATAGCCATCCATCTTCGGCATATGCAGGTCAGTGAGGAGCAAAGCATAGTTTCCGCTTTGCCAGCGCTCTAAGGCCTCCTGTCCATCCGGTACCACATCCGCGGTATACCCCAGCAAAGCCAGTTGCTGTCGAATCACTTTCTGGTTGATCTCATTATCTTCCGCTACCAGGAGCAGTTTACCTTGTTGCAAGGCTTCCTCACGGGAGGGGGGTGTAACCTTTTTAATCCCTTCCGGCGTAGCGACTTCTTCTTCCAGTTTTGCTCTGCCTGCGGCAGCAGCAACAGCTTGAAGAAAGGCTTGCCGATAGAGAATATTTCCATCTAGCGTAACCGATCCGTCTGGCTCGATACGTCCGCGATGACGCCGCCCGCGTTTAACGATGACAAAATGAGGTTTTTCTTGTGTCTCCAGCATCATGCGAGTGCGGAAAGCCAGCCGCAAATCATCGACCGGAGGCTCCTCATGACCTGCATCAATTACCAGTAGCCATTGCCCATGGGGCAGCGTCTTGATGCGCTCACGCGCGGTCGCAAGATCAATCACGCGCTCGACTTTCGCGCCGGCAAACTTCAGATAGGCAACTAGGTCGTTACTGATTCCCTCGTCGCTACCGACCACCAGACATGAAAGCCCTTTTAGATTAAACACTTTTTCGTGCCTGTCAGCTGATTTAACCGGTACAGGCTTAAAGGGTAAATGCACGATAAAAGTGGAACCTTCACCGAGAACACTTTGTACCGTGATTTCTCCTCCCATCAATTCCACCAAATGATGAGTAATCGTTAGTCCCAGGCCAGTGCCGCCAAAACGCCGCGTAGTCGATACATCTCCCTGGCTAAAGGGGGTAAACAGACGATCCAGTGTCTCTTGATTCATACCGATACCATTATCGGTTACCTGAAATGCGATAAGAACACGGTCGGGACTTGACTCGGTCATGCTTACGTTAACGGACACTCGTCCCGGCCGCTGCTGGCCACTGGAAAATTTGATTGAATTATTGATCAGATTGATCAGCACTTGGCGTAGTCGCAACGCATCGCCGAGTACCTCCTCAGGGATAGTCGGATCGGCAAATAAAGTCAGCTCTACTCCGCGGTTCGCTGCCAAATGCTCGAGCATGCTGCAGGCCTTTTCCACCACGGCTGCCAAGGGAATAGGGGTAAGTTCGATTTCTATCTTGCCAGCTTCCACTTTTGAGAAATCCAGAATATCTTCGATGATTTCGAGTAAGGTAAACGCTGATTCTTTGATCAGATTGGTCATTTCCATCTGATAGCTGGTCAAGCTTGATTGCTGCAAGACTTCAATCATCCCAATGACACCATTCATAGGCGTTCGAATCTCGTGACTCATCACTGCCAGGAAAGCTGATTTAGCCTTATTCGCTTCCTCTGCTTCCAGTCGAGCATTCTCTAAATCCTTCATGATTTTTACATGCTCGCGGATATCACGCATCACCCCGGTAAAATGGCGTTCATTTCCGACGAAATATTCACTGACCGCGAGATAGATAGGAATCCGTTCACCATTTTTGTGTATGGCTTCTACTTCACGCCCAAGACCAATGCTATGCGATCCGGGAGAATGATGACCGATATATTCTCGACCTTGCCCAGTCCTACAATATCGCTCCATATAAAATGAATGTTTGCTTCGATCCGGTTCAGGCACCAGAATAGACACATTCTGCCCAACTGCTTCCTCAGAGGTATAACCAAATAACTTTTCCATCACGGGATTGACCGATAGCATAACGCCTGTTTCATCCGTCGTGACGACACAATCCACCATGTGCTCAACGACTGAACGCATCTCCTCTTCTTTAATGGCTAATTCAGCGTTAGCACTTTCCAGTTCGGCTGTCCGTTCTGCCACCCGATCTTCCAGCTCACGATAGCTGTTACTCAACCGTTCAGTCATGATATTGAAGGCGTCGGCAAATTTCCCTATCTCATCCCACCCTTCGCTTGGAACCCGCTGTTGTAAATCCCCTGATGCAATGGCCTGTGCTCCCTGGTTGAGTTTTTTCAGGGGAATGACGACGCGCCGGTTGAATAACAAGGCCCCTAACGTGGTAAGGATAAAGGCCAGGCACAGAATTACAAGATCAATGATGCGTACCCGAAAAACAGCTGCAAAAGCTTCTTTCACATCAACCTGAACCACTATTCCCCACTTCATACGTGGAATATAACGCCAGGCCGCCACCACCTTATTACCACTATAATCGATAGCCAGCCCCGCTCCCGCCCGACCGGCCAGGCTATGTTTAATGGTTGTCGACAGAATGGGATTATCCAACGGAATGGTTCGCTTTAAGGCAGCATCCGGCTCGTCACTCAAAGGCGCCATGACCAGCGCAGTATGTCCATTTTCAAGACGCGTGACAACCGTTTCACCACTCTTTCCCAGCCCGATATTATTCGTTAACACTTTAAATACATGTTCACTATATATCTGCAGTGCAAATATCCCCTTTAACTCGCCTTCAATTATGATAGGAACTGCAACGAAAGCCGCAATTTCTCCTTTGGAAGGTCCGTAATATTCGAAATCCGAGATACTGCTTGTCTGCGTATTGAGTGCCTGACGAAATACTTGAGCCAACCCTGTATGCCGGTAGGGGCCCGTAAATAAATTGGTAGCAAAATCTGATTCATGTGCATAGCTGAATACTATCCAGCCATCCGTCGAAATCAGGAAAACATCATAATAGTTTGCTCTCTGGATAAACCGTTTATAGTGACCGCGGTGAATAGCATCTATCTCACGATACTCTTTAGAATCCACACCATACTGACTAAAGACCTTGGTAAACTCATTCACTGCCCGGTAGGTCGTTTCAGCTGCCTGGATTACGTTGGCATCCAGCATGCGCTCATTTAAGTAGTCGTTAATTTGTTCAACTTTTTTATCAGCGATGGCTGAGACTTGTTGGATAGCTGCCTTGTGAATTTCGCTCTCAAACGTCCGTAACAGGCTATAGCCAATCAGAGCTATGGGTAGTAGCGCGACCAATGCAAACCAGATTGCGAAGCGCTGTGTGAGGGAAGTAAATTGAATTCGAATCATTCTCACAAGCAATCTGCATTGTGTGGCTGTTTCAGGCTGCGGCGCGCATAGTAGGCGAATGCAGCGGCACTGCGTTGTGCACGCAAAATCCAATCGTGTGCTTCACGCCCGAGTTCCGGATCAATTGGCTCAATCTTACCAGCAGAAGCTGCCAGCAGATGCATACGCGCTGCCCGCTCAAATGCGAGCGCCAGCAGGCAAGCTTCTTCAATACTGCCACAAGCCACCAATAAGCCATGATGCGCCAGCAATAAAGCCCGTTTATTGCCCAATGCGGAGGCAATCAGCTCGCCTTCCTCGTTGCCTACTGGCACGCCTGGCCATTTAGGGAGGAAAGCCACATCCTCATAGAGTACGCAATTATCCATATGAGAAATTTGCAACGGTACTTCCAACATGCTCAAAGCGGCTGTATGCACCGCATGGGTATGAATGATACAGCGCACATCAGGGCGCGCGCGGTAGACCCAGGCATGGAAGCGGTTGGCAGGATTAGCCATGCCGTCCCCTTCCAGTACCTGCAAATTCTCATCAACCAGCAATAAATTACCTGCACTGATCTCGTCAAATCCCAGGCCAAGCCGCTGCGTCAGAAAAGTACCCGGCTGCTCCATACGTGCCGTGATCTGGCCAGCAAGGCCGGAATCATGACCATTATCGAACAGAATGCGGCACGTCAAGGCCAGTTTCTGGCGTAAGGAATAGCCGGCATCCTGGATATGCTGCTCCATCTGATTGAAAGCGTGTTGGATCAATTGATTCTTATCGAGGTTAAAGGTGTCATGGCTCATGGTAGCTTTCTCTGATTGTGGCTCATACTGACTCATACCGGTATAAAATGGTGAATAATAATCAGCATACCAAATAATCATACTGATTGCGTTAACTATTCCTGCTCCCTCTTCAAGCGATTAAAAACAGCTAGTGGAATAATTCTAAATCCCAATAGAAAAGTAAATAATATTAGACATATTTCATTTATTTTCATGACGTTATGTCAAATTATAATTTCAGTTTTTATTAAGAATTAGAATAATATGATAAATCACCCTGATGTGCGTTGGCAGCAACGCTTTAGCAGCTATAAAAAAGCCCTAACCCAGCTTACCCCGCGTAAGGCGCAATAACCAGCGGGCATTGCGCCGTATGTGCCTTACCTCCCCATCTGGTGCAATGCGTTACACTTATTGCACCCTATAGCATGTCCCCTATAAATTGATTATAATTTACAGATGACCTATCCGATATTATTTCGCCGTAAAGTATTATCCGTTCGTGAGAAGGAGAACCTCTCAATCGCGCAAGTGGCCAAGCGTTTTGGTGTAGGGGTCGCCAGCGTGATGCGTTGGATCAAAACTCCCGATCCCAAGACCACCCGCAACAAACCTGCCACCAGGATCAACATGGAAATGTTGGCGCAGGACATCAAGAATTATCCGGACGCGCATCAGTACGAGCGCGCCAAACGGTTGGGTGTCAGCAAGCAAGGCATTAACCATGCTTTAAAGCGTCTGGGCGTGACTTATAAAAAAAAAAGCCTGTGTCACCCCAAAGCCAGCGAAAAAGAGCGGCGTATCTTCCAGCAAAAAATTGAAGACTATGAGCGAGCAGGCCGCGTTATCGTCTACCTTGATGAAAGCGGCTTTGCGCACGACATGCCACGCACGCATGGCTATGCGCCAGTGGGTGAGCGCGTCCATGGCGTAAAAAACTGGCATGCACGAGGTCGAACCAATGTGATTGGCGCTCTCATCGGAAAGACGCTGCTGACCATAAGTCTGTTCATCGCCAATATCACCGCTGACATTTTCTATGCGTGGATAACGCAGGACCTGTTGCCTAAACTTTTGCCCGCTTGCGTGATTGTCATGGACAACGCAACCTTTCATAAACGGCAGGATATCCAAACCGCCATTGCCAATGCCGGGCATACACTTGAATACCTACCGCCTTATTCCCCTGACTTAAATGACATTGAACCCAAATGGGCTCAGGCCAAAGCCATCAGAAAAAAGGAAGGTTGTTCCATCGAGCAGCTCTTTGCCGCTTATGAAATTTAAATCATTTTATATGGGATCTGCTATACCAGCTATACACCCTGCCATCTAAACTGCCCGGGAAAACCTGGTGGTTTTTTAGAATCCACCTCGTGCAACCTGCGTCGAGGCAATAACCAGCGAGCATTCGCCGGTGCGCCTCACTTTACTATCCGGTGCAATGCGCTGCGCTTATTGCACCCTACAAGTTGCACTGCAGACGATACAGAGGATGATCAGTTTTGAGTTAGAAATGAGATAAAGAATAAGCCTGGATGATTTCCTCGAGTGCCAGGGTTACTTTAGCTTCCAGATCTTCATGCCAGCGCGCGCCATTCTGACCATAAAGGATCACGCGGCGCGTGCTCAGGTCGATGGGGATATCATCCGCATTTTTTGAAATGATCAGCACGGGTTTGGCGAGGGTGTGGGCGATACCGAGCTCATAAAGCACATTAGGGTTTCTTCCCGAAATATCGGCGATCACGAAATCGGCGACGTTAATACTTTGCCAGATATCCACCAGGATGTCGCTAGGCTTAAACACATCATCTCCGCGCATCGGCTGAACAGCTAGCGTTTTGCAGACACTGGATAAGATACGGTGTACCTCATCAGACCATTCCAGGCTAAAGGGCATGACAATAAAACAGCTTATCTGGCGTGGCTCGGCACTCCTTACCACTTCGGGATAAAGCCGCTCCGGTCCAAGAAAAATGACATCCTGTTTAAGCAGACGTGCTGACTGGCTGAGTGAATCAAGATAGTTACCCAGTCCAGTAGACTGCAATGTCGCGTAGATTCGTCCACTTTCAGTCCGCCAGTCTTCATACTCCAGCCGGTTCTGATGCAGGCGCGTTGTGTATTTTTTAAGATACTGTACGCTATCGTCAAAATGATCGGTTAACCAGACCACGCTGACCACCAGGGCAACAATAAACAAAACCGCAAAAAAAGCTTTCCATACTACGTGAATCTGAATCAAACCCAGCACCACCATCATCAACAATCCTCCTAAGGAAAGCAGAATAAGAATTCCTGATAGATCGGACCTTGAGCGCCTGATCTTATCATCGTGAAAATGCAGATCATTAGTTTTTCCCAGACGTTCTTTCCTGATTTCGGATAGCAGTAAATAGGAAGATAATAATAAAAACTGACCGAACATCCAGACAGCCTCAATCCCTACCGGTACCTCTTGTTCACTGTAGACCATATCACTTGCTATCAATAACGTTGTCGCCAGCAGCATCCAGTTAATGACAAACGGTGCCTTCAGCAAAATACATCCCAGACCGATCAACAACACCAGAAATTCAAGTCCCGCAGTCACTGCATCGAGCCGCCCTGCCATAGTATTGAGACTCGAGTTATATTGAGGATAATAAAAGCTCGCCAGAAGCAATGCCAAGCCAAAAAATAGTAGAGAAAAAACTGTCTTGGTCAACACTGTCGGTGGATAGCGATGCCACAGCTCTATCGCCAGATAACCCCAGGCACATACCCAACTAAAAATAAATCCACTATAACTGATCTCTGAATAATCAGGAAAACCGGGTTGCGCAAAACGCAGAAAGTCATGCCTTCCACCCGGATCACAAGTCAGCCAAGTGATCGTCAGCAGGATCAAGCCAATACCTTGGATAGCCATAAATCCAGCATAAGGTCGGACCACCTTCCATGCAGCCACAAAGGCGGCAAGCGCCGTTATTGCAGTTACTAACCCCTGATCCCAGTTGTAAAAGTTCAACCCGAAAGCCTGGTCTCTTAAAACCAGCCAACAACACAGCCACAACATATAAACTGCCGCAATTCCTCCCAGGTACAAGTTGGTTGATACTTTCATCAATGATCCTTTAGTTCATGTTTTGTTTTTGTTATAGCTAATTCCATTTCTAAATTAAAACTGGCTTTGTCGGCTTCACCTTGCCGTATGATTTATCCTGCCTGCTGCTCGCCTTCGCGTCATGTTTTATTTAGAAATGGAATAACGGCTATTGCAGGAAAAAGTGAAGAGTGGAGTAATCTAAAGACTAATTTTCAATAGTTATTTGCTTGGCAGCACCCGCAAGAAAGAAGGCTCACTTCATTTCCCAATCAAGCCTGTCTTGATCAGTCTTTCTTTGCCGTATTTATACTGTTTGCAGCCAGGTAAAAATCCGTTGCCATAACAGAAAGATGAACAATAATAATCAATATAAAAAAGAAGTGATGATACCTGCTTGCGATGTCATTTGCATAGCAGATCATACTGATGATGAATGTCGTGACTGATTGTGACAGCAAATTATTTGATTTCTAATCCAGAACGGACGTTGCCAGTTTCATCTTGCCGTATGATTGATACTGTCTGCGGCTCGCCTTCGCGTCATTTCTGGTTAGGAAATGGAATTAAATCCTGGTTTAACTCCGATATTTCATGCGCTGTGCCAAGGCAAACGAAACATCGGGGCTAGCTGATAAAATGTTGCACCAGTTGTGTTATAGCCCACAACAGGAATAAGCCATAAACACAGCCGAAGAACCATGGAAAGCTGATAGCCCGACGCGCCCACCATTGACGACGTTGCCGAAAAGCCCAGTTGGGTGCAAATATAGGAGGATTATTGCGCGCATCTTCTATCGGTAGCCGCATTTCATCCAGCCGATAAAGGTCGCTCATCAGTTGTCGGCTTTTCCACTCAGGGGCTTGTTCCACTCCCCTTAACTGCCATTCCCAGAGCGCATTTTGTCTAGAAAATCGACCTAGCACAATAGCCATTTGCCAGCACAATAATATGCCAAATACTGAAAGGAGGATAATCAATAAGGTAAATGTCAATGCCAACGACTCACGCGATACCATCAAACCAATGACCGCAACAAAGATTGAATTGGCTGTTAAATAGGCTGACAACATCGTGTGATAATCGCGTACACCAGAAGTCCAGAGTGTAAGCAAATGCTCATAGGTAATTTTCTGTGGGTTCTGTCGAGGAAAGGATTTGTCGCTCTCCATAAATATCATTCACTCAAAATGATTTAAGCTGAGAAATTCAGCTTAAATCATGGTTACCATTATCTCTCATAAGGCAGCTCTTTTGGCCTTAAATCGAAGACCAATACCTCAGCAGCCTGACCGTGATCAAACCGAAGTTCTCGTTCATCTCGCACCCGCATCCCATCACCTGCCCCCATAGGGTAGTTGTTCAGTTCAATTAGACCACGGGCAACATGCACATAGGCATAGCGGTTTTCTGGCAGCGGCAAGGTAAATTGTTCATCCCCGTCAAATAACCCTGCAAATACACGCACATCCTGATGGATCGAAAGCGATCGATGTTCACCATGCGGTGAAATGATCAAATGCAGACATCCTCGTTTTTTAGCTGGATCAAAATGGTGTTGTTGATAGCGCGGCTTCACCCCCAGCCGGTCAGGAACTATCCAGATTTGCAGAAAATGGACTGGCTCATACGCTGAAGCATTATCTTCACTATGGGTGATCCCCGTGCCAGCACTCATTATCTGTACATCTCCCGGGCGAATGATGGAGGCGGTTTCCATCGAATCCCGATGCTCAAGCGCGCCCTCCAGCACATAGGAAAAAATCTCCATATTGTCATGTGAATGAGGGGCAAAACCACGTGCAGGCTGCACGCGGTCCTCATTGATCACCAGCAAATCGGAAAATCCCATTTGCTCAGAATCCTGATAGCTACCAAACGAAAACGTATGTTGCGAATATAACCACTCAAGGTCAGAAATACCCCGCGCGTTTGCAGATCTAATCTCTAACATGATGATCTCCTTTTACGTAAAAAATTAGACGCCATCACCATACAGTTTGCGGTCTAATGACAAACGCCCCGCACCGGCTAAAGCAAGCACCAGCAAGCCCCCTGCTATACCGAGATTTTTCATCAGCATGATTTGCTGGATCTGCTCGGCTGAGCCTGCATGAAAAATAATGCCGGTGACAATCGAAAATCCAGCGAGCAACAACGCTATAGCGCGTGTTTGCCAGCCGAGTATCAATGCTATACCGCCCCCCAGCTCAAGTGCGATAGTCAAGGGTAATAACAAGGAGGGCACTCCCATGCTGGCCATATACTGGGCTGTCCCTTCATAGCCCATACCCAGCTTGCCATAGCCGGCCATAACAAAAATAGATGCGAGCAAGACACGCGCCAATGGGAATAATATATTGGCTACGGTAGCTTGGGTCAAAAAACGGGTTATGGTGTTGTGAATGGCTTGAAACATGTTGGCTCCTCCAGAAGTAAATAATCAGGTTGATACTTTACTACTGTTCCAGATAGCAGATAAGTCTACTAAAATGAGAAAAACTGTTATTAATAATGGAACAATAATCCTAAAAACCGTAGTTGGACGGGGTGGAGCGTATGCTGATCAAGGTGCGAGGCAAGGCGCGATGAGGCCGCAGGGCAGCCCCCTGCAACGAAGAGCAACGCCGCATTCGCGCCTGGAGCGGCATGCGATGCACCTCGTAGCGGCCTCACCATTTTGGTGAATGAGAAAATTTCGAAAATACCTCTATATATCATGTCCTTAACTCTCCAATCAAGCGGTCAACTGCGGTTTTTAGGATAATGTTGCTAACCCACATTAATCTCAACGACTTGATCATATTTAGAGAAGTCATCCGCGCAGGCGGTTTCAGCGTCGCTGCACGCAAATTGAATCAGCCCAAAGCGTCAGTCAGTCGAGCCGTTCAACGGCTGGAAGATGATCTGGCTGTTCGCCTGATCCAGCGTACTACACGCAGCTTACACCTGACAGAAGCGGGTGTGCTGCTGTTTGAGCAGGCGAATGCTTCGCTGCAGCAAATTGGGGATGTGCTGTGCCGTATCAAAAATATGCATGAGCAACCTGAAGGTCACTTGAAGATCACCATGCCGGTAGAATTTGGCATGTTTTTTATGGGTAGCTTGATTGCGGATTTCATGCAGCTTTACCCGCGCGTGCATGTGCAGGTGGATCTTTCCTCACGCCTGGTCAATTTAATTGAGGAAGGATTTGATCTGGCGCTGCGCATGGGTGCAGGCGCATTAGAAGATTCAAGTCTGGTCGCCAGAAAACTGGGCGAACTGTCGCTCAGGTTTTACGCCAGTCCTTACTATCTGGGCAAGCATGGTCGTCCGGATACATTGCAGACATTGACCAAACATGAAAGCATTCTATTTCGTCATACTCACCAGCAAACAATTCAAGCGAGCTGTCTCTCTCATAAAAAAGTACCGGATAGCCGCACTGAGATTCAACTTCATGGCAAGCTGAGCGTAGATCACTATAGTGTCATGAAAGATGCTGCAGTGGCTGGCGCGGGCATTGCCTTGATGCCACCCTTTATGTGTCATGCTGAAGTACTGGCCGGTCAATTGGTGAATATCCTTGAGCAATATATTGTGGAGACCGATCAATTGTTTCTGGTTTATCCTACCCGTAAACATCTACCCGCAGCCGTCAAAGTCCTGCTTGATTTTATGAGCGAGCGTTTGCTCTCCCATCCATTACTGAACCTGGAACAGTCCAATGAAATTCATGCATAGTTGCTCACATAGCCCGCTAATATCGTTCTTATTCCATTTCTAAATCAAAACTGACTTTGTCGGCTTCACCTTGCCGTATTATTTATACTGTCCGCGGTTCGCCTTCGTGTCATTTTTGATTTAGAAATGGTATTACCTGGCTAATAACTTATACACCGCAGCAGCAGAAAAACCAAACACGATATGGGCAGCTACCGTAATCCAGTCCCGCGTTTCTACAAACCACGGAAAAATATGGACAAAACCATACATATTTACGATAAATAAGCCCACACCAAATAAGCCACCCACAATCAACGAAGCTTTTAAGGCGAGCGGACGAATCAACCAGGACAGTGCGATCGCATAGATAATTGATAAGACAAGGTGGATTCCTGTCGCGATCAGCATCACCTGCCAATCCAGGGTTGCCGGTGGGAGCAACACTTTCTGCCCCAGAATGATCGCAGCAGCAAAACGTGCATCGCGATATAAAATCGTAGGCAGCGCATCCCAGAATAACCCCCACAGCAGGATTTGAGCGACAGTTGATAATACTGACGCAGCCACCCCGGCATAAAGCGCAGCTGTCAGGAATTTTGCTGGCGGATTCATTATCAAGAGATAATCAGACCGATTTATGTCTATCTAACAAATTTCAGGGTTAAGCTTTCAACAATGTCCATATCCCAATGCCGATAAATCCTACCCCGGCAAGATAGTGCAGATGTTTGGCACTGATATACTGGGCAATTACCCGCCAAGCAACACCCCAATGGCCGAAGTCAATATCAGTGCCAATGAAGCGCCGAAAAATATGGTTATTTTGCTTACGTCCTTATCTGCCGCAAATAGCATCGTGGCTAATTGAGTCTTATCCCCTAATTCAGCAATAAACACAGCAGTAAAAACAGTGAACAATAATTTGTAGTCCATTTTAAAAAATATTTTTGGGTCACTCCATCAGTAGCTCAAGCAGGATATCAGCTACTTTAGCCGGCGTACTCAACTCCGCTTTGGCTTAAGCCAACGAGATTGATATTGGTCTCATTCACAGCGGAGTTGGCCGCTAACACCAACAGCTCAGCCTGAGTCATGGAGCCGCCATCACCTTGCAACAAACCAACATAGAAATCTCGCTCCTCTGCTGAAGGCGGTGCACCGACTACGTTTTGGTAAACCAGGTTAACGAAATCGGCATTGCTGGACGAACCGGCTAGCGAAGCGAACTGCGGGGTATCGATGGCTAACTGACTGACTTCCAGCATCGATCGGCCACTATCAAATAGCTGTAAGCCGGTAGCCACGAATTCAGGGGTAATGTTCTGTGTGTCAAAGGCCGCTCCAATGAGGCGCACCGTATTACCAGCAGCTTGGCCCTGAGCAAGATCAAATGCCAGATTTTTATCCTGGAAATCGAACCGTTCCATGTTGACGAGCGTGTCATTACCTTCCGGTCCGCTCACACTGAAGCCGGATGCAGTTGCATTGATGTCAAATGCCGAGCTGTTGCCGCTGTAGACCGCAGTATCCGCACCGGCTCCACCATCCAGAGAATCATCTCCGCCAAGACCGTTTAAAAAATCGTTCCCGTCAGTGCCAGTAAGCGTGTCCGCGCCATCGGTCCCTACTATTGTATTACTTTGAACGGTTCCAGCTTCTCCCGCAATTGTGCCAGCTTCTCCCGCAAAATTTTTAGGTGAGTTAACTGCGATGGCACCATCGCGGTCGATTGAGTTCGTGCCATCGAGTGGTAGCGCATTGTAAGTGACCGCGTCGACATCGGCAAAATTGACAGTTGCGCTACCATTGGTAAACAAAAATCCATCAGGAATAATGAAATCTGGCGTGGCAACGCCCAGATTAGCGAAGCCTTGTGTTGCGATCAGTACGCTCGTATTGGCAGTAGAGGTATTAGGAAGATCGGCAGGAAAGCTGAAAGTGTTGGTTGTGCTACCTTGCGTCACAGAAATACTCTGATTGTTCCAGAATGATTCTGCATTAAAATCACCCACTGACATTTCTATAAATTGAATAGAACCGTCTGAATTCGAATAAAGTTCGTTGATGCGATATAGGTGAAATGACATAGAGTCCTCCTAAATTATTGAATAGTGTAAAATTTTATTGCGCTTTCTTAGGGATTGGGAAAGATTGGAAATAAATCTATTGCACAATCCGGAAAGCCGTATCGGGCGGTGCTTGTTCTTTGCCCGTTTTCTTGGCATGTGACTGCGTTAAAAGTTTGTTTGGTCGTTTCTGCGTTACGTCTACTTTGCTTCTGATCATTTGCTGCGATTTTTTAGTGAGCCTTCGTTTTAACGGAATTTCGTTTTAACAAAACTCCGTTGTAACGAAACTTCATTTTCAAAAGTTTTCAATTGATGTGAACAATTTGATGAATAGAGGTCTTATATTCTATACAAAGAAAATTCGGCGTTTATCCGATGCGTATATTTTATTAATTTCTGTTCTTGCCGAGCATTCTCTCTCTATTACCTGCGTGTCAGAACAGAGACCCCTGCATAACTGGCGTTTTGAATAGATTTAGTATTTTTAACTGATTGATGTTAATCCATTCTTACATCAAAAATGACGCGAAGGTGAACCGCAGACAGTATAAATAATACAGCAAGATGAAGCCGACAAAGTCAGTTTTGATTTAGTAAAATGGATTAAAACAATGCGACACAAATAATTTTCTGATTTTTCGGTCAGAATGGATGATATTAAAAATAGCTGGAACTCGAATATACGATAGTTACTCGTATTAGTTATTAAATTAATCTTTTAATTACTTATGAGACCGCGTGCCCATCTTATCATTAACGCAAAATCAGGAGTTGGCAAAGGCTCAACATTAGCTCAAGAGTTTAAAAACATCTGCGAGGAGCTTAATTATGAGCTTGTCGAGTATATCATACATAATCCTGAGGAGCTTGAACAAAAAAGCCAAACTGCTGTAGAACAGGCATTGGATACTTCCGATGTTGTGATAGCTGCTGGCGGTGATGGGACAATACGTAGTGTTGCACAAGCAGCGTATGGAAAAAATATACGCTTTGCCATTGTGCCTTGCGGAACTTTTAATTTCTTCGCACGTGCCCATCATATTCCTGAAGATCATCTGGCGGCATTCCGCCTGGCACTGACAGGGCTGCCTCGGCCAGTCAGATTAGGTTTAATAAATGAGCAAGTGTTCTTGATTAATGCTAGCTTAGGTGTCTATGCTAAAGCGATTAAAGATCGCGAACGTAGTACCAGCCGTTTTGGTCGATATCAATTAGTCGTTATTATTTCCACGATCCTTAGTTTTTTTAGTAAACACCGCTTACTTAAAGTAGATTTGCATACCGGAGATAAGCTTGCTACGGTATATACCCCTACGATTTTTATTGGTAATAATGCCCTGCAACTACGCAACCTTGCCCTGAATGTGGCTCATTGTATGAAGGTTAATCTTTTAGCGGCTGTCATGGTGAAACCGGTTACTAAATCTGAAATTATCAGAATTATTTTTAGAGGAATATTTAAAACGCTGGAAAATGAAGAAAACCTCGAATCCTTCTGCGTTGACTCTCTAACTATTCATACACGTAAGCCATCAAATTTGGTTGCCTTGGATGGGGAAATCATGAGTATGAATTCACCTCTTCATATCAATGCTCTGCCGGGAGCTCTCAACATGGTTTTACCGGCCGACACATCATTGACTGGTGAGCTTTAAAATGAGTTTATTACGAATAGCTCATCTTTCCGATCCTCATTTCGGGACAACACGTCTAGATGTGGTAGATGGGTTACTTAACATTTTAAAGAAAATTCAACCAACCTTAATTCTTCTGACAGGTGATATCACTCAACGAGCACGGGCTAATCAATTTAAAGCCGCCAAAGATTTCGTTGATCAGCTTGGACCAGCGGCTGTAATTGCCGTGCCTGGCAATCACGATATATCTCTCGGAAATATTTATGCGCGCATTTTTCATCCCTACAAAGGATATAAAAACATCTTTAAACAAAAACTGGAACAACATATTGTTTTGGAGGACCTCTGTATCACATGCTTAAATTCAACCAGCCGTTGGCGGCACATACAAGGTGACTTTCAAAATTCCTACCTTGAAAAGCAGTTTCAGGAAAATTATTCTTACTGTAAAGTACGCATCGTCGCATTTCATCACCCTATGGACTGCGCTAAACATGTTGATGACAAAAATTTACTTAAGAGTCGTAATCATGCTATTGCTCTTTTTGAGCGCCATAAGGTAGATATGATTGTTTCCGGTCATATTCATGATCCCTATGTCAGCTTATCTGAGGATCGCTATCCTCATATTCAGCGGAAAATGATTCTTTCTGTGGCGGGTACTTGTCTTTCATCGCGAACTCGAGCTGGAGCTCCAAATTCTTTTAATTTGATTGAAATCAATACGGATCTGATTCCCAGCATTACGTTAACCCGTTTTGACATGGACTTATGGTTTCATTTTAGCCCCAAAGAAACCCACCGTTTTAGCCGCGATCCCAACTTAAGTTGGAATCGCGAGCCATCTTCTTGGGCGGGGAATCTGACCGAACACCCTAGGCAATGATTAAGGATAGGGTACAGTATTGCGGAGGAACCCATCTCGTGAAAAAGATGCCATCCAAATAGGGAAAACGCTGTTTAACCAACAAGACAAACGTGGCAGGCTGGTAGCGTGCTGGTGGGATGAAGTATGGTTAATAAAGTATCTTCAACCCTAAAACCGTAGGGAACTAGTTATTAAAAAATAATATTCTCCTTGACCAGCATGAATGCCAACAGGTAATGTTCACCTTTACTCGATTACAGCGTATCTTTCGAATTAATTATTTTGAGGAAGGAGTCGGAGCCTAACCATGAAAAAAATAACTTTACTCTTAGCAACCATAGGATTGGCAAGTTTGATGGGTTGTACCAAGACTGATAATTACACACCCGCGGCGACCGCCAGTGGTGAGGAGATATTCAGCATGAACTGTACTAAATGCCACAAACCCAATACGGATGGGAGTGTGTTGGTGCTGGACCCTGCCATGGCAAATAAAGACGCCATCATCAAAAAAGTACAAACAGGCAGTATGGGCATGACTGCCTTCCCTAACATCCAGGGTGAGCCAGCAGATCGTTTGGCTGAATACGTTCTCACCAACAGCAGAACCAAGTAAACTCATTGTTTAGCCTGACTATTCCACTAGCTCCATCTGATGAAATAGTCAGGTTAAGCCCAGTGCTCCAGGCACAACCATCACCACAAAGGCTTTTCGAAATCTCCCACTTTGCAGTGGTCCGGAGAGATGCTCTTCTGCGAAAGAAGCTATAGCTTAACCAGTTAAGAATGAGCAAAATATATAAGATTTGAAAAGCATCTCAACGGTTTGGTCTGAGCCCATTTATGTTCGATCACAAAACCGGACTCAGGGCTGGCAAGATAGGCAACCATCAGCGCGATTTCATCGGCTTGGCATAATAGCACGGCAGGGTCATTACTTTTTCAGCATCTCGGCAAATTGACCTGTTCGGGTTCATTTCAGTATCCACCGACCCGGCTGAATATTGTTTATGGTGATGCGGCACGGGCCCAGATTGCACGCCAGGTAATAGCAAATAATCTTCTCAGGAGATAGTTATAGCCAAACAATAAAATTCGGTACCTGGATTACCTTCCCTGTCAGGTAAAACGCCTACAAAATCGCCACGGCCTTCTTTCATGACGGGCACATTGTACTCCATGGTATAAATTGACCATTCTGGCCCTGCATTGAACCAGCGCCAGCCGGAATTACCAACCTCATTGGTTGAGTAGGCTACAGCAAAGCTCGATTGATCTCTACTGGCAGCACGGGCAATGACACTGACAGTGATACGATGACCGCTGGCAGCAGTTTCGATTTGATGAGGAAGGCGGATACTGTAACCACCCGTTGCCCCACTGGATACAGCTTTAGGGTTACCATTTGCAAGAGTAATATAGCCAGCTTCGCCATTCTTGCCGACATGACTTAAATAGACCATATCTTCCTGAATGGTTGATGCCTCACAACTTTCAAAAACGTAAAGAAAAGCGGTATCTTGAGCATTACCTATTATGCGCAGTTGTTCTGACAGACTGGCCGGTATTGCTGGTACTTTCGTTACTTCAGGAGAAGTAAATTTAGGAGGAGTAGCTATAGGAGAAATAGCTTTGGGGAACGTAGCTGCCGAGGATTTTTTCAGTGCACACACAGACTGACCAAATGCTTGTAACCCTTCAATTACTCTACCATCATCAAGACTAACTGGCTGAGGTAATAAGATAAATGGCTTATTTCCTGCAGTAATTGACTCGATTGACAAACCTAACCGATCTGCCCAGCATTCGATGGCATCGCGGCCAATAAATGTATTCAAATGAACATTAGATTTACCAGAAAGAATATTAGAGTAAGTAGCTTCGAAAACATCCCAATTTTGGGAATATTCCAAGAATGAAAAAATTATCATGCCATCATCTTTGATAACCCTTTGAGCTTCAATTAAATAACAGTAGATTTCTTCGGGAAGTAAATGCGTAAATACTGAGAAGAAAACACAAAAGTCTGCACATTTACTGGGGTAAGGAATAGAGATATTCTCAACATTCTGAAATTGCCAATTAAAAGGGCAATCTTTTTTTGCGTAATCGAGCAACTCATCAACAATATCGGTTCCTAAATATGTTCCATTTTTTAAATAAGGAATCATAGCTTTTGCCAAACGCCCCGAACCACAGCCGATATCAATAAGTGTATGATTTGGCAACAGACCAAAGTGAATGAGCAATTGTCTTTCGATTTGACCCCATGCAACAAAGTTTCCCCCGATAGCACGTGACATAGCCTCATCCAGTGGATACTGCTCCATTAAATTTCTTACTAAGTTTCGATAATCTTCAATAAAATGAAATTTCTGGCTAACAACATTTTGTGTATATGAAGCAGCACTTCGTTTCTCGTAGTAACCATGTTTCTTAAAATGATCATAACCGGAGCTGAATATGCCTAGTTGTATAGCTTTAACAACATCAGGATTGTTGCAAAGATAAGTAGTCTCATCCCATTCTTCTGGGATAGTGTTTGTAGAAATTAAAAGTTTAGTCATTTAGAAATTCTCAATGGTTAGCTTCAAGCTTAAATTCCTGGAACTACTCCGAGTCTTCCAGAGAATCTATAATTTGAGTCAAACTGCAATGTCTGGCTCTTCTTTCAAACGATAACATGCCCTTTCCAAATCTACCAATGGAATGTTGCCGATGTGCTTTAGCAATCGTCAATGTGAAACTGAAGTGGTACCCAAAAACTGTACAGGTTGTTAAGCTCTGGCAGAATTAAAAAGGAGCTTAATGACAATGAGTAAAAAGCGCATACAATATACTGGCGCTGGCGGCGATACGTGGTGATAAAACGTCTCCCCCAATTAGCAGCGCGTTATAAGGTACATCCCACGCAGATCAATACCTGGAAACGGCAACTCATTGAGCAAGCTGCCGAGCTATTTTCTAAAAATAATACTGCCGCTAATAAGGAGCAACCTACAACAGATGACCTGCACCGGGTTATTGGGCAATTGACGGTAGAACGCGATTTTTTAGTGAGAAAGCTCAATCATTAAGTCTTACAAAACGCAAAGAGATGATTGCACCCCATGGGAGTCTTAGTCAGGTTCGTCAATACCAATAATTGAAATGGCAAGGGGTGCTACTATGACAACATTTTTGTTGAACAACTTTGGCGAACAGTTAAGTATGAGCTTTTATATACCCCAAAATTTAATAATCTGAAGGAGATAAAGCAGAATTTATCCACATAGTTGAAATGGTACAATCAAGAACGATTTCATCAAAGCCTTGACAGTCTTACACCTGATGAAATCTACTATAATGATTCAAGAATTGATCGGGTTGCCTGAGTCCGATTTATACATGTCAGAACTTAACTTTCTTTTAGGTTGTCCAGTTATAGGAAATCACATCAGCGCTGATATTGACTGCAAACAGGCTGACGGTGAGCAATCGCTTTCCGATCAGGGCGCGCCGATCGCGTTGACACACCTTGCGCATGCCAGTCATGCGTGCCATGACATCTCTGGCCAGCAGGTGCATAACCGTGCGTGCGCGGCGCATCATGTGCAAAGCCATTTTCATCAACTTCGCCTATGCGTCATATTTGGTCAGGAAATATAAGTCATCCCATCTCTAAATCAAAATTGACTTTGTCGGCTTCACCTTGCCGTATTATTTATACTGTCTGCGGCTCGCCTTCGTGTCATTTTTGATTTGGAAATGGAATCAGATATCAATCCTTATTCAGATTTTTCTTCTGAAGTAGGAGCATCTCGTGTTTCAACCTGATCTGTTTCAGCTTGGCTGGTCGCAGGCGGGGAATGCTTTGTACGGTAAGCCATCTTACTAATCACCACAAAAAAGAGCGGTACAAAAAAGATGGCAAGAAAGGTAGCGGCCAGCATGCCGCCGAACACGCCCGTTCCGATGGAATGCCGGCTCGCAGCACCCGCGCCAGAGGCAATCACCAGTGGAAACACACCCAGGATAAAAGCCATGGAGGTCATGATAATAGGCCGGAATCGAAGACGTGCCGCTTCAAGCGCAGCTTCGACTAAAGGTTCACCTGCTGCATAGCGTTGATTGGCAAACTCGACGATTAGAATCGCATTCTTGGCGGCAAGCCCAATCAGGGTGATGAGTCCGATCTGGAAATAGATATCGTTACTTAGGTCACGCGTCCAGATAGCCAGCAGGGCTCCCAGGACACCAAAGGGGATCGCCAGAATAACTGCAAACGGAATGGACCAGCTTTCATATAAGGCCGCCAGCACCAGGAAAACCATGAGCAAGGCGAATAAAAATACCAGCACGGCTTGCCCGCCGACCTTACGCTCCTGGAAGGAGATGCCGCTCCAATCGAGTGTGTAGCCTTTCGGCTCCAGGATTTCATGGGCTACTTGCTCCAATGCTTCCAGTGCTTGTCCTGAGCTATAGCCGGGTGCAGCGCTTCCGAGTACGAGGGCTGAATTGAAGCCGTTGAAATGAGTCACCGGGTCTGGCCCGCTGCTGAACTCAGTGGTCACCACCGAATCGAGCGGAATCATTGACTGCGTATCATCACTGCGAGCGCGCACATAGATTTTGCTGATATCATCCGGGCTGGAGCGATATTCAGGTAGGGCTTCGGTTTGTACCCGGTAAATACGGCCAAATTTTACAAAGTCGTTGATATACAGATTGCCGAAATAAGCCTGCATGGTATCGAATACTTCAGAGATAGGCACACCCAATGCTTTAGCCCGCTCCCGGTCTACCTGGGCATAGAGCCGGGGCGAGCTGACCCGGAAATTGGTACCAGCCACCGCGATCGCGGGATGTGCCATGGCCTGCGTGACAAATTCCTGAGCAGTGGCTGCAAATTCGGCAAAATCACCTCCGCTGGGGTCCTGCAATTGAACCGTGAAACCGCCAGTGGTGCCTAATCCGCTGATCGAAGGCGCATTAAATGCCAGGATTAAGGCTTCAGGGATTTTGGCAAACTCCTCAAAAGCCCCTGCAATCAGACCAGGCACCTGCTCCTCGGCATTTGGGCGCGTATCCCAATGATGCAACGGGATGAACATCGTGGCCTGATTCGTTCCGCGTGTACTGAACACAAAATTCTGACCAGCCAGCGTATCGGTTGAGTGAACGGCAGCAATCGACTGGAAATATCCCTCTACCTTATTCAAAACCTCAGTGGTGCGTGCCAGTGAAGCCCCATCGGGCAACTGGATAACCGTAATAAAATAACCCTGATCTTCTTCCGGCAGGAAACTCTCCGGGGTGATCTTAAACAAACCCAGAATAACGAATAGCAAGACCAGAAAGAGGGTCATGGACATCACCGACCGCTTGATGATAGCCCCGACAGTGCCTGTATAGCGTACCTGCACCCAATCAAACAGCCGGTTGAATAGCTTCCAGAATCCCCCGGGCGCACCATGACTGGGTTTAAGAACCAGCGCACATAAGGCAGGGCTGAGCGTCAGTGCCACGAAGCCGGAAATGGTCACCGAAAGCGCAATGGTAATGGCGAACTGCTTATACAATTCACCGGTAATACCTCCCAGAAATCCCACCGGTACAAATACGGCAATCAGTACCAGCACAATCGCAATCACAGGCCCGGTCACCTCCTTCATGGCTTTTTTTGCCGCTTCGCGCGGTGCCAATCCGCCTTGGGTCATATGGCGCTCGACATTCTCTACCACTACAATGGCATCATCCACTACAATACCGATCGCCAGTACCATACCAAAAAGGGTTAACGTATTGATTGAGAACCCCAGAGCCGCCATCCCGGCCAGTGTGCCAATGAGCGAGATCGGAACCGCGACAGTTGGAATGATGGTCGCTCGCCAGCTTTGCAGAAAAATAAAAACAACCAGAATCACCAGCAATGTGGCTTCAACCAGGGTTTTTACCACCTCTTTGATGGAAACATCGATAAATGTGGTTGTGTCATACGGAATATCGTACGACACCCCTGCCGGAAAGCTTTTGGCCAGCCGATCCATTTCCTGACGTATCCGTTTTACGGTATCGAGTGCATTAGCTCCGGGAGAAAGAAAGGTTAAAAGAAAGGTATTGGGTTTGCTATTCCATCTTCCCTCAAGATCATAGGATTGGGCTCCCAGTTCTACACGCGCGACATCGCTCAACCGCACCATGGAGCCATCCGGATAGGCACGCACAATCATGTCCTCGAATTCCTTGACCTCGCTCATGCGACCACGTGTAATGACCGGAATAGTTAGCTCGGTTGCTTGAGGTAAGGGTTCACGGCCTATTCTGCCAGCCGGAAAATCACGATTCTGATCGCGCACGACAGCTGCAATTTCAGTTGGAGTCAGATTGAGCTGCGCCATACGGATAGGGTCGAGAATAATTCTCATGGAATAGTTCTGCCCGCCGAAGATAGTGGCATCTCCCACACCCGGAAGCCGCTTGATGTTATCGATAATCCGCAGCAATGCATAGTTTGAGAGAAAAACATTGTCATGCTTGGGATCAGTCGAGCTCAACGCAATGACCGCTAACAAATCAGGTGAAGTCTTTTTGACGGTGATCCCCTGGCGGATGACTTCAGCAGGAAGCTGGGGTTCGGCAAGACGTTGCCGGTTCTGCGTCTGTACCTGGGCAATATCGATATCCGTGCCAATCTCGAAGGTGAGTTTCAACGTCATATGCCCATCATTCGTGCTGGTGGATTCGTAATAAAGCAGATTATCGATGCCGGGTAGCTGCACTTCAATGGGTCGTGCTACCGCTTCTGCCACCACCTCTGCGCTGGCACCAGGATAATCCGCATCGATCTGCACCATGGGAGGGGTAATTTGAGGAAACTGCGCAATCGGCAGCGACTGTAAAGCAACCAACCCGACTACCACAATGATGATAGAGAGGACCGAGGCAAAGATGGGCCGGTCAATAAAAAAATGTGAACTCATGGCATTTTATACGTGACGTGATCTGCAGAAGGAGTTGAAGCAGAAATACTCTCGTTCTGCATCTCAACAGCATTTACTCGCGTTCCTGGCAGGACACGATGAAACCCGCCTACCACCACACGTTCGCCGACATGCAGACCGGAGTCAATCAGCCATTCATCGCCATGCCAAGTGCTAGCCTGGACCGGCCGCAGCTCTGCTTTCTCTTCTTCGTCAATCACATAAACAAATGAGCCGGTTGTTCCCTGCTGCACAGCACGCTGCGGGATGAGAATAGCATTCGTTCGAATATAACCCTTGAGGCGAATCTTGACAAACTGGCCAGGAAAAAAATAAGAGCGTCCCGGCGCTTCTTTCCCTTCCGGATTGGGAAATTTGAATCGACCTTGCAACGTACCTGTCTCAGGCCGTAAAGCGATGTCGGCAAAATCGAGCACTCCTTCTTCCGGATACACACTTCCATCAGAAAAAATCATTATGCCCCTTAATTGAAAAATATCAGGCCTCTGAATTTTTTGATCGGCTAGTTCGCGACGGCGGCGCAGCAGATAACTTTCGGGAACACTTACATTCACATACATGGGATCCAGCTGGTCGATGGTTGCCAGTAAGGTCGTCTGGGCCGAGATCAACCGCCCTTCGTAGAATTTGCTTCGACCGATGCGACCACTCACAGGCGCTGTAATCAGGGTATTGTCCAGATCGAATTTCGCTTTGATTAGATCATTCTGCGCAGCTTCCAGGGCAGCCCTGGCTGCCAGCACCTCGGCCTCGGCATCATCAACATCCTTTTTGCTGACAGCCTGTTTTTTTAGCAGCGGCTTCACACGCTCCAAATCATTCCTGGCCTGAGTCACCCGAGCCTGGGCCTCGGCTACTTTCGCTTTGCTGCTAAGGTAAATGGCTTTAAATGGCACGGGATCAATCAGGTAGAGTCGGTCCCCTTCTTTAACATCTCGACCTTCCGTAAAAAACACCTTTTTAATAATGCCGCTGACCTGCGATCGAATCTCCACGGGACGGAAGGCTTCAGTTTGCCCGATGAATTCCGGTTGATCCTCAATCGTTCGTGCCGTCACTGTCATGACTTCCACCTGCGGAACAGGCGGTAATAAATCGGTGGATGGTTGCTCGTCACAGCCGGCAAGCAGAAGCAGGCATAAGCTGACACTCATGCCTGTTACGACATGTCCAGTACGAGCAATCAATACAGTTAACCTTTGGATCATTTGGCACATAGACTCAGACTCCACTCTCTTAGTTCTTAATTATTCTTATTTAAAGTAAGGGTCTTCAAAAAATCAGCTTCCGCGAACACTCAACCTCAATGCTTAAACAGCCTTCTCTCATCACGGCAACCATCCTCCACCCAACGCTTTGTAAAGTTGAACCACTGACACCAGGTGAAGCCGGTGGCTTGCCATGAGCGCGAATTCGGCATCGAACAGCGTGCGCTTGGCCAGAAGCACATCAACATAGCTGGTAATACCTCCTTGGTAACGAAGATCAGCGGTACTTAAAGCTGAGCGAAGCGCCTCGACCTGCTCTTGTTGTGCCTTACGCTGTTCGTTGGCGGTGCGAATCGCTACGAGGGCATCTTCTACCTCTTTGAACGCGACCAGAATGGTCTGCTCGTATTGTGCCAAGGCCTGTTTTGCCTGCGCTTCTGCAGCGCGTTGCTGAAAACCCAGGCTTTGTGCATTCAGTAGCGGGCCTGCCAGCCCAATTCCACCTACGCCAAACTTACTATCCGAAAGCAATAAATTGGACAAGGACGGGCTGGCCACACCGAGGAAACCTGTTAATGAAATTTTGGGAAATCGTTCCGCTTTGGCTACTCCAATCCTGGCAGTGGCCGCTGCTAAAGTTTGTTCTGCCTGAAGAATATCAGGGCGTCGTTGCAATAACTCGGAAGGCAGGCCGGCCGGTATTTCAGGCGGTATCAGCTGCTCTGTAAGAGAACGTCCACGTACAATCGATATCGGATTTCTTCCCAGCAACACACTGAGTTCATTTTCTTTCTGAATCATTAACCGATCAAGCTCTGCCACCCGGGCAGCGGCATTAGCCCGCTCCGCCTCAAACTGATCCAGATCGAGACGGGAAACGACCCCTTGTTGCAACTGTGCCCGGGAAATGTTAACTGACTCTTCCCACGAAGACAATGCCCGCCTGGCAATATCCAATTGCATATCAAATTGCAAAAGGTCAAAGTAGGCTTGCGCCACCGCGCCGACTAATGTTAGCACGATAGCACGCCGGTTTTCCTCACGCGCAAGGAGATCAGCACGAGCAGCCTCATTGGAGCGACGGATCCTGCCCCAGATATCCACTTCCCAATTCAGGGTGGTCTGGCCAAAATAATTAAAAGCTGACGGAAATCCGGGCGGAGCGAATCCACCGAGCTTGCCAGCCACTGGGGCATTGGCTGACACGTCCATTTTCGGTAGAAAATCCATGCGGGCAATATTTAGACGGGCCTGAAGCTCCTCAACACTGGCCACAGCTTGTTTCAGGTCTTTATTTTCCAGCAAAGCCTGATTGATCAGGTGGCGGAGTTCTTCATCCTGCAGAAGCTCCCACCAGGAAAGATTGGCAATAGACTGCCCCTCCGTCTCCGTCATACGAAAATTATCAGCCATGTCGATACGAGGCCGTGCATAATCAGGGCCCATGGCACAGGATGCGAGCAACAGAATCGGCAGCAACCACACCATACGAAACCAGCTATTCTGGCAGTCATAGTATTTCATTCCTGATAGACAGGGTGTCAGGAATCCTTGGCTGAATCTAATCAATCTAACCAAGGCCATGCTGATGGTATCCACCCGTTTAAAATTCATCATCGCAGCAGTTACTATCTTCTAAAACAAGCATGCTTTGAATCCAGCAGCAGGCCAGGCGGTAGGGGTTCAGGGCTATCTTTATGGCACAACAGTATCTCTACCTGGGCGCCCAGTGTAATATGGTAGAAATCGAGAGCCTCTTCACAACCTCCACCGAAAAACAGATAAGGTTCGATAAATGTGTCTGGCATGGTACTTCCTTGAAAAAAAATGACGGCTGAGGCCTGATCGCGATTTGCCTTGTCCCTGGATCACCACACGCTCCACCCCGTCCAACCACGGTTTCTTCAGGATGAAGGCTCTGCTCATGATAACCCATTGTATTTGAAAGTAATTGGTTGATCTAGCTTTCAACATGACAGATTGTACTTGATCTAGCAATATAAGAACAGGAGATGCACCTTTTGCACCGGTTGGGGCTATACCCGCAGATACGCATTTTTATCCCCTAGCCAGCGCTGGAGATGACGCTGGGCTGCTTCGGGGTAGTCACGCAGCAAGGTTTCAGCCACGGTCCTGGCTGCTTCCAATAAATCCATATCCTGCTGCAGATCAGCGAAGCGCAGCATCGGAATGCCACTCTGGCGGGTGCCCAGAAATTCTCCCGGGCCCCGCAGTTTGAGATCCTGACGTGCAATTTCAAACCCATCGCTATGCTCGAAGATGATACGCAGCCGTTCGCGCGCAATTTGGGACAATGGTTTCTGATATAGCAATACACATATTCCCGCTTCACTGCCACGACCAATACGACCACGCAGCTGGTGAAGCTGTGATAACCCCATGCGCTCTGCATGCTCGATCACCATCAAACATGCATTCGGCACATCCACACCGACCTCTATCACGGTCGTCGCAACCAGTAACTGAACCTCTCCCTGGCTGAATGCGCTCATGATGGCAGATTTATCCTGTGCATTCAACCGGCCGTGTACCAGGTTGATTTTTAAATCAGGAAAAGTCTGGCTTAAAAACTCATAGGTTTCGACGGCTGTTTTAAGTTGCAATGCCTCGGATTCTTCAATCAATGGGCAGACCCAATAAGCCTGCTTACCTGCCTGACAGGCTTCCCGCACACGCGCAATCACTTCACTGCGTCGGCTTTCATCGATCAGCTTGGTAACGACCGGTGACCTGCCTGGCGGCAGTTGATCAATGACCGATACATCCAGATCAGCGTAATAGCTCATCGAAAGCGTACGCGGGATAGGGGTTGCGCTCATCATCAATTGGTGCGGCAGCCAGTTGGGTTCACTCCCTTTCTCTCGCAAGGCCAAGCGTTGATGGACACCGAATCGGTGTTGCTCATCAACAATGACCAACCCCAATCGAAAAAACCGGACCTGCTCCTGAAACAAGGCATGCGTGCCCACCACCAGCATGGCGTGACCCGCAGCGATTTGGTTCAGCTCAAGATCACGCTGTTTCTTTTTCTGGCTGCCGGATAACCAGGCCACGGTGACACCGAGCGGGGCAAACCAGCTCAAAAATTTTTGATAATGCTGTTCCGCAAGAATCTCGGTTGGCGCCATGACGGCAACCTGGTAGTCATTTTCGATGGCTTGTAACGCTGCCAGTGCAGCCACAATTGTTTTGCCACTGCCCACATCACCTTGCAACAGGCGCTGCATGGGGCTGGTCGTAGAGAGATCGCTCTTGATTTCAGCCAGCACTTTTTTCTGGGCAACCGTTAGCTCAAAAGCAAGCGTTGCAAGCAACACGTGGGTTAAATGGTTCCTCTCCTGTAAAGCAGGCGCTCGGTAACTTCGCCGCTGACGATAATGCATGCGCATGGATAATTGCTGCGCCAATAACTCATCAAACTTGATTCGACGCCAGGCCGGATGAGTGCGAGATTGCAGTAAATCGATGGTGATATCAGGGGGAGGCTGATGCAAAAGAGCAATACTTTCTCTAAATCCTAACAACTGATAGTGCTGCAATATGGCTTCCGGCAGTGTTTCTGCCATGTACTCTCTGCTATGGCCCCTACTTAGCGCTTGCTGAATCAGTTTGGCAAGAGCGGTTTGAGTAACACCCGCTGTGATGGGATAAACAGGAGTCAAGGTGTCAGCAAGCGGTGATTCTTCATGCACGATGCGACACTTGGGATGAACCATTTCTGCACCAAAGAAGCCGGTACGTGCTTCGCCTAATACCCTTACCCGGGCGCCTATCGAATAGGCTTTCACCTGGCTGGGATAAAAGTGAAGAAAGCGGATAAAAAGGATGCCGCTGGCATCCTTTACCTGACACACCAGCTGCCGCCTTGAACGCGTGATGACCTCACAATGGATAATAACCCCCTCTACCTGTACCTGGCCAGTTTTACCGTCCGGAATATCCCTGATGGGATAAAGCCTTGTCTCATCTTCATAGCGAAGAGGCAGATGCAGAATCAGCTCTAATTCACTGCGAATACCTAACCTGACAAGCTTTTGCTGCAGCTGTGGATTGAGAGAAGAAAAGTGATCGTTTTTCAGTGCGTTCAAGTGAGTTGCTTGTTTACCTTTCGTGGTGATTTTCCTGTCTGAATGACTGAGCTATCGCCTGATTATTTAGACATTACCATTACCGCATCCATTTCCACCAGTGCGCCCCGTGGCAACGAGGCTACACCAATCGCTGCTCGCGCAGGATAGGGCTGGCTGAAATGATGGGACATGATTTCATTGACCTTGGCAAAATGGGCGAGATCCGTTAAATAAACATTTAATTTGACAATATCACCCAGACTGCCGCCGCTTGCTGTGGCCACAGCTTTCATATTGAGGATGACGCGCACGATTTGTGATTCGATTCCTTCGACCATTTGCATGGTCGCTGGATCCAGCCCAATTTGACCAGAAAGATAGACCGTTTCTCCTCCACTCACTCGTACCGCCTGTGAATAAGTACCAATCGCTTGCGGGGCATCAGCCGTCTGGATAATTTGTTTATTCATTCTATCTCCTCGATTATTAAAATAATATAATTTCAGTTAATGACGCTCGTTCAAAGTTTGTGAGAAAGTTTATGAGAAAATCGGTTGTATGTTCTGCTGTGATTCTGCTCTCATAGCTGTGTTCTTATAGCTGTGTTTTGTTCGCCTTATTCCTGGCCACCTGCTACGATTTTCTTTCACAAGCGCTAAGCGCTGGGTCAATTTTCAATAAATCCTTATTTATTACCGTTATTCTGATTACTTAAACACATCCATGCAAAAACTTGTGATTCATGGTGGCAACCCACTTTGTGGTGAAATAAGCATTTCCGGTGCAAAAAATGCCGCATTACCTGCGCTGTGTGCCTCATTGCTGACAAATGACACACTCAAACTCAGAAATATCCCTGATCTCAAAGATGTCACGACCATGATGAACTTGTTGAAACAAATGGGCGTCACTATCTTAACAAACGATCCATCAGAAATGGAGTTATCTGCGGCCCATCTTACCAATCCAACCGCACCGTATGAAATGGTCAAAACCATGCGTGCCGCCATACTGGTACTTGGTCCATTACTGGCTCATAAGGGGGAGGCCATCATTTCCCTGCCCGGTGGCTGTGCCATCGGCCTGCGCCCTGTCGACCAGCATATTAAAGGTCTCCAGGCCATGGGTGCAGAAATCAAGATTGAACATGGTTATATTCATGCCAAAGCTACCAAATTAGTTGGGACACGGATTGTGATGGATATCGTTACTGTGACCGGCACCGAAAATCTCATGATGGCAGCTTGCCTGGCTTCTGGCTTAACGATACTGGAAAATGCGGCACGTGAACCCGAGATTATTGATCTAGCGCAGTGCCTGATTAAAATGGGAGCAAACATTGAGGGTGCCGGAACAGATGTCATTACTATTCAAGGGGTCGAAGCATTGCATGGTTGCATGCATGATGTCATGCCTGATCGCATTGAAACCGGCACTTTCCTAACCGCCGTTACTGCCAGTAGCGGCGAAATCCACCTGAAAGGCGCACGAGCAGATATGCTGGATGCGGTCATCGATAAATTGCAGGAGGCAGGGGCCATCATTAATTCAGAGGAAAACTGGATTCATCTCACGATGAACAAACCACCCAAATCAGTCAGTTTGCGAACGGCACCCTACCCTGCTTTCCCAACCGATATGCAAGCCCAGTTCATGACACTCAACAGTGTAGCTAATGGCACGGCTATCATTACTGAGACTATTTTTGAAAACCGTTTCATGCATGTTCAAGAATTGAGGCGCATGAATGCCGAGATTACGGTAGAAGGTAACACTGCCATTGTGCATGGCATACCTAAGCTTGATGGAGCGAATGTTATGGCCACTGATCTACGCGCATCAGCCAGCCTGGTGATAGCAGGACTGGTTGCGCAGGGTGAAACAGTGATTGATCGAATTTATCATCTTGATCGTGGCTATGAGCGCATTGAACAAAAATTAGTACACTTGGGTGCCAGGATTGCACGCATAAATTAAAAAACCCCAGTAATGAGTTACTGGGGTTAGAGTATACGGCTCTGAAATAAAATTAGCTGCCAGTTAGCGCAGCTTGCTTGTAGCTAACGACCACGGTAGCCAAGCGGGAATTCAGCCCCATCACTGGTACAACCAGCAATTTCTTACCATTCACATCCGACAGCATGGTAATTTTACGTTTTTGCAGCACTTCAGCAGGATAGAGATCTTTCCCTTCTGCTTCTTCCAGTTTTTTATCTGTTGAAACAAGCAGTTTGCCATCATCACCGATCAACACAACGCGTTCCGTATCTTTCATTTTAACCAGCTCATTCAGATATTGACTGACCTGATCAAGATTATTGCGGATCAATTCGCCTCGTACTGCCCATGATAAAACCTGACCAAAACGTTCTTCTTCTTTGTTATATTGACTGTCAGCATATTCACGTGCTCTTCTCATCATTATGGAACGCTCTGTTTCAAGATCCTGGGTTATTTGTACACGTTCTCTGTCCACGCGGGATTCAGCTTGACTGACCGCAATATATTTCCATGCAATAACCAGCAATAATATCCCCAGAAAAACCAGAAGCGACCAGGCGGGTAATTGCATGTGCTGAATTTTGGCAATTGGGGCAAATTTTTCGCTCAATATGTTCATGAGGGAGGCGGGTTTGGCCCACTCGAGTTTGCTTTTTCCGCTTTGATCACCTTCATTTTGTTTGTACTGATCTGTCATGAAATAGCTCCTTGTTGATGTGACAGGAAAGAAAAGTTCCAATTATCCACTATTCCGGATTGAAGGAAAAGAAAAGTTCATAATATTTTGTATGGATGGGTAAAGGATGTTGTAATTCCATTTTTAAATCAAAACTAACTTTGTCGGCTTCGCCTTGCCGTATTATTTATACTGTCTGCGGCTCGCCTTCGCGTTATTTTTGATTTAAAAATGGAATTCATGAAATGAGTTTATTTTTGAATTGATAATCCACCATACTTCAAGCCATTTCAGAGCACTTGTCAGAAGTAAACTATTGCTCCTTACAGGATGTGGAAAACCCTATTCGAGGCAGACAGGTCAAAACAGCGGAAAAAGCGGGGTTTACTTCTGATAAATAAGCATATGAAGCTGTTCTTATACCGCAGCGGCAAGGTAGATAGTTTTTCAACAGCCTGTTAATCTTGAGCATAAAACTTTACCAACTCAATAAACCAATTAAATCCAATTAAACCAATTCTAAATGGAGAAGAAAGCCGCAGTGGAAATGAATGCCAAAACCTGGTCAGGACGGTTCAATGAACCTGTTACTCAATTAGTGCAGCGATATACTGCCTCAATAAATTTCGATAAACGATTAGCTGAATACGATATACAAGGCTCCCTGGCTCATGCTCAAATGCTTTCATCAGTCGGTATCATTAACTCAATTGATCTGGTTGCTATCGAGCAGGGACTCAGCCAGATTCTTGAAGAAATTCGGAATAACCGCTTTGAATGGCAAATCGAATTAGAAGATGTCCACCTTAATATCGAAAAACGCCTGACCGCACTGATTGGGGATGCAGGGAAAAGATTACATACTGCCCGCTCCCGCAATGATCAGGTAGCCACTGATATCCGGCTTTATTTACGGGCCTCGATTGATGAGATTACCCAACTAATCCAATCCCTGCAACGGGCGCTCCTGGATTTGGCTGAACAACATATTGAGACCGTGATGCCTGGTTTTACTCATCTCCAGGTGGCTCAACCTGTCTCATTTGGCCATCATCTAATGGCCTATTATGAAATGCTTGGCAGAGATATCGCAAGACTTCTAGACTGTCGCAAGCGTGTCAATAAATTGCCTCTGGGGGCAGCAGCGCTAGCTGGAACCAGCTATCCCATCGACCGTGAGATGGTCGCACAATTGCTTGGTTTTGAGGGCATTTGCCTAAACTCACTCGATGCCGTATCAGATCGTGATTTCGCAATAGAATTTTGTGCCTGTGCAGCATTGCTCATGACTCATCTTTCACGCTTTTCTGAAGAACTGATCATCTGGATGAGTCCTGCCTTCAATTTTATTCAACTGGCAGATCGTTTCTGCACAGGCTCATCCATCATGCCGCAAAAGAAAAACCCTGATGTACCTGAACTGGTTCGGGGAAAAACGGGGCGTATTAATGGTCATCTGGTGGCATTGCTGACATTGATGAAATCTCAGCCACTTGCCTATAATAAAGATAATCAGGAAGACAAAGAGCCACTATTTGATACGGTCGATACCCTGGTCGCTACACTGCGTATTTATACGGACATGCTCTCTGGCATAACCATAAATCAGGACGTCATGCGTCAGGCCGCCATGCGCGGTTACGCCACCGCAACCGATCTGGCAGACTATCTGGTCAAGAAAGGTCTCCCCTTCCGTGATGCCCATGAAATCGTGGCTCAAGCAGTTCGTTTTGCTGAAAATAAAAGCTGTGATTTAAGCGAACTGTCGCTGTCTGAATTAAAACAGTTTTCATCGATCATCGAACAAGATATTTTCTCCTTTTTAACGCTCGAAGGCTCCATGAACAGCCGCAATCATCCGGGCGGAACAGCGCCAGCGCAGGTACGTGCAGCAATTGTGCAAGCGAGAAAAGAGTTATCCAATCATTGAATCATGATGCGATCAACCCATAATTTATCTTCTCAATCTCCCTGGCCAGAGATTGCCGAGCAGATTGAGAGCACTTTAGATACTCATTTTGTTATAGAAAAGATCCATGCTATTGGCGGCGGATGTATCAATGAGACTTATCATCTTCAAGGCAGGGAGCAGCACTATTTTGTCAAACTGAACAAAGCAAGCACGCTACCGATGTTTGAAGCAGAAGCAGCAGGTCTTAAAGAAATACATAATTCTCACACTTTGCGCGTTCCTGAGCCCAAGTGCTGGGGTAGTAATGAGGTCCATGCCTGGTTGGTGCTAGAATACCTGGAGTTAAAACACTTACCTAATCCACACGCAGAAGCATTAGGCGTGGGTCTCGCCAATATGCATCGCACTTTCTCTGATCAGTTCGGCTGGTTTCGTAATAATACCATTGGCTCTACTTTACAGAAAAACGACCGTTCTTCTGAATGGATCCCATTCTGGCGTCAACACCGGTTAGGATATCAACTCCAGCTTGCTCAGATAAATGGCTATAAAGGCAGGCTACAAACTCAGGGTGAGCGGCTTATGGCCGATCTCGATGTATTCTTTACGGGAACGCGCATCAATGCTTGCTTGTTGCATGGTGATCTATGGAGTGGCAACTACTCGTTTGATGCGGCAGGACGACCGGTATTATTCGACCCCGCCGTATATTATGGAGATCGTGAAACTGATCTTGCCATGACTGAGCTTTTTGGAGGGTTCCCGGCCCAGTTCTATGCGAGCTATCAAGATGCTTATCCACTTGAAGCGGGCTATCATACGCGCAAAACACTTTATAATCTCTACCATGTTTTAAATCATCTGAATCTGTTTGGAAGTGGTTACCTGCGCCAGGCAGAGCAGATGATGGATAAATTGCTTGCTGAGATAAAATAAAGGGTCGGTACGAAGCATCACTATTTTTGTACTTGATTGTAAAGGCATGAGAGACACAATAGAATAAGGGTACCTCTAAAAATTCAAATTTCGTCACAATATTCATTGTTCACAAAAAAAGTTTCCTTACCTATCCGTGATAGGCTGCGTTAACCTTTTTTGTTGCTTGCTTAGAACTCTGAATTTTTAGAAGCGCTCATAAGATCAAAATCAGATTAAACGCTATAATAATTAATCAATTACACTCTTTGTTATTTAACGAATCAAATAAGGACTGCTATGGCACAAAGCTCAACAAATATTTATAAGCGTCTGGAAAGCCTCGAAAAACATCTTGCGGAAGAACATCCTGATAACCCGGTCTTGGCTAAGGCAGTTCACAGTTTTCGCAAATTAGATCGTGTCGCCCAGGATATCGGTTTACTCGATCGCAACGAGTCTTATGCAACCCATGTCACCTGGTGGCCGATGATTGCGGTACTGGGAACATTCTCAGCCGGCAAATCCACTTTTATCAATTCTTATCTGGACATGCATTTGCAACGCACGGGTAATCAAGCTGTCGACGATAAATTTACGGTGATTTGTTATAGTAGCGATAATGAAGTCAAGACGTTACCGGGGATAGCATTAGATGCTGATCCACGTTTCCCCTTTTATCAAATCAGTCGAAGTATTGAAGAGATTTCAGAAGCCGGACCTCAGCGTATTGATGCTTACATTCAGTTAAAAACGTGTCCTTCTGAAAAGATCCGCGGCAAAATTCTGATTGACTCTCCTGGGTTTGATGCCGATAGCCAACGTAACTCTACGTTACGTCTAACGCAACATATCATCGATTTATCCGATCTGGTGCTCGTATTCTTTGATGCACGCCATCCCGAGCCAGGCGCCATGAAGGATACATTGGCATATCTGGTATCAGGCACCATTAACCGGGCTGACTCCAATAAATTCCTTTATATCCTTAACCAAATGGATGTCACTGCCAAAGAAGACAATCCTGAAGAAGTCGTTTCTGCCTGGCAGCGTTCGCTGGCACAAGCCGGTTTATTCGCTGGCAAGTTTTACCGAATTTATAATCCTGAAGCCGCTGCACCGATTGAAGATCCCCTCATCCGGGAGCGTTATGAGACTAAACGCGAAGAAGATATGGCGGAGATCAATACGCGCATGCAGCAAATTGAAGTAGAGCGCTCCTACCGTATAGCCGGTATGCTTGAGCAGACAGCTGAAACCATCAGCAACCAGATTATTCATAAACTTACCAGCATGCTCCAAAAGTGGAAAAAACGAGTCATTTTGTTTGACAGTATCGTATTCGGTACCTTGTTAATTCTAAGTGGGGTCGCTTTCTGGTTAACCGATAGCTGGAATCTATTGAAAACATTTGCTGAAAATATTATGGCCTATGACACTTCCTCACTGATTGGTCTTGGCGTAATAGTTGTGGTTATGGCTTATATTCATTTCACCATTCGCCGTAAGGTTGCAGACAATATGGCAGAAAAACTCCCAGGAAAATTTGGTCATGATCATACCGCCTGCAAGCAATACACTCAGGCATTCCTCAAGAGTACAGCGGGTTTTCGCCCCATGTGTTTTCAAAAACCTGCTGGTTGGAATGGCTCAAATCAAAATATTCTTGCTGAAGTGAGAAGCGAAGCCAATGACTATATCCAGTCATTGAACGATCAATTTACCAACCCTTCTGGTCGTAAAGTTGAAGTTGCAGTGGCAGCTGAAGAAAAACCTGCAACAGAAAGCGTCACTACGCCTGAAACCAGGGTCGAATAAGCAGGGCAAGTGCTCAAAACAGAGTCGCTTGCTTGATGGAAAAAAAACTAACCCTGTCTTTTAAAAGAATGGTTGCTCATCACCCCCAGCCTCGCTGGGGGTTGATTGAGTAAATTGCAGAGAGAGCAAACCCTATCACCCAATAGGACGCAAAAGGACGCAATAGCGCAATATGACAAGGAGAAACCGGCCAAGCCTTTTGATTTTATAATCGAACTATTTGTATTCCGATTTTTTCGTTTTAGTTTCAATAATCTCAGCATCTTCGATGTCAATCGATCTTTCTTTCTCCTCAAATTTTCCAGATTTTTGCAGTTTGCGCCGCAGCCACCAGAACCTTACGCCTATAGCTCCAGCCGCTATCACGATTAAAGCAAAAAAGATTGAAAAAAAGACCATCCCTAGCAACATGGCACCAATAAATAAAGGAATCAGCGCCAAGAAAAATAGCCAGCGTTGCCAAGGTGAACCAGGGGTAGATCGATTCGTCGATGACTCTGACTGCTTATCATCAATTATCCTATGGATAAATATTTTTCTGTGATTATCATTCATTGTGTTAACTCCTCTATTTCTGCCACCGTTTTAGGCACATCGATAGTCAGTACTTCATGACCAACGGCTGTCACTGCTACATCATCTTCGATACGCACCCCGATATTCCAGAAATGCTGCGGAACATTATCCGCCGGACGAATGTAACATCCTGGTTCCACCGTCAAAGTCATTCCCGGTGATAAACAGCGCCATTGACCATTCTGTTTATATTCACCCGCATCATGCACATCCAGCCCCAACCAATGCCCGGTGCGATGCATGTAAAAGCGCTTATAATCTTCTGATTGAATCACACTGTCCACACTCCCCTGGCATAGCCCCAGATCGATAAATCCCTGGGCAAGCACTTGTAAAGCAGCCTGATGAGGCATATCCCAGGTATTCCCGGGTTGGACTACCGCAATGGCTGCCATTTGAGCAGAAAGCACGAGCTGATAAATATCTTTTTGTACCGGTGTAAATTTGCTATCTACCGGGAAGGTACGAGTGATATCGGCTGCATAACCATTAAATTCACAACCTGCATCAATAAGCAGCAAATCACCTGACTGTAATTGTGCTTTATTTTCGATATAATGCAACACACAGGCATTAGCGCCCCCTGCCACGATAGGCGAGTACGCCGGCGCTTGCGAGCCCAGGCGACGGAACTCATGCAATAATTCGGCTTCGATCTCATATTCATACATACCAGGTTGTGTCTTCTGCATCGCTCGACAATGCGCTCCTGCAGAAATTTTTGCCGCATGGCGCATGAGCGACAGCTCTTCCTCACTTTTAAACAAGCGCATTTCATCCAGAATATGACAAATATCACGTACTTCGTGAGGTGCTGATACGCCTCCGCGTACCTTTTCTCTTACCTGTTTAATCCAGCTAATGAGGCGTGTATCCCATGTCGCGTCTTGCCCTAGCATGGCATAGATAGTTGGCTGATTCTCAAGTAATTTGGGTAACCATTCATCCAATTTGGTGATGGGATAAGCTGCATCAAAACCAAATGCTTCACGCGCAGCATCGGGCCCATAGCGGAATCCATCCCAAATCTCACGTTCCTCATTTTTTTCCCGGCAGAACAGTATTTGTTCTGCCTTTGCCTGACTATTCTCGCATATAACCACTAAGACAGCCTCAGGCTCATAGAAACCAGTTAAATAATAAAAATAGCTATCGAAACGATAGGGATAAAAAGCATCACGATTTCTGAGTCTTAAAGGAGAAGTTGCAATAATAGCAACCCCCTGCTGCATCTGTGACAATAAGCGTAAGCGCCGCTCGCGAAAAGTTTTGATTTGATCCATAGTGGCTTGAGTTTTACAAGAGTTTTCAGGGAACGCAAGGACTAATGCGCCTGCTCCCAATTATTGCCCACACCTAGTTCGACTTGAAGGGGCACATTAAGTTTGCAGACATTTTCCATTAAATCCGGCAAGACATGTTTTACTCTATCGACTTCTTCACAGGGTACTTCCAGGACTAATTCATCATGAACCTGCATGATGAGCATACTGTGCATCTTTTCCTTTATCAGCCATTCATGTACGGCAATCATGGCAAGCTTAATGATATCTGCTGCAGTTCCTTGCATGGGCGCATTGATAGCGGCACGTTCCGCTGCCTGTTTGCGATTGTGATTGGAGCTGTTGATTTCCGGCAACCATAATTGACGACCAAATACCGTCTCAACATAGCCTTTCTCTTTGGCCTGCAGTCGAGTCCTCTGCATATAGTCAGCGACCCCGGGATAGCGTGCGAAATAGCGATCGATATAAAGGCGCGCGGCACTACGCTCAATCCCTAATTGGGTTGCGAGACCATAATCAGACATCCCATAGATGAGTCCAAAATTGATTACTTTAGCATAGCGACGCTGTTCCTGATTAACCTGATCCACCGGTACACCAAATACTTCTGCTGCAGTGGCGCAGTGAATATCCTCATTAGCAGCAAATGCCTTAAGCAATCCCTTATCCTGAGAAATATGGGCCATGATGCGCAATTCAATCTGAGAATAATCTGCCGAAATAATACGACTGCCAGGCGGTGCTATGAATGCTTCCCGGATGCGCCGGCCTTCCTGCCTGCGCACCGGTATATTCTGTAAATTTGGCTCATTGCTGGCTAACCTGCCGGTTACGGCAACGGCCTGCGCATAAGTGGTATGTACCCGATGAGTAGTGTTATCCACCATGAGGGGTAATTTATCCGTATAAGTTGATTTAAGTTTAGCCAAGCCACGATACTCGAGCAGAATCTTAGGTAGTGGATAATCGAGCGCGAGCTGCTGCAAAACATCTTCGTCGGTCGAGGGTGAGCCTTTGGGCGTCTTCTTGATAACCGGTAATTTAAGCTGGTTAAATAAAACTTCCTGGATTTGTTTGGTTGAATTCAAATTGAATACTTGTCCGGCACTGAAACAAGCCTGCTGTTCCAGTGCCAATAATTGCTTTTCCAGCTCACGGCTTTGTGCCCGGAGCAGATCCACATCCAGCAGCACGCCATTACGCTCGATCTGAAATAACACATTGAGTAACGGCATCTCGATATGGCGATAAATATAGTCGAGCTGTGCTTGACACGCTATCTTCGGATATAAGCACTGGTGCAATTGCAGCGTAATATCAGCGTCTTCTGCTGCATAGCGCGTTGCCTCATCAAGCATAACCTGGTCAAAACCAATCCGGCTGACTCCTTTCCCCGTTACTTCATCATAGGTTATCGTTTTTACACCCAGGTGACGCCATGCCATGCTATCCATATTGTGCGGATAATGAGACTCCAGCACATACGATTGCAATAAGGTATCATGCGTTATTCCCTTCAGGCTGATGCCATAATTCGCAAAAATATGCTGATCATATTTGAGATTTTGCCCAACTTTCAATTTTGCTGGATTCTCCAGCCAGGATCTCATTTTGTTCAACACAACATCGAGCTGTAATTGTTGTGGTGCACCAGGAAAACAGTGCGTCAGCGGCACATACGCGGCTTGACCCGGCTCCATACATAACGAAATCCCAACCAGTTGCGCCTGCAGTGGGTTCAAACTAGTCGTTTCAGTATCGAGCGAAACCAATGGTGCCGCATCGCACTGCACCAGCCATTTGTTCAACTGATCTTCGGTAAGAACCGTTTCATAACTAACTGATGTGGTTTCACTGGAGATGGATACCGCACCGCCTGGATTTAGCAGTGCAGCCGTTAATGGATCGGACAGAGCTGAGCTGGATAGCTCATTCTGCTGCAACTCGCGTGACCAGGTTTTAAAATCCAGACATTCAAACAGTGCGACCAGTTTTTGAGTATTTTGTGGTTTAACCACCAGATCTTGCCAATCGATTGAAAGATCCACATCACACTTAATCGTCAGCAATGCGCGTGATATCTCTAACCAAGGGATGGCTTTGCGCAGATTCTCTCCGATGACGCCGCCAATTCCATTGGCATGTGCGAGGATATTATCCAGGCTGCCGTACTGCGTCAGCCACTTCACTGCCGTTTTAGGCCCTACTTTTTCTACCCCTGGAATATTATCGGTGCTATCCCCTACCAACGCCAAGTAATCGAGTATCTGCGCAGGCATGACGCCAAATTTATTCAGCACCCCCGCCTCATCCAGAGTCTCATTACTCATAGTATTAACGAGTCTGATCCCAGAATTTACCAATTGCGCGATGTCTTTATCACCGGTTGAAATAATGCATTGTATCCCGGCTTGCTCCGCTTTTTTAGCAAGCGTCCCAATCACATCATCTGCTTCAACGCCTTCAATGATCAGTAAAGGCCAGCCCATTGCCTGGATACATTCGAGCAATGGCGTAATTTGTGCCGACAAATCTGCCGGCATAGAAGGACGATGCGCTTTGTATTGCGGATAAATCTCATCACGGAAAGTTTTGCCTTTTGCATCAAACACGCACGCGCTATAATCTGTCTGGTAATCCTTGTGCAAGCGACGTAACATATTAAGTACACCGTAAATTGCGCCAGTTGGCTCATTTTGTCGATTGCGTAAATCGGGTAATGCATAAAAAGCACGATATAAATAAGATGAACCATCAACTAGCAAAAGTGCTTTCATCTAAAAAAGGACCCCTATGAGCTTGGAAGAAAAACTTAGCGCGGTGATGACTCTTGAGAAGCCCTGGTCGACCAAAGAGTCATGGCGCGTATTTGGAATCATGTCTGAGTTTGTGGAAGGTGCACAGCGCCTGGAATACATTCAGCCGGCAGTCAGCATATTTGGGAGCGCACGAACTGAACCGAGTCACCCCTATTATAAATTAACTGAAGTTATTGCACGGCAATTGTCGGATGCGGGCTTCTCAGTCATTTCGGGGGGTGGTCCGGGAATTATGGAAGCTGCCAATAAAGGCGCCTTTTATGGCAAGGCTCCCAGTGTCGGTCTTAATATCCAGCTTCCTCATGAGCAACACCGCAATATTTATCAGGATGTGAGTCAATCGTTCCGTCATTTTTTTGCCCGTAAATACATGTTTGTCAAATTTGCGACTGCTTATATCGTCATGCCTGGGGGATTTGGCACATTGGATGAACTAATGGAAGCGCTAACGCTTGTCCAGACTGGTAAAACAAGAAAAATGCCTATTATTTTAGTATGCTCGGATTTCTGGCGTGGTCTGCTTGATTGGTTTCAGCAAGTACTCATCCATGAAGGCTATATCTTACCAGAAGATATGAATTTAGTTCAGATCATTGATGAGCCTGTCGAGATTGTCAACGCAATCTTTAAATATTATGAAACGTCCGGCTTTGAACCTACCGCTGCTGAAAAGGAAATTCAACTCAATTTGTAATAATTCACTTTATTTAAGATAGAATGAACATGACCATTCTCCAGGAACCAGCATGCAACGTATAAAGACGACTCTATTTTTGTGTGCTCTTTGTGTTACATTGCCAGCCTCGGCACAATCTACTCAGAAACCAGCTGATCGACCCTCCCTTCCTGAACTGCCTGATTTAGCGTCACGTGAGGAGCCAGAACTGCCTGAGCTGGGAATTGACCCTTCACTGGAACCGGAAGTAACGATTAAAAAAGGTAAAGAAGAAACGGTGGAGGAATATCGCATCAATGGTCAGCTCTATATGATCAAAGTCATTCCTCGTATTGGCAAGCCATTCTATCTTTTAAATAAACGCAGTCCCGTGGGTGAGCCACATCGAGGTGACCTTGAAGGTTATGGTGTAAACGTTCCGATGTGGGAAATTTACAGATTTTGAAACCAAACGAGATTAACATGAGAAAATAATAGCTACGCGAGGCATAAATCTATTTACTGACGCTTATTCTACTGCTTATTCATGTCTGTTTTTACTCCAGTTAGCAAGGAACAACTATCAATCTGGCTCCAGGATTATCCCATCGGCACACTGGTCGATCTTCAAGGTATCTCATCTGGCATTGAAAATACCAATTACCTGGTGACAACCACACTGGGTAAATACATTCTGACGCTGTTTGAGAAATTGACTGCAGCAGAACTCCCCTTCTACCTCAATCTGATGGCTCACTTATCGCAGCGAGGGATTCCATGTCCCAATCCCATTGTTACATGCGAACAAAAACTACTGGGTGAATTGAATGGCAAACCGGCCAGTATTGTGACGTTTTTACCGGGTAAATCGCTGAAACATCCCACGGCCGAACAATGTGCCGAGATTGGAGGAATGCTGGCCAGAATGCACTTGTCTGGCTTGTCTTATCCCGTGAAAATGACCAATCCACGAGGTTTGGAATGGTGGAATACGGCAGCGAAAGAAGTGATGCCATTTCTTACGAAAGAGGAACAAAAATTACTTAATGAAGAGTTGCAATTTCAAGTATTACATCAAACAGAGGCTCTCCCGCGGGGGGTGATCCATGCTGATCTATTTCGCGATAACGTATTATTCACTGATACATCAATCGGTGGCATTATCGATTTTTATTTTGCTTGTAATGACGCATTCTTGTACGATCTTGCTATCACCATTAATGACTGGTGTATATCTGAAGACAGCGTATTAGACGAGATGCACGCCCAGGCACTTTTAACAGCCTATCACCATATACGGCCCCTCATTAATGAGGAGCATAAGGCATGGCCACGCATGCTGCGTGCTGGCGCATTGCGCTTCTGGATATCACGTTTGTATGATTACCATTTACCTCGAGAAGGAGAGCTCACTCATAAGAAAGATCCCATGCATTTCAGAGAAATTCTGAAATATCATCTGGCTAATCATTCCAAATTGATGCAAATCTGGATTAACTAATCAATTAAAATAATCTATCTAGTGCTTGATCATTAACCCTGATCTCATTTCTAAATCAAGCATGGCGCGCAGGTAAAACCGACTCTTTGTCGGTTTGATTTAGAAATGAAATCACCAGAACGGAAAGATGAATGAATGGAATGCTTTTCCCAGGCATTATGTTTTAGAGTCATTCATGTGATTCCATTTCCAAATCAAACATGGCGCGAAGGCGAACCGCAGACAGTATAACTAATACGGCAAGGGGAAGCCGACAAAGTCAGCCTTGATTTAGAAATGGAATTAATTCACATCTTCCCTGCAAAAGGGAATATTTCTAACAAATTATTATATTTTCAGATTAACTAACAAAATTTATTGGAGAAAACAAATTGATAGAAGCTCGACAGGTTCCTGGTAAACAAGGGTTGCAATGGATACTGAGCGGTTTTTATATGTTTCGCTTATCCCCGTTTGTCTGGGTATTGCTGTGTTTCACACTCATATTAATTGCCGCTACACTGGAGCTTCTGCCTGTGCTAGGGAAATTTATTTTCACGCTCCTTTCTCCTGTTTTTATGGCTGGCGTCATGGTAGGTTGCAAAAGCCTGGAACAGGGTGACCAATTAGAACTAGGTCATTTAATGGTTGGTTTCAGAAAAAATACGGTACCGCTGATTACGTTAGGAGGATTTTATCTAATAGGGCAAGTTCTGATAATCGGTGTGTTCATGATGATAGGGGGAAGCGAGCTGGTCGATATGCTGCTCTATGGAAAAAGATTTGATGAGCAAGAGCTGATGGGGGTGATGGATAACATTTTATCTGCCTCAATCGCTGGATTACTGCTGACAATCCCACTCATGATGGCAATGTGGTTTGCGCCTTTATTGGTCATGTTTGAGAATATGCCACCTTTCATTGCCATACGAAAAAGCTTTTTTGCCTGTTTGAAAAATATTATTCCCATTCAGATCTATTTGATTGTGCTCATCATACTGGGCTTGCTCGCGATTATACCTTATGGCATAGGGCTCTTAATCTATATCCCTACTGTATTTGCCTCCATCTATGTGAGTTATCAGGATATTTTCCATCCTGAATCCATGTTTAGTGACAAAGAGGCAATAGAGAAGAAAGAAGAAGATACCGAAGTTAATCAGTAAACCCGCACATGAGCCTGGTAATTCCAGTTCTACATCCAACCTGATTTTGCCGGCTCTCCTTGCCGATTTGGCCACGGAATTACAAAGGTGTCAGTTTGGCATATTCCAGCAGGAGCCATTTGGTTCCTGCGCGATTGAATTGAACCTGAACTCGGATGTCAGAGCCTTGGCCCTGATAATTGATAATTACCCCGGTTCCAAATTTTGCATGCGACACATTCTGTCCTATGCGCCAGCGGGATGACTGTTCTGCTGAATCTGCTGTCACTCTTTCCTGTACCGTTTCTTTTCCAGCAGACTGCCCCCATGCATTCCTGCCAAAGGTAAAGCCTGCCTGCTCATTGACAGATTGAAAAGATTCGCTGTTAACTTTGGATTGTGGCTGCAACCACTTGAGCAAATGATCAGGTATTTCATTAATAAATCGCGAAGCAATATTGTAATGGGTCTGACCATGCAACATCCGGCTTTGTGAAAAGCTCAGATATAACCGTCGCCGGGCACGTGTCATGGCTACATACATCAAGCGTCGCTCTTCTTCCAATCCATTTATGTCATCACGGCTATTTCCGTGTGGAAACAGCCCTTCTTCCAGTCCGCTTAGAAATACAGTATGGAATTCCAGTCCCTTGGCTGCATGCACCGTCATAAGCTGCAAGGCATCCTCATGATGATCTGCCTGATGCTCACCTCCTTCGAGTGAGGCATGGGAAAGAAATGCCACCAGGCTGTCATCTTCAGCTTCGTGCACAAAGCTGGTTGCTGCGTTGATTAATTCATTCAGATTTTCCAGCCGCTCTGCGCCATCACGTTCCAGACCGTAATGGCTCAATAATCCACTGTGAGTCAGCATGTAACGGATAGTCTCAGGTAACGGTAAATTGACACAAGCACGCTGCATCGTCATGATCAGATTAATAAAGCTGGGCAGCCCTTTTTTAGCCCTGCCTTCATCAACGAGAGCGGTTGTTTCGCCACCACCCTTGCTAAAGGCTGCTGCCCATAAGCTCGTTTGATGCAATTTCGCCTCATCCTGCAATTGTTCCAAAGTGCGCGCACCAATGCCACGAGGCGGGAAATTGATCACCCGTAATAACGCATGATCATCATCAGGATGCGCAATCAAGCGCAGATAGGCCAGGGCATGCTTGATCTCCTGACGTTCAAAAAAGCGCATGCCGCCATAAACTCGATAAGATAATGACGCATTGAACAGACTATGTTCCAATACACGCGACTGGGCATTGGACCGATAGAGTAAAGCAATCTCGGAAAGCGCAACCCCCTCTGCATGAAGGGCTTTGATCTCATCAACGATAAAGGCAGCCTCATCAAAATCTGTCACAGCGTTATACACACGCACGGGCTCACCATGCCCTTCAGAAGTCCACAAGTTCTTACCAAAACGCCCGCGATTATGTTCTATCAAGGCATTGGCTGCTTCCAGAATATTGCCATGGGAACGGTAATTCTGCTCCAGCTTGATAATTTTCTCTATAGCAAAATCATATTCCAGCTCCTGCATGTTTCCAGTATGAGCCCCGCGGAATGCATAGATGCTTTGATCATCATCCCCTACCGCAAATACGACAGCAGATTTGGGTGCATCCCCACCGGCCAGTAATTTGAGCCAGCGGTATTGCAACCGATTGGTATCCTGAAATTCATCTACCAGGATGTGTCTGAAGCGATCACGATAATGATTACACAGAATCTCGTTACGCGTCAGTAGTTCATAACACCGTAATAAGAGTTCGGCAAAATCAACCATTCCTTCGCGCATACATAATGTTTCATATACACGGTAAAACTCAAGCATCCTGCGCGTGAAATTGTCATGCGCTTCAACTTGAGAAGCACGCAACCCCTCTTCTTTGGCATGATTGATAAACCATTGGATCTGCCGAGGCGGGAATACTTTCTCATCGACAGACAGATCCTTCAGCAGTCGCTTGATGACTGCCTGCTGATCGCCTATATCGAGAATTAGAAAGGTCTGTGGCAATCCGGCATCCTGATAATGTGCACGCAGCATACGGTGACACAAACCATGAAAAGTCCCGATCCACATCCCGCGCGTATTGATAGGCAGCATCGCAGCGATACGCGCCATCATTTCTCTGGCTGCTTTATTAGTAAAGGTGACAGCAAGAATACCGTTTGGACTCACCTGCCCTGATTGGATCAGGTAGGCGATACGTGTGGTCAGCACCCGTGTTTTACCACTACCCGCGCCGGCCAATATCAAGGACGACTGATACGGTAGTGTGACAGCTTCAAGTTGTTCTGGATTCAATCCAGAAAGTAAGGAAATCATGGCTCAGAAAGTAGTGCTGGTGTTCCCTGCCTGAAAATAAATGAATAACTTATCATAAAACTCATTACTTTTCCCAGGCAGGGATTGAAGAATTACTGTTTACTTTTTGCAGCTAAATCAAGAATTAATGGGGTCAGAATCAATTCAATTGCCAAGCCCATTTTGCCACCCGGCACCACTATAGTATTGGGGCGTGACATGAATGAATCATGAAGCATATTTAACAAGAAAGGAAAATCGATATGCTTGTAATCACGGAAACGGACGACCACCATACTTTCATCTAACGTCGGAATATCACGAGCAATGAAAGGATTGGAAGTATCGACTGTGGGCACCCGCTGGAAATTGATATGTGTGCGTGAAAACTGCGGGGTAATATAGTGCACATAATCGTGCATACGACGCAGAATAGTTTGCGTGACGGCTTCGGCAGAATAGCCACGCGCACTGGTATCGCGGTGGATTTTCTGTATCCATTCAAGATTGACGATGGGCACCACGCCCACGAGTAAATCCACATATTTTGCCACATCCGCGGTATCGCTTTTGACACCTCCATGCAAACCTTCGTAAAACAAAAAATCGGTTCCTGCTGTGATGGGTTTCCAGGGAGTGAAGGTGCCAGGTTTCTGATTGTAAGGAGCCGCCTCTTCTTCATTATGGAGGTACAAACGGGTCATACCCGACCCTGTTTCACCATATTCTCTGAATAAGGTTTCTAATTTTTCAAATTCATTTGCTTCCGGGCCAAAATGGCTGATAGCACGCCCGTTGCTTTTCTCTGACTCTGCAACTGCGTTTTTCATGGCGTCCCGGTCGTAGCGGTGGAAACTATCCCCTTCCACGATAGCGACATTTAATTTTTCCCGACGAAAGATATGCTCAAAACTATTCTTAACCGTGGATGTGCCAGCGCCGGATGAACCAGTCACGGCAATAACGGGATGTTTTCGCGACATTTTACTACTCTCTCCTTAAATATAAACAAAAATGCTAAATTTCCAGATGATCTCCTAGCCACAGAGCTTGTAAAAAAATTGTAGCGCGTGGCTGAGAGCAAAAACAGACAGAATGCTGCACAAGAAAACGAGTCTAACAAGTTTAGACGCGGCCGCATCACATACCCAACACATACCAGATAATTGGCGAAGTTAAAGTTTAAATACCGCCCAACGCAGCTACCAAGACATATAACTAAATTTTTTTACAAGCTCACAAGCACATTAACTTTATATGATACCTTCTTTCCGCATTAATTTGCAGGTAGTCACTTCAAAATATATCCTGATATTCACCAGGCCGAGCCTGTACCATCCTACTGCTTTCCTTAGTTGAAGATACCCGTTCAATCGCTCAAGTATCCTATAAATAAGGCATTTGGAGCAATTCTTGCTATCACCAATCAGGTGAGATTTTAATAAAATAATGTGATTTCGACATCATTCCATTTCTAAATCAAACATGACGCGAAAGCGAGTCACAGACAATATCAATAATACGGCAAGGTGAAGCCGACAAAGTCAGTCCCGATTTAGAAATGGAATAACAGCAATGGTTGGAAGAGCCTGAGTAAACTTAGTATGAAATGGTATTTTTCCCGCGTAACGCTAAGCCATCAGTTCAGCTACCTGATTAACAAAATCGGCTGTGATAGCGGGAATATTCGATTGGGGGATGGTTTTCGATTTAAACCGATAAAAACTAATAAACACGACTCCTGTACCGCAACTCAAAACCCTTCACAAAAGTCGTCAATCCTATAAAAAATCGCTATAGTATCCATCGGAATCTGGCCCCTCTAGTGATGAAATCCTTTTCCTATATTACTTCATCATAAAGAATTCAGATTTATTTTACAGTTTGTCTTATCTCGAACTCACGTTTCTTAACAAGGGGTAAATAGCAAGGCAAAATCGGTGGGCGAGCTGCTTGCTCATGAAGGTTTAATGACTACAGAGCAGCTAGATCAGGCAATTGCATTCCAGCGGCGTAACAATGTGCGTTTAGTTAATGCCATTGCATCATTGGGTTTTCTTACTGCGGAACAGTTAGACCAATTCTTATATCCTGCCCCACCCGTACCCCTAAAAATAATTGACACTGGTTTGAGCGAAGTTTATCTGGTCGATTTATTGCTTAAGGCGGCGTATCTGGAAGCAGGAACATTTACCCTGCCGCGCATGGCAAACATGCTTTCGCTACCCTTCAGTGTGATAGAGGAAATGATTGAGCAAATGAGAGCGGATCATTTGGTGGCTATTCGGACTTCTTCCACTTATACCAGCAGCACTCAGGTACTTGAATTAACTCAGCGTGGGCGGGAAAGAGCAGAGGCAGCATTTAAGATTAGCTTATATGTCGGGGCTGCGCCTGTTCCATTGGAAGATTATACCTTTATGCTTGAAAGGCAAAGTGTTCGTCAGATTGAACTGGATAATGAGTGGATTAATGCTTCTTTAAAGCATTAGTGATTGGCGATAAATTACTGAGCCAATTAGGTCCTGCATTTTCTTCAGGGCGCTCAATCTTTTTATATGGTCCGCCAGGGACTGGGAAAACCAGTATTGCAGAAGCGTTAGGGCATGGAATACCCAGAGAAGTTTATCTTCCACAGGCGATAGAGGTGGGAGGGCAAATTATACGTTTCTTTGATCTGGCTATTCATATGCCTGTCGATAGCCAGAAAACATTAGAAAATTCATCGCTCGATCTTAAAATGAACCTGGCCTATGATCCACGCTGGAAAAAATGCCACCGTCCAGTCGTGATGGTGGGAGGTGAGCTCACGCTTGACATGCTGGAATTACGTTATGACTATTCGAGCAAATTCTATGAAGCACCTATCCATATGAAGGCAGGGAATGGTGTTTTTATCCTGGATGACTTTGGCCGGCAACGAATAGAGCCACGCCAGCTACTTAATCGTTGGATTATCCCACTAGAGCGTGGTGTAGATTTTCCTTCGCTGCATACCGGTATGAAATTTGAGATACCTTTTGATCAGATTACTGTGTTTAGTACCAATTTAAATCCTCTCGATTTGGTTGACGATGCGTTTTTACGGCGAATTCGCCATAAAATATAGCATGTCCCCTATAAATTGATTATAATTTACAGATGACCTATCCGATATTATTTCGCCGTAAAGTATTATCCGTTCGTGAGAAGGAGAACCTCTCAATCGCGCAAGTGGCCAAGCGTTTTGGTGTAGGTGTGGCCAGCGTGATGCGTTGGATCAAAACTCCCGATCCCAAGACCACCCGCAACAAACCTGCCACCAAGATCAACATGGAAATGTTGGCGCAGGACATCAAGAATTATCCGGACGCGTATCAGTACGAGCGCGCCAAACGGTTGGGTGTCAGCAAGCAAGGCATTAACCATGCTTTAAAGCGTCTGGGCGTGACTTATAAAAAAAAAGCCTGTGTCACCCCAAAGCCAGCGAAAAAGAGCGGCGTATCTTCCAGCAAAAAATTGAAGACTATGAGCGAGCAGGCCGCGTTATCGTCTACCTTGATGAAAGCGGCTTTGCGCACGACATGCCACGCACGCATGGCTATGCGCCAGTGGGTGAGCGCGTCCATGGCGTAAAAAACTGGCATGCACGAGGTCGAACCAATGTGATTGGCGCTCTGATCGGAAAGACGCTGCTGACCATAAGTCTGTTCATCGCCAATATCACCGCTGACATTTTCTATGCGTGGATAACGCAGGACCTGTTGCCTAAACTTTTGCCCGCTTGCGTGATTGTCATGGACAACGCAACCTTTCATAAACGGCAGGATATCCAAACCGCCATTGCCAATGCCGGGCATACACTTGAATACCTACCGCCTTATTCCCCTGACTTAAATGACATTGAACCCAAATGGGCTCAGGCCAAAGCCATCAGAAAAAAGGAAGGTTGTTCCATCGAGCAGCTCTTTGCCGCTTATGAAATTTAAATCATTTTATATGGGATCTGCTATACATGTGCAATACCAGACCGAAGATGAATTCAAGGAGATTCTGCGGCGTATCTGCCGTAAACAAAGCGTTCAGTATGATAGTGAAGTAACCGAATATCTGTTAAACAATTACTATCGTAAACAAAATAGACCATTGGTAGGTAGCCATCCACGCGATCTGATGGAGCATATCATCGATCATGCCAAATTCCTGAAGCGGACTCCAGAATTTATCCCAAAGACAGTGGACTCGGCTGCAGCCAATTATTTTATCGAGCTATGACTTTATGTTGAGGATAAAGCAGCTGGTAGAGCACAATCAGCACATACGGCGCAATGCCCGATGGTTATTGCGCCCTACGCGGGTTGGATCGGGTCGGTCGCGCATTTATAGACTCTTTCCATCCCCATTGCGCGCCAATCGTCGCGGGATACGTCAAGCTGCTCGTCCATCCCCTCCCCATCACCCCGTGTCCTGGCATAAAATCCGGACTAATCAAACCGGTTATACTTTCTCCCCCAATACCAAGATCAGCAAGCTAGCTGCCTACCCTTACCCGCAACGTCTGGAATTATCCTTTCACACAATGCGGATTTTTGCCTGCAGCTTTGGCTTGCTGTTGCAATTGCTGTGCTTTGGGTATGCGGGCTTGCAGATCCTTAATACGCGTAGTATGGGAAGGATGTGTCGAGAGAAATTCGACGGGACGAGGGCCTTGACTTGCCTGCTCCATTTTTAACCATAATGCAACGCTTTCGGCAGGGTTGAAGCCCGCTTTGGCCATGAGATCCAATCCGATCGTATCGGCTTCACTTTCATGCAATCGACTAAAAGGCAAGATGATCCCGTACTCCGCGCCGATCCCCAGCAAACTGACTGCAGTCTGACCCATCGCTGTCTGCGGCGCTGCTATCGCCTGAACCAAGGTGATTCCAGCCTGGGCACCTAATTGTTGGGATAGGCGTTCATTGCTATGTCTGGCCAAAACATGACCGACTTCATGTCCGATGACCGTAGCCAATTGATCTTGATTATCAACCAGATTAACCAGACCCGCATATACGCCAATTTTTCCACCGGGTAGAGCAAATGCGTTGAGCGCCGGGTCCTCAAAAACCACAACCTCCCACTCTCCCCCGACTTCTCGTGCAATGGCACTGGCGACACAATGCACAAACTGATTGTCCTGTACGTTGCGACTGATCGGTTTTTCATGTTTTAAATTCTCAAATGCCTGCAATCCCATGTTATTCACCTCTGCATCTGGCATAAAAGCCAGTTGCGTTCTACCAGTTGGAGTTGTGGCGCATGCAGTCAGAAATAAAACAGATAACAACAGTAAACACATTTTTAAACATAGCTGAATGAGCATTTGAAAATCTCCCCAATAAATATTCAGTTTTGAGATGAGGCTTATGAAGGAATCATTACGACAGCTCAATGGCAAGGCAGACAGCACGCAGAGACAGGAAAACGAGTTCAGGAAGTTTCGGCACCATTACCTATCAAAGTGATCGGCAAGAAGCGCGTATCTGTCCAACATAGCTATTTAGAGCGCACAGTTGATTAATTCACACGCTCTGAGGCTATCATGAGCAGTTGAAGCATATCAAGCGTATTATTCACGTTATAATCATGGTTTTTGTCTAGTGCCGGGAAATTCGTTATATGCAAGAAAAATATCACCCTCAGGAAATCGAACAAGATGCACAGCAATACTGGGAAAAGACCGCCGCCTTCAATGTGACGGAAAACCCTGGCATGCCTAAATATTATTGTTTGTCGATGTTTCCCTACCCCTCGGGTAAGCTGCACATGGGACATGTTCGTAATTACACAATAGGAGATGTATTGTCTCGCTATCGCCGTATGCAGGGATATAACGTTTTACAACCTATGGGCTGGGATGCATTTGGGCTACCCGCTGAGAACGCTGCCATGCAGCATGGCGTCCCGCCAGCGACATGGACATACGATAATATTGCCTACATGCGCAAGCAATTGAAAAGCCTGGGCCTGGCTATCGACTGGAATCGTGAAATTACCACCTGTGATCCTCATTATTACCGATGGAATCAGTGGCTATTCCTGCGCATGCTGGAGAAAGGCATCGCCTACAAGAAAACTCAGGTGGTGAACTGGGATCCCATCGATCAAACCGTACTTGCCAATGAACAAGTCATTGACGGGCGCGGCTGGCGTACTGGCGCATTGATAGAAAAGCGCGAGATACCAGGTTACTACCTGGCGATCACCCAATATGCGGATGAACTGATCAACGATCTGGACAAATTACCCGGCTGGCCTGAGCGTGTAAAAACCATGCAAGCCAACTGGATTGGTAAAAGCTACGGCGTCGATATTATTTTTCCTGCTGATAAACTATCTGGCACCCCGCAGGATTTGAAAGTATTCACCACGCGCGCAGACACTTTGATGGGAGCGACTTATGTCGCAGTGGCGGCAGAGCATCCCCTTGCACTCTATGCAGCAAAGAATAATGCAAAACTGACTGAATTCATTGAAGCATGCAAACACGGCGTCACGATGGAAGCTGACCTTGCCACCCAGGAAAAAAAGGGGATGGATACCGGGTTGTGTGTGCTTCATCCCCTCACAGGAGAGTCTCTGCCGGTATGGGTTGCTAATTACGTACTCATGAGCTATGGTGAAGGCGCTGTCATGGCCGTGCCAGCGCATGACGAGCGCGATTTCGAATTTGCCACCCAATATGCTTTACCCATTAAGAGGGTGATCGAACCCAAAGAGGGTGAAATCTATCCAGAGCTTAGTCAGGCTTATGTCGAATATGGCGTTACCATTAACTCGGGAGAGTTCTCCGGACTCGAATCTCAAGCTGCAGTTGGTGCGATTGCAACTGCTCTGAAACAAAAAGGATTAGGAAAAAAACGCGTGCGTTATCGCCTGCGTGATTGGGGCATTTCCCGCCAGCGCTACTGGGGCTGTCCGATTCCATTGATTCATTGTGATCATTGCGGCGTCGTTCCTGTGCCGGATGATCAGCTGCCTGTAGTATTGCCAGAAGATATGGTACCTGATGGGTCGGGTAATCCACTGGTAAAATCGCCCTCATTTTATGAATGTGCCTGTCCCCGCTGTGGCCAGGCTGCCCGCCGTGAAACCGATACCATGGACACATTCGTTGATTCATCCTGGTATTACATTCGTTATGCCTGCCAAGATCAGGGCTCCACCATGGCGGACTTGCGGGTAAATTATTGGTTACCGGTCGATCAGTATATCGGCGGAATTGAACATGCCATTTTGCATCTGCTCTATTCGCGATTCTGGAGTAAAGTCATGCGCGATCTGGGATTGGTCTCCTTTGATGAGCCTTTCTCAAATCTGCTGACGCAGGGGATGGTATTGAACGAGATTTTCTTCCGGAAAATGGCGACAGGTCGCATCAGCTATTTCAATCCATCGGAAATTGATATTCATTTTGACGAGCAAGGCAAACGATTTAGCGCCGTGCTGCGTGCGGATAATCAACCCGTTGAATCAGGTGGCATTGGCACTATGTCAAAATCGAAGAATAATGGGGTTGATCCACAGGAATTAGTGGCGTCCTATGGTGCAGATACGGCGCGATTGTTCATGATGTTTGCCAGCCCTCCCACCCAGACACTGGAATGGTCCGATACGGGCGTAGAAGGGGCCTTCCGTTTCTTAAGACGCCTGTGGCGATTGGTCTATAGCCATTTACAGCGAGGTGCGATGGCTGATGGACAGCCCCTTGCCGAAACACTGCCACCGGAACTCAAATCGTTGCGTTGCCAGCTTCACCAGACCATAGCCAAAGTAACGGATGACCTCGATCGTCGTCACACCTTCAATACGGCCATTGCCGCTGTAATGGAATTGATGAACGAATTAGCTAAACTACAGGATAGCGATTTAACTGCACGACAACTCATGCAGGAAGCACTGGAAAGTATTGTCCTGCTGTTGTCACCGATCGTCCCGCACATCTGTCACGCGCTCTGGCGGGAACTTAGGCCAGGTACGGAATTGCTCGATCAACCGTGGCCCAATGTTGATCCTCTGGCGCTGGTGCAGGATGATATCGAGTTAGTCGTACAGGTCAATGGTAAATTACGTGCGCAAATACGTGTCCCCAAAGAGGCAGATCGTACCACGATCGAACACATGGCATTGGACCATGCGCATATTCAGAAAACCATTACAGGACAGTCAGTGAAAAAAATAATTGTCGTTCCAGGGAGATTAGTCAATATTGTCGTTTAATAAGTTATCAAAAAGCTTATTCGAAGCAGTCGCTGACAGGCAAAAACAGGCAAAAAATCGGAGTTGATACCTGATAAATGAACTATGTTGCGCCTGTCTTTAACCCTGCAACGATAGTTAGAGCGCGTTGCTGAGAAGACGGTGTAACGCTTTGAACAATTGATGACCGAACAGACTCCAACGATGGTTTTATACCAGAAACAAACAGTCGCCACATGATGAAACCCATCCGTATTTTGCTTGTTATTCTTACTATTAGTCTTATCCTCGCCGTTACCGCCTGCGGCTTCCGTTTACGTGGACAGATCTCTAATCTCCCGTTTGAGACTATTTATGTCGCTGCCCCACCCGGCCATACCATCGGGCTGGATATGGAGCGAGCCATTAGTGTCAGCACCACGACCAAAGTGGTCAAAAAACCAGAAAAGGCACAGGCGATACTTCAAATCCTCAGCGCGGTCAATGAGAAGAAAATATTGTCTCTTTCAACCGGTGGACGTGTCAGGGAATTCCAGCTGATCTATCGCGTTTCTGCGCGCCTGCTCGATGCTCAAGGCGCAGCACTTACACCCGTGGATGATATCATTCTGACACGCGTCCTCCCTTTCCTTGATGCGCAGATACTGGCTAAAGCGGCAGAAGAGGAAATGCTATACAAAGATATGCAAGTAGACGCCGTGCAACAGCTCATTCGGCGAATGGCTGCAGTCAAGCTTTAAGGACTTTTTTGAAAATGCCGATTTTTACGCCACTTGCATTCGTTTAACTTATGCGCATTAACTCCGATCAATTGTTTCGTCAGCTGCCAAAACAGCTCATGCCACTGTATACCATCACTGGCGACGAGTTGTTGCTCGCGCTGGAAGCAGCGGATGCGATTCGCCATCAGGCTCGACAACACGGTTACACCGAACGCGATATCTTTACAGCAGATCACCGCTTCGACTGGTCAAATATACAGCGCTGGCAAAGCCAATCGTCCTTGTTTGGAGAACGGAGCATACTTGATCTACGTATTCCTACCGGCAAACCGGGTAAAGAAGGCGGTAACGCTATCGAAGCACTTTGTCAGAACCCATCTGCTGATACCATTACGCTCATCATGCTTCCTAAAATCGATAAGCAAACACAAACAAGCAAATGGTTCAAGGCGCTGGATCATTCCAGTGTGATGGTCACAGTTGATCCGATAGAGCACGCCCGGTTAGCCAACTGGATACAACAACGTCTCGATATCCAAGGACAGCAAATTGCATCCGATAGCCTGCAATTTCTCGCAAATAAGGTAGAGGGCAATCTTCTGGCTGCTCAGCAGGAGATCAAGAAGCTGGCTTTACTTTATCCCTCCGGGATGCTTTCTTTTGAGCAAGTCAAGAATGCGGTACTCAATGTCGCGCGCTATGATGTATTTAGTCTGCCCGAGGCCATGCTGACAGCCGATACTGTGCGCTATACGCGTATCCTGGAAGGGCTGCAAGGCGAAGGCACTCCTCCTCCCCTGATTCTGAGCACACTTACTGAACCCATACGCACATTGCTACTCATTCACCAAGCCCTGGCTGCAGGCAAGCAACTTGCCCAGGCGTTAAAAGACAGCCGTGTCTGGCATCAGCAGCAAAAAATCATGACAGCTGCTGTCAAACGCTTGCCCCCGCGATTACTGTTACAAGCATTGTTACACGCAGCCAGCATCGATAGAATCATCAAGGGTGTTGCCCAGGGTGATATCTGGGATGAATTGCTGCAGTTTGGCTTGCGCCTCACAACGCGCCAGACTTCTATGCATTAAGCCTATTTCTAAATCTAACATGACGCGAAGGCGAGCCGCAGACAGTATCCATCAACGGCAAGACAAAGACGACAAAGTCAGGCCGGCAAAGTCAGCTTTAATTTAGACATGGCATAACAATGCAATTAAACGGACGCAATTAAACGGTAGATTCGCCTAATCATAAAAATACAGGAAAAAAATGAAAGCACGGATTAAATGGCTGGATGGGATTAGCTTTAGAGGTGAAACAGAAAGTGGACATTCCGTATCAATTGATGGCGCACCGGATATAGGTGGGAAAAATCTGGGGCCACGCCCGATGGAATTGATTCTACTGGGACTCGGCGGCTGCTCTTCGATTGACGTCATCCTGATTCTGCAGAAAAGCCGTCAGCAAGTGGCCGATTGCGTCGTGGAAATCGATAGCACCCGCGCTTCTGAAGATCCGAAGGTCTTCACCGACATCCATCTGCACTTTATCGTCACCGGAAAAAACCTGAATCCTCAACAAGTAGAACGTGCGATCAATCTCTCTGCAGAAAAATATTGTTCAGCCTCCATCATGCTCAGGAGTACTGTTAATATCACGCATGATTTTGAAATCATTGAAGGCTAGGGTTGCAGATTGCAGGTTGCAGGTTGCAGGTTGCGGGTTGCGGGTTGCGGGTTGCGGGTTGCGGGTTGCGGGTTGCGGGTTGCGGGTTGCGGGTTAGCATAAAATGAGAAAGTAGGCCTATTATTTCATTTCTAAATCCAAATTGATTTTGTCGGCCTGACTTTGTCGTCTTTGTCTTGCCGTATGATGGAGATTGTCTGCGGCTCACCTTCGCGTCATGTTTTATTTGGAAGAGGAATTAGCAGTCAGCCTGAATTATCCTGAAAAACTACGGTTACGATAATTCATGGCGCCGTATAAAAAACCGAAAATCAAACCTACCGTGAGGAAGTGATATGGCTAAAATAATCGCCATCTGTCCCGTCTGACAATCCAGGCGGCAAAGGCCCAGCCCCTTGGAAGAAAAAATCTCCACTGTTTCCAAAGTTATCTGACCAAATGCCATTCAGTGACTCTGTATTGAGCGACACAAAAAAATTGGCCATGAAACCCGTTAGGAAAATGAGAGGTAAATCCTAAATGATATCGATTGGTTGAACGGTTCAAATTAGCTGCGCCATGTGATGAAGTTTGAAAAGTGGCGATCCCTTGGGTTCCTGTCAGTTCAAAAACAAACCCTTTATCTTAAATATCGAAACACAAAATATCGACAAACGGATTCAGTCTCCAGCAAAACACCCCCAGGCTTTGGGCGTAGTGAGTAATAGGTAATAGTAATCCAATGAAATTAGCTAAGACGATTAACCTTTTCATCTTTACCCCTGCCGGCTAGCTGCCGCTTAAACTCATTCATAAAGGATGCGAGATAAATAACTTATTCTTCTCAGAAAGGTTTTCCCGCTGTCATCCACCCCAGCTTGACTTCTCTATCTCATGCCTACCACTCATATGGATAAAACGTATTTGAAGTTGATACACGTTGGCAGGCCCAGCCTACTGAAACACCTATCGCTGTAGTTGCCTGCTCTATTGAGCATCAAACTCCAAAGGTAGTACTACAACCAGCGCCTAGGCGCCATGACAACATCTCCCTTTATAAACCAATTGCATTATTTCACTGATTCCATTTCAAATCAAACCTCGCGCGAAGCCGAGTCGCAGACAGTGTAAATACTATAACAAGGAAAAGCTGACAAAATCAGGTTTAATTTAACAATAGAATTAAGAAATAGAATGGAACAATGCGAAATATTTACTTGGCATTATTCGCTATATATTTAATTTACAACGATTTAATCCAAATACAAATGTCTCTATTCAGAGACATTTGTATTGCCTCATGCAAACAGAAACAGTATGATGTATGCAAATGCTATACCAATTTAAGTAAATAACTACATTCTAGAATTGATTGTGATAACGCAAAATATCTAGATACAAATGAAATTATTGAAAAAATATAGCTTGGTTTAAGCAAGATAGCTCAAACCACTCGAAAACCAGGGATGAAGTTGATTTATCTACTCATGAATCGAGAATAAAAAACATAACAAAACGTAAAATAAAGGAATTTTATATCATGTAATTAGCATGTGATGACAGCATACTAGATTTAATTGGAGATTCACTGAAATGGCAGTGTTGATTTTAGACTGCCTTCGATAACACGACCCTAATCAAGTCAGACAGGAGTAATTATCTTGATTTTATTTGCCAGCTCAACTGAAGACAAATTTTCTCATTGGAAGCAAGGATTATCAGATATATCTTCTTTATATTGTCTGTCAAATCTGGATATCCTCAGAAATGAGCTGATAAGAAGAACCCCTCCCATCCTTTTGCTTGATTATGACTTACTGGATATCAATAGCTTCCAGATAATTGAAAACCTGCTGATGCTAAGCCCCAGAACTCGCATTATATTGTTTAGCTCCGGGATTTCTGATGAAAATGAATGGAAGTTATTAAAAGCAGGAATTAGAGGCTTTTGCCTGAATACGTTCTCATCCGATCAAATCAGGCGCGCAGTTGAAGCCGTCTGGCGAGGTGAATTATGGATTCGGCGCCAACTGGCCCAGCGTATGCAGAGTGAGCTGGTCATGGCAATGCAGGAAAAAAAACACATTGAGCGTGCGGTAAATAGTCTGCTGGAAAATTTAACAAAACGTGAATATGAAATCGCCATCCTGGTAGGTCGCGGCGAAAGCAATAAGCAGATTGCCAAACGATTGGATATTACCGAACGAACCGTCAAGGCGCACTTGACCGAAATATTCCGTAAATTGGCCATTTCAGACCGAATCAAGCTGGCCTTACTCGTTAAAGATACCGCTACGGCAACGAATCAGGTATTTGACAATAATGACAGTGATTATCCAACCATCTCCGCCTGATACTGTATTTGCTTGCTTATTCAAAAGCCTATGATCATTATTGTCCAGTTAAGCGGAACCAAGCAGTTGATCGGATCGGGGTAACGGATTGTGTCTGTTACCTCTCCTCCACCACCAGACATGCGGTTTTAGCTTTACTGATACTCCGTATTTCGCATCCGGCGGTTGAACCCAGTGACTTAAGCTATCACAAAATCCGATGGAACCGCTTTCCATCAAACTTTCATTCAGTGCCTTCTATTTCTCCTTCGCCTGCGTTTCAGCTTGCATCCTACGGTCACGCTTCCGATTGGAATCCACCAACCTCACGTGACCGCTGGGCAAGTGGTTGCCGCAGTTGCAACGCTCACCCACGTCAGAATACTCCCCGCCAATCGACAAAGATGTTTAAAATGGCCTTCTTTTGGTTCTTCAGCTCTTCGCTCCAACTTGCTTCCAAGGCTTCTTCGCTAATACGGCTTCTGCTGACTTCTACCCTGAATCTCGTTCGGGAGATCTCCCCGGGTAAGGTGCTAAAACCTTCTGCCCGTGCCGCCAATCTCTACCTCGTGCGTCTTTCGGTAACGGTTGAATTTCGTGTTCCCTGTCATTCTTAACTGGTCAGGCTATATGAAAAATTATATCCAGCGCTTCTTCTTAAAGTAGACAAGCATGACTGCCGCCAGCCCAATCATAATCATCCATATCAGTAGGTAGCCATATTCCCATTCAAGCTCTGGCATATATTTAAAATTCATACCATAAACACCGGCGAGAAACGTTAATGGCATAAAAATGGTAGCAATGATCGTCAGCACTTTCATGATCTCGTTCGTTCGGTAGCTCACATTCGAGATATACAAATCGAGCAAGCTCGTAAGCATATCCCGGTAAATCTCGACGCTATCAATGGCTTGCACGACATGATCATAGACATCAAGCAAATAGGGAACTGTTACTTCATGAATCAATGGCGACTCGCGCCGTGCCAGAGATGAAATCACTTCGCGCAACGGCCACACCACTTTATGTAAAAACAGAAGTTCCCGCTTCAACTGGTAAAGCTGCTCTATAACAATTTTATCAGGCCGGATCATTAACGTCTCTTCCAGCAGATCAATCTTATCGCCAAGTTTTTCGAGAACGATGAAATAGTTATCCACCAATGTGTCCAGTAGCGAGTAAGCAAGATAGTCGGTATCCATCTTCCTTAATTTCCCTTTGCCATGACGCAGATGGTCACGAATTAATTGGAAATCATCTCTTTTACTCTCCTCCTGAAAAGATAGCAGGAATTTCTGTCCAAGAATAATGCTGATCTGCTCCGGATGGATTTTGTTCTCCTGCTCGTCAAAGGTAAGCATCTTGGCAACGATAAAGAGGTAATCACCAAAATCATCACATTTTGGGCGCTGCACGATGTTCATCAAATCTTCAGTCACAAGCCGGTGGATGCCAAAATCTTCACTCAATTTCTCAAGTATAACGGGATCATGCACGCCATCGACATCGATCCATGTGATGGTGGGCTTAAGTTTATAAGGTAAGCACTTATCTACTTGTTTAAGTGTATGCTCCTCAAAATTCTGTGCATCATAATCAGTGAGCGTGATATGGATACTGTTGTTCTCCCGTTCCCCTGTGTATAGCAAGGTTTCAGCGGGTAAACCCACCTTTTTTGCTCTGCGTCTAGTTGCCTTTGATTTATGCATGAGAATATTTTTCAGAGGAATCAATCACCAATTGATGATTGCATCTTATAAGGAGCGATACTGGCCTTACTGCGAATAAGCTTCGCTATCCACCAATACTCATCTTAGCATGAAGAACAAACAGTACTCTCACCCTGATGACAGGTGAAAAAATTAGGAGTGTGCGATAAGGGGCGAATAACTTCTTACTTATCCACCCACTTCTAATAAAGACGCCTCTAAAATTAATCTAATCCCAGAGAATCAAGCGTGATTTCAATTTCCTCGATTCTAATTTCCTCATCATCTTCATTGAGGAATTCATTTTCATCAATTATCTTCGCTACTCGGCTAACGGGCATGATGTCATCGACTACATCCTCAACATCAATATTATCAAAAGAAAGTTCTTTGTCCATTGCAACAAACCTCCTTACAACAAATGAAGATGGTAAATCAGCTTTGCTGAGACGACTTATAGCATACAGAATAAAAATAATGAGCGAATTACATTTTCACAATTTGAAGGTTTATATAAAGAAAGTCAATACTTAATTGCTTTTTTTATAAAATTATTAAAACTGCAATTGGAAAACGGCACGTAGAACGGTACAGCGGCACATTAAGCTCGGTCATTGTCCATCGCATCATTATTATTGCGATACGGCCAGTGCTTCTTAATCTAACGTGAGTTCGACATAACGGTCATGCCACTGCAACTGGAAGGGCTTAAGGAAGCCTGATATTAAAGCAAGCGTTTCTTCTCCTGAATAACGATGAAATTCTTTTCCAGGATGCATTAATCATAATTAATTCAGATTCCTTCTGCTGCTTTTCTTTTTTTATCCCGAGCCTGCAATATTTAATTCCATTTCCAAATCAAAAATAACGCGAAGGCGAGCCGTAGACAGTATAAATAATACGGCAAGGCGAAGCCGACAAAGTTAGTTTTGATTTAGAAATGGAATAAGAAGTGGTGGAATGCGTTAAGCTCAATGCTTCGGTATGAACTTATAATGTGGTCGATACCTCTAAAAAGTGTAGATGAGCATGTGTAAACGGGTTCTTTTAATCTAAAAACATCAATGGATGTGTTTTAGTTCCACTAAACCTTTAGGAGGGCTTTACTATGAAACAACTAAATAGCGGTTTTTTTAATTTCTTGTTAATTGCTCTAATGGTTTTTTTCTTGGGCGGCACATCAACGTCAATGGCAGAGACAGCTGGAGAATATATTGATGATTCAGTTATTACTGCGAAGGTCAAAAAGGATATTTTCGATGAGCCCACCCTGAAAACTTCTGAAATTAAGGTAGAAACTTCAAAAGGTGTCGTGCAACTGAGTGGCTTTGTCAGTACCCGCGCCGAAATTGATAGAGCGGGCGAAGTTGCGCGTATGGTTGAGGGCGTGAAGTCTGTCCAGAATGATTTACAGGTTAAGGGACAGTAGATTCGAGCATTAATCTTGAGTAGTGCTAAAGATTATGTAGATGATCTCAAAATCTGCTAAAGCCTGTTTAAATCTAGCGAATAGGCTATTTGTATTAATATTGTTCATTAATACATATTCTAAACTATCACAACCCGGCGAATTTTTCTGCAATTCCTCGCCGGGTTACTCTCTGTCAAGCACTACCTATCATTGATTTTTGTTGGAACTTCTTTATTGAGAATCAGCCTTAGTGCTTCTATCAAATAGGAGTGTTTTGGTATATGTTTGCTGGCGTCCTCCTATTTGCACCATCGGTGCATGTATAGGATCTTTTCCCCTTGCGAGTGCATAGCTAATATTTTTTACGTCCTTTCTATAGCTATTTGCCGCACCTGATAATTTTGCTATAAGCATATGCTAATAAAATGAGGTTTTTTCTCATGAATAATGGGAATACTCTTTTCCCCAAAATTATTTTATTATAAAAAATTTATTCCATTTCTAAATCAAAACTGACTTTGTCGGCTTCCCCTTGCCGTATTATTGATACTGTCTGCGGCTCGCCTTCGTGTCATTTTTCATTTGGAAATGGAATTAAATTCCTTTTACTACTTTTACTGCTTTTATTATCCCAAACTTACGCTAACCTAATAAAGAATTTCATTAACATTCATGGCCCATCAAGAAGATCATCGCTCTCACCGTATAGGGTGGTTACGCGCTGCCGTACTGGGTGCTAATGATGGAATTGTTTCTATAGCCAGCCTTATTATCGGTGTAGCGGCTGCCCATACAAGCCGGGAAGATATTCTTTTGGCAGGCATAGCAGGTCTAGTCGCCGGAGCGATGTCAATGGCGGCCGGGGAATATGTCTCTGTCAGCTCGCAGGCCGATACAGAAGAAGCCGATATTGCGCTTGAACAACGCCATCTTCAGGAAGATCATGAATTTGAATTCCAGGAATTAGCAGAGATCTATATCAAAAGAGGAATTCAACCCGAACTCGCAAAACAAGTGGCCATGCAATTAATGGCTCATGATGCATTAGATGCTCATCTCAAAGATGAATTGGGCATTTATGAACGCATTACCGCAAAACCCATTCAAGCGGCTTTTACCTCCGCAACGATGTTTACCCTAGGTGCTGCCATGCCGCTTATCGCAACTTTTATCGCACCCCCAGCCCAAATTATTCCTATTGTCGCCAGCTTTTCCCTTTTTTCTTTGGCTATGTTGGGTACACTGGCTGCTTATTTGGGAGGAGCAAATATTTGGAAGGGTGCTATCCGGGTAACTTTCTGGGGAACACTCGCCATGGGGCTTACTGCTACCGCAGGAAAACTGTTCGGTATCGCTGCCTGACCATTATCAATTAATCGAGTGCGGCTACATTGAAAGCATCACAGGAAGCAAGATCAGATTCGCTGATTGCAGGCAATTGGACAGCCACTTTACGTAATGCCGTACGCAATCCCTCTTCCAGAACCGGATGATAAAAAGGCATACCTAACAGATCCCTCACCGTTAGCGATTGATCAATTGCCAGTGCCAGTAAATGAGCCATATGCTCGCCTGCTGGGGCACACATCTCGGCACCGAGTAGTTCGCCACTTGCTGATTTTGCATAGACGCGTAACATTCCTTTATTAGATTGTGCAGCCCTGGCACGTCCTTGATGATCAAAACGTACTTCACCGATTACGGTCTCATTATGATTCAGCGACCGAAAAGGGTTGCCAACAACAGTAATACTTGGATCAGAAAATACAATGCCAAGCGGAGTACGACGTGTAAAACATATCATTTCTTCTCGTACTGCGTTTAGCCCTGCGATATGCCCTTCGTCTGCAGCTTCATGCAGCAATGGCTTATAATCACTCGCATCGCCAGCCAGGAATACCGGAAGATCAGCTATCTGCATCGTAGTCGGATTAACCGGGGGTAATCCTTGTTCATTGAGCGGAACGCCTAGCGTTTCGAGTCCAAGATGATCAATATTGGGGCGACGGCCAAGTGCTGCCAGCACCCCATCAACCGCGATGTCTACTTCACTCGTTCGAATGCGCACGCAATTTTCTCCTGGCTCCCAAACCACTTTGGCCCTTTCACCCAAATAGAGCGGGAATTCCTGTGAAAGCAAATCTAACGCCACCTCATTAACGTGTGGATCAGTTAAGCCGCCAATCTGCTTATTGCTGCCGAATGCAGTGACCTTGATCCCTAAGCGGGACAGTGCTTGTGCCATCTCCATCCCGATAGGACCCATTCCAATGACCGCTAACCTGGTTGGTAATGTTTTCTGCTCAAATAACGTGTCTGTCGTCAATAAACGATTTTCCGGTAAATGCCACTCTGCGGGGACAATCGGGTGTGAGCCGGTAGCGATAATAATTTTTTTGGCAGTTAACTTTTTATCATTGATCAGCACCTGATTTGGATTAAGCAAGCGCGCACGACCTGAAATCGCCTTCGTTCCAAGCACTTCAGTCGCTTTTAAGGTGCTGGCTACAAAATCATCACGAAGCTCACGAACACGTTGCATAACACTCGTCATATTGACCATCAGCTGGTCTGCCCCCCGTATACCAAACGTCTCAAAGGTAGTTCGTCGATGAAAGGCATTCGCCGCTTCAATCAACAGCTTAGAGGGCATACATCCAACACGTGCGCATGTCGTTCCCCAGGGGCCACCATTGATAATGACAAATTGTTCGGTGCGCTTCCTTACTTCGCGCAGCGCAGACAAGCCCGCACTTCCTGCCCCAATGATAATGACATCAAGAGTTTCATTTACAAAATTAGAATTCGCCACATTGCACCTATTTAGCTAAGAGCAGTTTTTCAATTACGTTATTTTATTTCATTTCCAAATCAAAACTAACTTTGTCGGCTCCACCTTGCCGTATTATTTATCCTGTCTACGGCTCATCTCCGCATCATTTTTGATTTGAAAATGAAATGAGGTCAATTAACGATTGACTTGAACTTTATTGTATTTATAAAACCATAATAACTTCATGAAGGCAAAATTTAAAAATTATTTAATGATAAAATTAATCAACTTGTAAAATGATATAAAGTTATCTGCTCATTAAATGTCAGATTTCATCATCAATCAGCTGATTCAATCACTGCATAAATAATCAGCCTCCTGAAATATACATATTGTTATCAAATTATTTACAGGAATTTTTAAAAAATCTTCCTGAAAATGGGTATGGATACTGAGACAATCATCGTTACTATTATGGGACGAGAATTCCGCATTAACTGCTCTGAAAAAGAACGCGAGGGTTTATTGCTGGCGGTTTCTTATTTGAATAAAAAAATGCTGCAAATAAAAAATGAACGTAAAATAGTGGGAACCGAACAAATTGCGATTGTAGCAGCGCTTCATATGACTCATGAGCTGCTTACCATGCGTCCAGCCAAAAGTTTTGACATGAGTGAATTTAAGCGTAAAATTAAATTCATAGAAGATAAATTAGATGAGTTGCTGCCCAAAAAAGAAAAAGAAGATCAATAAAAAATAAGTTAAGATTATTTCATTAAATTTTGTTTGAGCATTACAGAATTTCCCTGCGGTGTTTGTTAAGGCTAATACTCTTTGAACCAATTTATATAACAGGTTGCGAACTAAAGTGATGCTGTTGTGCGCTCCTCACAGAAGGGGCACCTGATGCATCCGGTTTGCGACCACCTTGAACCTCAAGGTTCAAGATGACAGCCTGACGGCATTGGCGGGGAAACCCACTTTTCCTTTCTATCGGCATTTTAAATAGGCAGTTCACCAGGCTTGAGCTGATCATGTTGTTCCTCCTCCTTCTCTTTCATTGGGTGCCGGATGGATATATTTTGACCATTTCCTCATCTCATGCTACCGCCGCCACAAAATCACCACCTGCCCAAAAGCTCTCCCCCATAAAATTTCTTGTTTTCTGCATGAATGCAGATTTTCCATTAGAAAATTTTCCTTAAAAAAAATCAGGGTTAGACTGAAATGTGAATTGAGCGCTAACTCGTAAAAAATTCCAGTAAAACAGAACCGCAACCAGCTTTCCAAATATATAGCCTAACCAGTTAAGAATGGTTCAGAATGTATCGGATTTAAAGAAAGAACATATCGACGGTTTGGTTGTTTACGCAGTGCTCTGGACAGCGCCTATTTGTGTTCGATAAGGCAACTCGTGTAAGGCACCATCACCATCGGACATTGTGCCGTATGTACTACCTTACCATCTGGTGCAATGCGTTACACCTTATTGCACCTATGATTTTGTCGGCTCTTCTTGCCATATTATTGATACTGTCTACAGCTTGCTTTCGCGTTATGTTTGGTTTAGATGAGAATTCTTTTGGAATCATTTTTAACCGGTTAAGCTTTAGCGATGAACTTCTTCGTCGCTAAAGCTTAAATCAGTGTAATGGCTTATTCTTTGACTATAAATTCAAAGCTTTTCCTGAGAATGCTTGCAAACATAGAGATAAACCGTTATTAATCAGTTTGGCCAGTTCATTGGTTACTTTGATTGATTGAAGTTGGGTGATGTCTTCCTCAAGAGTTTAATGTTATTGATCAACTGGCTTCTATTTCATCGCTTAATTCACATTAGGCTGATGTGGTTCCCTGTAACTGGACAACCTGAAAGAAAGTTCAGCTCTGATATGTATAGTTAAACAGGTTCAGGCAACCCGATCAATTCTTGGATCACTATAGTAGATTTCATCAGGCGTAAGACGATCAAGGCTTTGATGAAATCGTTCTTGATTGTACCATTCAAACCATGTGGATAAATTCTGCTTTATCTCCTTCAGATTATTGAATTCTCTGGTATATAAAAGCTCATACTTAACTGTCCGCCAAAGTCGTTCAACAAAAATGTTGTCATAGTAGCACCCCTTGCCATCCATGCTGATCTGAATATGATGATCTTTTAGTATGGAGGTAAATGCTTCGCTGGTAAACTGTACGCCCTGGTCGGTATTCATGATCTGTGGACAGCCATAATCCTGGATGGCTGCCTCCAGCGCCTGAGTACAAAAGTCAGTATCCAAGGTATTGGACAAGCGCCAGCTCAACACCTTACGCGAATGCCAGTCGATGATGGCAACCAGATAGCCAAAGCCTTTCTCCATGGGGACATAGGTTATGTCGGCAGCCCAAACCTGATTGGGTTTATTAATGACAAGTTCTCTAAGCAGATAAGGATAGACCTTATGCTGTTTGCTTGAGATGCTGGTCCTGGGTTTTGGAGCTATGCTGACAATACCGAGTGTCTTCATTAAGGAAGAGGCTTTCTTGCGCCCTAACATGATTCCCTGGCGCTGAAACCAGGTAGCATAACTGCGTGAGCCATATTGTGGCGTCTTTAAGTACTGTTCATCCATCATGCGCAGCAGAACCAGATCAGCATTACTGATTGGTTGCGGTTGATAATAATAAGTTGAGCGCGCCAGATCCAGCAGCTGACATTGACGAGTTTGACTAAGTTTGCCATGGGGCTCAATCATCTCTTTGCGTTCTACAAGACTTAATGATTGAGCTTTCTTGCTAAAAAATCGCGTTCTACCGCCAATTGACCAATAACCCGGTGCAGGTCATCTGTTGTAGGCTGCTCCTTATTGGCGGCAGTATTATTTTTACAAAACAGCTCGGCAGCTTGCTCAATGAGTTGCCGTTTCCAGCTATTGATCTGCGTGGGATGTATAGCATGTCCCCTATAAATTGATTATAATTTACAGATGACCTATCCGATATTATTTCGCCGTAAAGTATTATCCGTTCGTGAGAAGGAGAACCTCTCAATCGCGCAAGTGGCCAAGCGTTTTGGTGTAGGTGTGGCCAGCGTGATGCGTTGGATCAAAACTCCCGATCCCAAGACCACCCGCAACAAACCTGCCACCAAGATCAACATGGAAATGTTGGCGCAGGACATCAAGAATTATCCGGACGCGTATCAGTACGAGCGCACCAAACGGTTGGGTGTCAGCAAGCAAGGCATTAACCATGCTTTAAAGCGTCTGGGCGTGACTTATAAAAAAAAGCCTGTGTCACCCCAAAGCCAGCGAAAAAGAGCGGCGTATCTTCCAGCAAAAAATTGAAGACTATGAGCGAGCAGGCCGCGTTATCGTCTACCTTGATGAAAGCGGCTTTGCGCACGACATGCCACGCACGCATGGCTATGCGCCAGTGGGTGAGCGCGTCCATGGCGTAAAAGACTGGCATGCACGAGGTCGAACCAATGTGATTGGCGCCCTGATCGGAAAGACGCTGCTGACCATAAGTCTGTTCATCGCCAATATCACCGCTGACATTTTCTATGCGTGGATAACGCAGGACCTGTTGCCTAAACTTCTGCCCGCTTGCGTGATTGTCATGGACAACGCAACCTTTCATAAACGGCAGGATATCCAAACCGCCATTGCCAATGCCGGGCATACACTTGAATACCTGCCGCCTTATTCCCCTGACTTAAATGACATTGAACCCAAATGGGCTCAGGCCAAAGCCATCAGAAAAAAGGAAGGTTGTTCCATCGAGCAGCTCTTTGCCGCTTATGAAATTTAAATCATTTTATATGGGATCTGCTATACATTATAACGCGCTGCTAATTGGGGGACAGTTTCATCACCACGTATCGCTGCCAGCGCTAGTTTTGCTTTGAATTCGCTCGAATATTGTATGCGCTTTTTACTCATTGTTATTAAGCTCCTTTTTAATTCTGCCAGAGCTTAACAACCTGTACAGTTTTTGGGTACCACTTCAGGCTTTTGTTAAGCAGGATAATAATTTCTAATTGAATGGTTACCGGTGAACGTTCTAAGCTATCACCTCCAGCTCTCATTTTGATGACGCATATCTCATGAAAAAACCAATCAGCCGTATTCTGCTTATCAATGATGAAAAACTGATCCTCAAAGCATTCATCAAGGGATTAAACGACGCAGCCAAGTCAATGGAAAATTCATTGGGGATCACTTTTATTGGCGTCACCACTGCACGCGAGGCGTTGCAGGTACTTGAAGAAGATGGCGATATTCAGGCAGTGGTGGTCGACGATAAGCTCTATACCCTGCAAAGTGAACGGAAAGGTACACGTAATCTGCAAATGACGGCATTAGAGCTCGTCCAGAAAATTTCCCGTTTTCGGCCCGAATTAAATATTTATATACTGATCGCACAAGAACAGCAGGATGACGTCGTCGATGCCCTCTTTTCAGAAACGGTAGATGGTTATTTCTATCGAGAAGAACGTGATTATCGCGGTATGTATCGCATCCTTAATGCTCAGTTGCAAGAAAAGGCGCGCACTCCTTTCTATGATCAACTCAAGAGTTATGTGCTGATGGCAAAGGATGCTTGGCATACACCGGGGCACTCTTCTGGTGATTCACTGCGCGATAGCCCTTGGATAAGCGATTTTTATGAATTTATCGGTGAGCATATTTTCCGGGCTGATCTGTCGGTATCCGTGCCCATGCTTGATTCATTAATGGAACCTACTGGAGTCATCGCGGAAGCACAAAAAATTGCCGCGGAAGCATTTGGCGCACGCCGTACCTTTTTCGCTACTAATGGCACGTCTACTGCCAACAAAGTCATTTTCCAGACCTTACTCGCCCCGGGTGAGAAATTACTATTGGATCGGAATTGTCACAAATCGGTACATCATGGCGTGGTGCTATCAGGCGCTCATCCGGTTTATCTTGACTCATCGGTCAATAAGAAATTCAGTATTTATGGGCCGGTACCTAAACAAACCCTATTCAATGCCCTTGAACAACATGCTGATGCAGAAGCATTGATATTAACCAGCTGCACCTATGATGGTTTACGCTATGATCTTTCCCCGATCATTGAAGCCGCGCATGCGAAGGGGATCAAAGTTATTATTGATGAAGCCTGGTATGGCTTCGCCCGCTTTCATCCCGCTTTTCGTCCCACTGCTTTGGAAGCAGGCGCTGACTATGCCACCCAAAGTACGCACAAAGTACTGTCCGCTTTTTCTCAATCCAGCATGATTCATGTCAATGATCCCGATTTCAACGAGCATCTTTTCCGTGAAAATTTCAACATGCATACTTCCACCAGCCCTCAATACAGCATGATTGCAAGCCTTGATGTAGCCCGCAAGCAGGCCACGCTGGAAGGATACAAACTGCTTTCGCGCACACTGGAGCTTGCCAGGGAACTCCGTCTACAAATCAATGCTACAGGTGTATTTCAAGTGCTGGAACTGCCTGAACTCCTGCCTGATGAAGTCAAGCATGACAATATCCAGCTTGATCCTACTAAAGTAACAGTAGATATTTCACGCTGCGGCTTTACTGTGGAAGAGCTGATCCGGGAATTATTCGAGCACTACAATATTCAAGTGGAGAAATCCACTTTTAATACGCTTACCCTGCTGCTTACCATCGGTACTACCCGCAGCAAAGTCTCGCGTCTTTATGATGCCCTGATGCGCATTGCGCGTGAAGGCCGGGCCCCTCGCCGTCTTTACCAGATATCCGAAGTTCCTCATTTTACTGAGTTGAGATATCTGCCGCGTGATGCATTTTACTGCGAAGGTGAATTAGTACCTTTATTGGACGAAGAAGATAGAGTCAGTAAGTATTTGGAAGGAAGAGTATCTGCCGATCAGATCACACCTTATCCGCCCGGTATCCCTGTGCTGGTACCAGGCCAAACGATTACCAACAGCATCGTACATTATCTGGTCAGTATACTGCGCTCACAAAAACATATGGAAGTACATGGCATTGTCTTTGATGGCTACTTGCCTTGCTTAAGGCTGCTTACCGCTACTGAGGAAGGAAGTTTGAGAAAGCTGTCTTAGCCCTGTTTTTATTCCATTTCTAAAGCAAAATTAACTTTGTCGGCTTCACCTTGCCGTATGATTGATCCTGTCTGCGGCTGGCCTTCGTGTTATGTTTGATTTGAAAGTGGGATAAGAAAGACTAAATTAGCGGTGGAATGGTTTTATTGGAAGGCATAGCATGGGTATCATGGATAGTAAGGTGGCTTCCCTTGTTTTTTATCAACCGCTTTGCTGGGAACCAGACTTTGAAAATACTTCCTTTTTCTATTTCACTGATAATTTCCATGTGAGCCTGATGGCGATTTAACACATGTTTGACGATAGCAAGTCCTAATCCTGTTCCCCCGGTTTCACGGGAGCGACTGCGATCGACTCGATAAAACCGCTCTGCCAGGCGAGGAATATGCTCAGGCCCGATACCGATCCCACTATCCTGCACATAAAATAAGCCCTGGCCCTGCTCTTCTGTCCAGCTCAATGAAATATTGCCGCCATCGGGTGTATAGCGAACGGCATTACTGATCAGATTACTGAAGGCGCTCCGTAACTCGTCCACACTTCCCAGCAAGTGAGCATCACTCACCAGCTTCAAATGAATGTGATGGCGTCCTGCACTAAGCGATTGCGCTTCTTGATACAAGCTTTGCAGCAATTCAGCAATGTTAATCTCTTCCTCATGCAAAATATTCTGCGCATTCTCGAGTTTCGATAAGGTCAGTAAGTCCTCGACCAGATGCTGCATGCGTTTAGCCTGATCATTCATTAAAATCAACGCGCGCTTTTCCATCTCGCTGTCTTTAATATCTTCATATAATAATGTTTCTAGAAACCCACCTATAACCGTCAAGGGGGTGCGCAACTCATGTGAAACATTCGCGATGAAATCACGACGCATGATTTCCATTTTCTCAAAACGTGTAATATCTCGACTGATCAGCAGCTTTTCCCTATCACCATAAGGCACTAGCTGGAGTAAAAGCACCAGCTCCTCATATCGTGATTGCTTGATAATCAGGGGTTTGCTGTAATCCCCGGAAGTTAAATACGCTACAAACTGCACCTGCCGTACCAGATGGGTCACATGCTGCCCAATATCCAGCCTCAGATCTAATCCTAAATGCTGCTCAGCAGAAGGGTTACACCATTCAATTCGATCCGCTTCATCCAGGATAACGATCCCTTCCGGCATTGCTGAAGTAGCGCGCTGCAAACGCTCCAGCGCTTTGCTCAGACTTTGCCGGCTTCGGTAATAACGCCGGATAAAGCGCGCCAGTCGAATGAACACATCCCCCCACACCCCAAAGCTTTTAGGGACATTCGGTATGGTGAATGGATCAAAAGCACTATGATTAAAACGTTGAAACCATAGATCAAGCAAAGCCAAGTAATAGGTATGATATATCGTTAATCCTAACAATACCAAGCTGAATAAAGCCAATGCCGTCACAGCATCTACCACACCCCATATTATAACTGTAACCACTATCAGCAAAATAATAGCAGCAAAGCGTCGCCAGAGATCAAACACTTCAATAGTCCGCGGGTAAGAAATTCTTTTGGATATTCCAGAAATGATTCCATTTCTAAATCAAAACTGACTTTGTCGGCTTCACTTTGCCCTATTATGGGTACTGTCTGCGGCTCGCCTTGGCGTCATGTTTGATCTGAAAATGGAATTAACCTCTTCTCATTTAATTGCCTTTGGAAAAATTAGTTTGCAGCGTATTATGCGCGAAAAAGCAAATAGGTACAGAAAAATTACTGATAATTAAAAGGATAGCAAAGGATAATGCTCAAAATCAATGCAACCCAACTTTTATTCAGCACCAGCTTCACAGCGGGTAGAAAAACGGTAACCTGCTCCCCTTACAGTCTGCACCAATTCATCTTTGCCTGCATCTTCAAGCGCTTTACGCAGCCTTCGTATATGAACATCTACTGTACGATCTTCCACAAAGACATGGTCTCCCCAGATACGATCAAGTAATTGCTCCCGTGTATGCACGCGTTCAGTATGCGTCATCAGAAAGTGCAATAGACGAAATTCAGTCGGTCCCAAGACAATTTCTGCTGACTTTGCACCATTTTCGAGATCATTAGCGGTTACTCGATGTGAGGCTGGATCTAATTTTAACCCGCCTACTTCAACCACTTCATCTGACACTTCTGGTAAGCGTCGGCGTAGCACAGCCTTGATGCGCGCCACAAGTTCACGCGGCGAAAAAGGTTTAATAATATAATCATCTGCACCGATTTCCAGTCCGGTTATCTTGTCACTTTCCTCCACTCTGGCCGTTAACATGATAATAGGAATTATCTTGGTGCGCGCTTCTCGCCGCAGCATGCGAGCAAACTCGATGCCGCTCATATTGGGTAGCATCCAATCCAGCAGCACCAAATCCGGCAACGCATCGTTAACTATTTCCTTTGCCTCTTCTGCACTTTTGGCGCACAAAACGCTATACCCTGCAGTGCGTAAATGGTATGAAATCAGCTCCTGGATTGCGGGCTCATCTTCCACGATCAGTATGGTTGCAGCCATTATACTCATGACTCCATTCAAAAAAATTATTTAGAAATTTCTGAGATAATATAGTGGCAATATTGCATTTTCGTGACAAGCATTCTAGCTGCTATTTATTAATAATTTCAATTTTAAAAAACGTCTATGGCAGGCCTTAGTAAACATACCCCAATTCCCACTGAAATAAAACTTCATCAGAAATCCAGAGTACTGGAAATTTCCTTCAGCGATGGTAAAACTTTTCGGTTGTCTTGTGAGTTTCTTCGCGTCTATTCTCCGTCAGCAGAAGTACGAGGTCACGAGCCTGGACAAGAAATTCTGCAGACTGGCAAACAGGATGTGTCCATCACGCATATCGAGCCAGTGGGCAATTACGCCATCCAGTTAAATTTTTCTGATGGCCACAATACGGGACTTTATTCATGGGATTTACTTTATAATTACGGATTGAATCAAGATACAATGTGGCAACATTACCTGCAACGACTAAATGATGCTGGTATCAACCGTGAAAATAATACATGAGGGATATATCAAACTCATCATTATTTATTGCACTCATTTTCTTAATACTCAATTAATCATTCGAAATGACAAAGACCACCCATTTTGGCTTCAAAACTATTTCAGAAGCTGAGAAAGCACATAAAGTTGCAGATGTTTTTGACTCGGTAGCTGCACGCTACAATCTGATGAATGATGTCATGTCGCTCGGTTTGCATCGACTGTGGAAACGGTTTGCTGTCGAAACCAGTGGCGTAAAAGCGGGTGATCGGATTCTTGATATCGCAGGCGGCACTGCAGATTTGACGGCGTTGTTCGTTGAGCAAGTTGGTGAAACAGGCCAGGTTTGGTTAACTGATATTAACAATTCCATGTTGACGATCGGTCGGGATCGCATGCTGAATGAAGGAATAGCCGTCCCAGTAGCCCAATGTGATGCTGAGAAACTACCTTTCCCGGATAATTTCTTTGATCATGTCAATGTCGCCTTTGGCCTGAGAAACATGACTCACAAGGATATTGCGCTCAAGGAAATGCTGCGTGTGCTTAACCCAGGCGGATCACTTACCGTGCTGGAATTCTCAAAAGTATGGAAACCACTCCAACCTTTTTATGATACTTACTCTTTCAAGGTGCTCCCTCTCATGGGTAAATTAATTGCTCGGGATGAAGGAAGTTATCGTTATCTTGCCGAATCAATTCGGATGCATCCATCGCAGGATGAGTTGAAACAACTCATGCAGCAAGTTGGATTTGAACGGGTAGAATATTTTAATTTGGCTGCTGGTGTGGTAGCGCTGCATCGTGGTTATAAATTTTAGAATATTTTCAAAGGCGTCATAAAATATTTGTGCAAAGGAACCGTTGCGTATGATTCCCTTATGCTTTATCTATTAAAATGCCTTCCTGGATTCTCATCCCATTTCCAGATCAAACATGACGCCAGGCGAACCGCAAACAGGATCAATCATACGGCAAGGAGCAGCCAGCAAAATCAGATTTGATTGAGAAATAGTATAATCTCTTTGATTTATCAGCATTCTTCCGTGAGCGCGCCTCCCACTTGCCCATCAACATCTATCCACAAATGGGGTAAACCCAGGTCAGCAAGCCAGTCTTTGCCTTGCTGCTCTTTTAGCATGCCGATCGTTGAAGCACTGCCCGCAATAACACAAAAATCAGCCACGACACTTACTGCAGCCATTCGGCTTACAGGCCAGCCTGTCTTTGGGTTGAGCACATGGCCATAACGGACGCCATGTATGGTCATACAGCGCTCATAATCCCCACTGCTGGCAACTGCACCCGAATAAAGTTCCAGCGTTTGTAATAAGGTCTCGGGACGACGCGGGTGACGTATCCCGACTCGCCAGGGACTACCGTCCGCATGCGGGCCAATAATCTTGATATCTCCTCCCAAATTGACCATGCCATGCTGAATACCCCTATCCCAACATATCGTAGCAGCACGATCTACTGCATACTCTTTAACGACACCACCCAGGTCAATCTCCATGCCAGCAAGCGGGAATTCAAGCACAGGCGAGGCCCACTTTAATTTATGCCAGCCAATTTTATCCAGCAAGGCTTGAATAACCGCTTCATCCGGTAACTGATTTGATTTAAAATCCCAGGCACGGCGCAAAATACCCGAGGTAATGTCAAAAAGCTCATCACTCTCCCGATAACAGGTGTCGGCATAATCCAACAAGCCGGCTGTTTCGTTATCAACGATAATACTTCCTCCTTTGGCTGCGATCCGATTAATCTCAGACAAAAAACTACTTTCACGATAGCGGGAATAAATTGACTCTAATCGCTGAATATCAGAAATGGCAGCCTCCATCGCACGCCCGGCCTTAGTCTCGGTTATGGCATAAATCTGTATTTCACAAGGTGTGCCCATCGCTTTAAAGGAAAAACGGTACAGTTTCATTAAAAAGAAATTACTCAGGTAGTCATTCAGACAAGTCTAGAACCTTTATTTTCATGTACATGCCTAATGATACGCGTTATCGCATCCAGGTTCTTTTAAATAAATTAAAATGAGTAAATAATAAATTATTTACTTTGTCATTTTTTAACGACAATTTTTTTGGAATCTTAACTATTATAGAAAATTCATGTAGCAAATTGTTTATAAGCTTACTAAGATCATGGAATAATGTTTGGCTGATTCCGAGAAAATATTACGTTTAGTTGCTGACCTAGCCCCATAGATACTGCACTTTGAACTTATAGCTCTTCATAAAAGTCTGATGCAACTTATTCCATTTCTAAATCAAAACTGACTTTGTCGGCTTCCCCTTGCCGTATTATTTATCCTGTCTGCGGCTCGCCTTCGCGTCATTTTTGATTTAGAAATGGAATTAGAAGGTGGAGGCAATGATGGATATACAGCTATGGGTAAGCCAGTTAATGAGTCAACTGGCAGGGTTGCTGCAAGTTAGCTATGCTTTTGGCGCGGGAATGGTCTCTGCGGTAAACCCATGTGGCTTTGCGATGTTGCCCGTGTATCTGGCGCTTTATCTCGGCGCCAAGGACCATCAGTTTCAACAACATTCCTGGCTTTATCGACTTAGCAAAGCCTTTGGTATTACTGTAGCTGTTACGGCAGGCTTTGGTCTCCTATATGGACTGATTGGTATTCTTATTTCTGCCGGTTGGTCGACTTTGCTCGGCGTGATGCCCTGGGTGTCGGCAATTATCGGCGTCATCCTCATCGCACTTGGAGTATGGCTGCTTTTGGGCAATCAGCTTACGCTTGATATCTTCATGAAAATAGGTAACCAGATTGGAGACCCCCGCACCATCAGTGTTCGGGGGTTTTTTCTGTTCGGTATAGCCATGGGGGCAACATTCATGAGCTGTGCATTGCCAGTCTTTCTTATCGTCGTCGGAAGCTCGATGACTTCCGGTAATTCTGAGATAATATTATTACAGTTCCTCTGGTATATTCTCGGAGTAGGAACGGTCCTATTAATATTGACTATAAGTATCGTATCTTTAAAGGAAAGAGTCGTGGTCGAAACCGTGAAACGATTCGTTCCATTTTACCATAAGATATCTGCCATACTGCTGATTTGTGCCGGAGTGTATATTTGCCACTACTGGATGGAGAGCGATCTGCTCCTTTAAATAGACCTTGGCCATATCCAGACAGAATGGCAGTTAAAATGAATCGAAGACTCCATTGATACACGCTTGCTGCTTGCCATCATCGTTATCGCCCTGCTTCACCTATTCTTTCCAGAGCTGTTGGAAACTCAGAGATAATAAAAAAGCACCAAAGCTCTACTCCCAAATCATCTGGAAAGATGGCTGAAAAATATTTCTAGTTCGGTACAGTTGAAATTTTTTTAAGCTGCATTTGGAGAAAGCACACCAATTGATTTGAACATTACGTTTTTCTCAACAGAAGAAAGCAAAAATGGCAAATCCCTATTCTTTCAAATTCAGTCAGTTCAGCCTATCAGTAGATTGAAATAGATGCGTTTGCAGTATTACTGTATTCCAATAATGCATGTAATATTTAAATCAAAGAAAAATATTAAGCGAGATTGCTTTCCTCTTTCTTGGAATTTTGGTGAAAATGAGTGAGGCAATTCTTATCCAGGATGTTCGACATTATAAATCTTAAATAAGGAATAATTCTCATGAAAGCAATATCCACAACTATTCTTGGAGTTGGAATTTTGGCTTTTTGCTTGAGCGCTCAAACCTATGCAGACGATGCAGGTCATACGTCAGAAGCGATGGAGCATGCAGGAGAAGCTAAGGCACATGGTGAAATGGGTCACGCCAAAGAATCACTTAAACATGCAAAAGAAAGTCTGGATCATGCTAAAAAGGCAAGAGATGATCATGCTGCTTCCCAGAAGCATATGGATGAAGCGATTAAACATTTGGAAGAAGGCATCAAGAGTGCTGAAGGTGATCAGGCCAAGGAAGCTGCCAAACATACTGACGAAGCAATCAAACACATGCGCCAATCCGGTCATTAATTATGCTACCAAGCTCAAGCCTCCGATCAAGGTGGAGGCTTGATTATCGGTTTAAGCACAAGCGCAATTCTTAACTCATTTGCCGGCTTCTTCTTGGCGTATTATTTATACTGTCTGAGGCCAGCGTCATGTCATGTTTGACTTGGAAATGGATTTAACTGCGCTTTACACTCTGCTGATTTTCCAACCAGCTCACTCCAAGAAGGGGAGAATTAAATCCCAAACAAATTAAAAGCTATAATGCCACGTAGCTGATAATCCACCCTTACGCTCGAGCTGAAAACCATTCACATCCTGATGCAGTGGTTGCACCCATTCAAAAGCAAAGTGATTGCCAGCAAACTTGCCGTTTGGTACCGAAGCATTTACACCAATGCCTATTTCCCAGTAGTGTCCTCCTTGATTCGCTGGGAAATCCATTGGTCCAATACGTGCATCAAACTGGTTGAAATCTCCATGTATTTTATCGCGGTAAGTATAAGCGCCTCGCACTGAAGCTCCCAGCCAATGGGTTAACTGATATCCTCCCCAGGTAGATGCCTGAAAAATATCCCCCAGTCGATAACCTGATTCGTTACTGCTTTCCATTCGCTTGACGCCATAAAGCTGGGTTCCCCAGTACCAGCGATTATTTTCTCCGGTATAAGTTACATTAGGCATGAAGTCCCAGGTGCCGCTTCCTAGCTGCATATCAAAGTGAATGAGTCCTCCATCAGCCTGAAACATACGCCTGAGCTCCAAATCTACTTTCCCGGTCGGTGCGCTGACACCTAAACCCGCATGGACTCGGTGTCCAGGTAAATCTAGCAGCTTATAAAGCGACATCAGAATGGTGTCACCGACACCGCCGGTTGTATGTCCGCCAATGCCGGTATGCTCGTGGACACCCGGAGTGGGTGGCGGGCGCCCGGTAAGCTCACGCAAATTCATATCCATATCCATGAATTGCGGCATAATCATTAGATTCAACCAGCGAGTGGGCGCATACATGATATCGAGCATGTGCATTCTCATGCTCATATCTTTCGGGGCAAAACGGCACAACGTGACATCGCCACATCCCTCATTGACAATTGTCTGGTCACTGGCATGATGTGTTCCTTGCAACATATCACCCGTCTGACGAGAGTACATAAATCGATATCCCACCATGAGTTCGCCTGGCTTATCCAGCATGTGGCCAAACATGATGCTGGCCGGAACATAATGTTGAGCATGTTGATGCTGTTCGCTATGATCATGATCAGCATGGTTACGCCTAGCCTCTTTCGCCATACGAGTACTAATGGTGTCCATATCAACCTTGATCGCTGCATTGGCAACGTAAAAATCAAAATCAGCAAAACTGCTATGACCATTTCCACCCAGTTTCAGTGCGCTGGCTCGCGTGTAATATTCAAAGGCGGCTTCTAGTTCGATTCCTTTGGTAAATTGCTTGTTAACTACAACACCGCCGCTCAACGAACCAAAACCAGACAAACGGTGATCACTGGAAAAGCTTTTAGGCAGCTTGGCAGCATCAAATGAAACCAGTTGAGGTTGTAAATTAAGTTCAGTTGCATCAATCGGATTGCCATTCGCATCGAAAAAATTACCATTGCCATTACGAAAAAATTGTTGATTGGGATTATCTGAATTTACCCATACTTGCCGTCCTGAGGCATCGATGGCAGGACTACGAAACGCCTGACTGGAAATGAGAAAAGGATTATAAAAATCAGCTGAATCTTGTGAGTAATAGCGAATGCGAGGCGTAACAGTCCAGCCATAACCCAGTGGTTGTACCCAATCCACTTCAAAAGTATGTGCATGGATTCCCCAATCATCGAATGAGAATTGGTAATTCAGATGAAGTGCCGCATCCAATGGGCTAATATGCTGCACGAATTTACTCCCTAAAGCCAATTGATTGCGGATATTGGGGCGCTGCTCCAACAAGGCACGCGCATCACCAATGATGGGGATATTCGGATCGGGACTGATGGCATTCGGGTTAACAAAAATAACCGTCATGACTTTGTACGGATTTTCCATAAACCCGCTGCTATGGGTATAACCGATATTGGTATCGATCAGCGAGTTCTTACCAAGAACCTGAGTCAAGCCCAAATTAGCTGTCCAATCCTGACGATCACCTCGTAATATATCCGAGCCACTGCGCCGCTCTATTTGATTGGCATAAGCGGTGGTAGTCAAATAAGGCACGAGATCCGGGTCGAGAATGGCGGATGTTTCACTGCTGGTATAAGCTGCTCCATATTTCAAGCTGGTTAACTTCTGATTGAAATCGAAACGACCGCTGATATTGCCATAACTGGATTCATAATCCCTTTCTAATGAAAATCCCCCTCCCACATTAAGCGCAGCCTCATCCCATTCATAACCCAGTTTAAAATTTGCCTGATTACGTGTTTCAGGCGATGCGGAAGACAGCACCAGCACATTACGTGAATCAACGACTTGTCCAGCATCGGGTGTCAGTCTAAGTGGATTTAAATTATGATCGAGCAAAACTCGGGTGTTGACGAAAGGAGAGGCCCCAACGGTAACCACCCCGTTGGGTGAGTTTTGCAGAATCGGCCGATTGCCATTCGCCACTAAAGGCGCTGTGGTAACAGGCGTCGCACCCGACCAGGTATCTTGAGTATAGTTAAATGAAAATTTAACTCGATCATAGAAGGTAAAATTGCCGCTTCCATGTACGACGTCAACCGTAATCGGTTTCAGGTTGCTATGTATATTGTAAAGATTGCGTTTACCTTCTTCATAGCGGATATATTGGAAACTGACGTTGTCACTGCTGGGATTGGCACCGTGTGCAGAAGACAATAACAAACCCGGCAAAACAAGCGCGGCAGACGTCAATGCCTGCAGCGCTGTTTTATTGGAAGAAGAAGCTGAATGGGCTTTTAAATCGCTAGATTCAAGTTCCTCAGCTGAATATTGAGTTGAACCAGCTAAGCGTGGATCGTTCAAACCTATTTTCATGGTATGGCTTAGAAACAGCCACAGCCGCCGCCTCCCCCCGAAGAATTAATGCTGGCAGCAGCTTCACGACTGCCATAAACATGTGCCTGAATAGCGCTTTGTAATGGGGTAGGCTCCAGCGCCATTTGCGGTTTGGCAAGATTACCACGCTCCCAGGCCGCTACCTGGACACAGCCGGATAATCCCGATACGCTGAGTAAAATAGCGAAAAGGACAATAAAGTGAGTGACTTTCATCAATGAAGTCAAGCTAAGAATGTCTATACTGGCACAATGAATATAAACTAGCCCTATAATTCTTCTTGCAGCAATTGCTCAATTAAGCCACGCAGCTCTTCAGTTTCCCCAGCCCGAAAACCACGATGAATATGTCGAACCAAACCTCTTTTATCAATAATATAAGTGGATGGCATAGCCATCACGTTGAAGTCTTGAGCGCAGCGTTTACTGGTATCGACCACGATAGAGAAATTAACGGGACGTTTGGCAAGAAATTTCTTGGCATCTTCAAGATTTTCATCCAGATTTATGCCGATCACTTTCAATCCTTTGTCTTTAAATTCCTGCATTAACTGACTCATGAAGGGAAATGATTTAGCGCAAGGAGGACACCAGGAAGCCCAGAAATCTATGTAAATTACTTCGCCTTTCATTGTTTTCCAATCTTCAGCAGGTTTCCCATCCAAAGAAGCCAACTCACAATGCGGTGGCGGCGTATTTCCTTCCAGGTGCGCCCTGACAGATGTCACCATAGAAAGGAAAAATATCAGGCTAACTGAAATTAATAAACTGATTTGCTTAATCATTTTATAAATGATATTCAAAGGACGTGAACAGGCCATAAACAGAACTGCCATTATTCGAATTGATCGACTACTATGTCTGTACCAGTATGCACTTGATTGGCGGTCATGCAATGCCATTCCACTTCAAAATCCCGCGCACCCGCTATCGTTTTGTCCGCCATCATGAAGTAAACACCACTGCCACCCTGCAGGCTTACTTGTTCACTAAATTGTGCATCCCCTGGCGTAGTATCGGTAACACTGATTGCCTTGCTGCCTTTAAACAGCTGAAGACTGACAAACATTCCTGGTATAGGAGCAGAATTATCTCTAATCTTGGCTACGAGATGAGCAGCTGGTCCATTGCCATCATCAAAGCAGGTCACACGTGCCAGCGCAGTAAATGTTGCCTTGTTACCGGCAGGATCAAGCGTAGCACCACCGCCATGCGCACTAATAGTTGCAGCATAACAGGCCGTGATGATGCTACCAGCAGTCACCAATATTTTTGATAGAATTGATAGATTCTTTGCCATACTTCCTCCTTGCTCTTTTGAGCAATCAATATAATCTTTACATATTATATTGATAAAAACATTATGAAACTATTTCTCTGTTTGTTCTCTTAGTCTGTTAGCCAAATTCTGTACATAGCTGTTTCTACCCGCTGGCGATAGTGTCCTTTTCTGTTAATGCAAACGGGATGCATGATCCCGTTTGTAAATGTCAAGTTTAGCGTTTATTGAGGCCAAACTTGCTGACCGTTGAATTTGATCGGCATATCGCGGTTGATCTGCGCAGCGGAAGGTTTTACTTCGACATCAACTCCACCATTACATGATCCAGGCAGTGGATTATTCGTTAAATCGCGATTGATCGTTAATGAAGCGGGTCCATCATCTTCCGCTCCCACACGGTCATACGGTGTTCCCAGATTATTATGGGTCCACAGATTAACAGGCCCTCCAGATTCTCCACTTCCACTGCGTAATGCATCAATTCCGGTAATTTCACAAATATCGACAATGGAAACAAAGAATTTTACGCTCTTAGCGCAAGAAGTTGGTTCAATATTTGTTGCGCTAACTCTGAAAGGAACAAATGCATTCATATGAGCCGGCATACCTGATCCGCCGCCAGACCAAAACCCGACCACATTACCTGTGGGCCCTTGTTTTTCATCTACAAAATCAAATACTGCCCGGGTTTGAAGAGGCTGAACATTAGGCCCCCAGTTTGATACAAAATCGGTCAATGTCCCATTATGCGGCTGACCGCCGACGGTAATAGTCGAATCCGTGCCATCCGGAAAAACCACTGAGGTTCCAATAATCGCTTTCTCGCCACAACCATGACCGATGGTAACATTATTCGTCACTCTGACATTTTCAGTAACTAACGGCACTTCCAATCGTGTATGAGCCAGCGCATTCTGCCCAACACCTGCCAGCACGGCTGCAGCTAAAGCCAGCGTCAGTGTTCTAATTTTATTTTTTTTCATCATGACTCCCTTCTCTAATAATCTAAAATAATAACTCTATGGTTTATTGATTTATTCGAGACAACAATTAAAAAGATTCATCCCAATCCACCGATTAATTTATCAATAAAGATGAATGCGCTGTCACCGTAACTATTTGTCTATCCCCAATGAATAAATAGTCGCAAACGATTATCTGGTTTAATTAAACAAATAACAATGCGACAAATTGTCGCACCCGCTATTCCATGCTTGTCGTAGAAACCATCTGGTTCGAAATCCATATTAAAATCAGTACGGTTCGAACAAAGGAAAACATATTTCTTAAATGACGATAATCAGTCATCCAGGTATGACAATTTGCCGCATATGCAAAGCAATCATTCATTTATATAATATTGAATTAATTAAAAAATAGACTCAACAAATTGGGTATTATCAATTACGTGTGTTGTTTACATCAACCGCTCGCATTCGGGATAAATGTACTTATCCACAAGCAAGGAAATTCATGACACAACCCCTTTTCCCTCTATTCACTCATCTCTGGCTCTACTGCACTGTATTTCTAACTGGTGCTGCAGTTATGGTCATTGAACTGTTGGGCACACGCTTGATCGCCCCCTTCTATGGAGCCAGTTTGTATGTGTGGGCTTCCCTTATTTCGGTCACCATGATTGCACTGGCAATCGGTTATTTTGTGGGCGGACGCTGGGCAGATCGTGCTAAACGAATGGGTTTAACATTGATCATCGCTCTGGCAGGAATGTTTACTCTTATTGTTCCTTGGATAACAGGCCCGATATTACTAGCAACTGATTCTTTAGGATTACGGCTTGGCACCTTCATCAGTACGCTGATATTATTCACGCCCAGTCTAACCATGCTCGGAATGGTTGGTCCTTTTGCTGTCAAACTGGCTACTTCCAATTTAGATGGCATCGGCGCCAGCACAGGTTCCATTTATGCCGTCAGCACGGTCGGCAGTGTTGTTGGCACGCTGTTTCTGGGTTTTTATTTATTCCCCCGTATTGGTTCTCACGAAATCTTTCTTGGGCTCGGTTCAGGGCTATTTTTACTCGCTTTGATCGTTGCATTTTTTGAACGCAAGCGCTTTAAATTGACCACTGCGATACTGCCAGTTATGTTGCTGTTCTTCATTGGCGTCAGTTTATTACCCAAAATAACCAATAATGACCACAAGCAGCACCATTCCTCTTTTCAAACACGCTTCGAGCGTGAAAGCTTATATGGCTGGGTACGGGTCATTGATAATCCAACACTCAATTTACGCTTGCTGACCGCAGACGCCTCAACTATTGGAGCAGCCGGGCTAAGTCATGGCGAAAATGTTTTGACCTACCAGAAAATTGTGGGATTGATTCCGATGCTAGCACCTGATATGTCGAAGGCATTGTTGATTGGCCAGGGCGCGGGTCATATGGCCACAAACCTGCAACATCATGGCATCTTGACAGATACCATCGAAATTGACCCAGCTGTTGCTGAAGCAGCACAAAACTATTTTGATTTCACTCCCACTGGAAAAACAATCATAGGCGATGCCCGTTATGAAATTCGTCAATTGCAAGGAACCTATGATTTAATCATTCTCGATGTTTTCACCGGGGGATCGGAACCGGTTCACCTTCTAACCAAAGAGACTCTCTCGCAAATTCATGCGTTACTTTCAGAACAGGGTCTGCTTGCACTTAATTTTGTATCTTTTTTAGAAGAGGGCACAAATATTGCGGTGGCTTCTGTAGCTAAAACACTGGCGGAGGTTTTTCCGTATCAGCTAGTTTTTATCTCGGAACCTGGCATCGACTTCAATGATTTTATCTTTATCGTTTCTAAACAATTAATTAGTATTGATAGTGGCACACTTAAACCAGACCAGAGCACGTGGCTTAGAAATAGACTGCTCAATTTGGATCAGCATGCAGGTATTGTGTTAACAGACAACTTCAATCCGTTAGAATATTTCCAGGCTAACAAATCTGAATATTATAGACGCATGCTGGTAGATTCATTTGGGACAGAATTTTTCATACGTTAATTTTGGCAAAATGAATTAATTCAACATAAAGAAGTAACGATGGAAAACGCGGCGCTGCCTAATGCCCGATAATAAGTTTTTAATGTCTGATAACCAGACAGAAGGAATCCTACCACGATCGTCATGACTTCACTTAGACACAGCTTTCCTCGTCGATGACGCCGTTTTAGCGATAACTCCGAAAAGCGCTACCCCCACCACGACTCACACGCCTTTACAAAAGGCGTCAATGCCATAAAAAGTTACTACTATTGTATCCATCGGAATCTGATCCCTCCAATGATGAAACTATTTTTAAAAATCCTTTCATCATAAGGAATTCAGATGTCTTTTGCTGCTTTTCTTATCCCGAACTCACGTTAATAAGTAAAGCGGGGAGTTTGTTTTGTTCAATACCGCCACTTATCCTGATACGTTTAACCAATACATAAATCGTAAAAATGAGAAACCAAAATACTCATTACTGAGAGAGCTGTACTTTTGGATTATCTAATTCCATTTCTAACTCAAAACCGACTTTGTCGGCTTCACCTTGCCGTATTATTTATACTGTCTGCGGCTCACCTTCGCGTCATTTTTGAGTTAGAAATGGAATAACCAGATTTATCATACTGTGCCCAACTCATCGGATCATCTGTTGCCGGGACACGCTTGTCACGCATTTGAGATAACGCCATATTATGCCTTGGTCGCACCATGATAATCTGGCTCTGGTTTAACTTCTCAAATCATTTCAATACGCTCTTGATAAGTATAAGTCTATATTTACCACAATACCTGATTAGACGTTGTGATTTACTTGTCGCTTACCGACATCCTGAAACAGGCAACCAATTGGATATCGGGCCTTCGTTCTGCAATAATCCGTCAGCACCCATGTAATACACATGACTGTCAGCCGAGGAAACACCCAAATAGGCATTGCTTGTTGAATAAAAGCGATAGCTATAAATACTTAAAATCTCAGTAGATGCCCCGGCTGGCACAAACAGATCAGGATATTTAGCTTCAGCCCAAGTAAAGAGGCAGTCGATCTCAGCCGTTGTGGGCTGCTCATTAAATTTATTTACGATAGTGCGACCACCTGAAATAACGAGATCCGGATACTCCAGTATTTTGATTTTTTCAAAAGGATTTCCTCTCACCGCAATAATATCGGCAGGCGCACCAGACACCAGAGTGCCAAGCGGAGCCAGACCCAAATATTCTCCAGCTTTTGAAGTTGCCGCCTTGAGTACGTTCATAACATCTGTGAAATCAATCGTTTCTCCACTTGTCAAGTGCAGCATCATATGAAGTTCTTCCCCATTAATTCCCCAAGGAACATTGTCGTGCCCTATCTCAGAACCATAGATGAATTTAGCGCCTTTACTCGCCAGACTCATCGTATTGGAATGTATTCCCTTCTGAGTACTGCTATCTATACAAGATGCAAGTGTATCGATGGTTGTCACAAAGGTAACATCCTGGTCCACCGCACGTTGCAGTAAATCTTCTCTAATTTCAGAACAAGGAATATGCGAGAATTCGTCAACATTTGCATCAAGCGCCCGTTCAAAACCGATATTCTCACCCACATGGACAAGTACTTTTTTGCCTAATTCATGTGCTTTAGTCACAATTGCGTTCACAATTTCCTGTGGTAGCAAAGGCCATGGCGTAGGAGGTAGAGGTTGGCCAGCATGAGGCTGCATCCACGGTGCTCCGCTTTCTCCACCAGGTTCCAATGCAATCTTGATGGCTGTTGCTCCACCTGCAACAAGATCAGCAACGACTTTCTCAGCTTCGACAACGGAGCCAACTGAAATACCAATATGGTCATCTCCCCCAGTACCTCCGAACACATTCAATGGATAGCCATCAGGAGTCTGAATGATCGGGCCAACGCTTAACAAGCGCAGCGTGCCTTGGCCTCCTTCAGGAGCCTTTAACGGTCCACCGGTATCCCGAACAGTAGTGATGCCATGCTCTAGTAGGTCATCTTTTTTTACATTTTGGAAGGTAATATGCGCATGTGATTCGATAAAGCCAGGCAAAATTGTGGCATCACCCAAATCAATTCTGTTTTCACATAATGCGTTTAATTGTCCCGCAGAACCGGTTTGCTTGATTTTTTCTCCCTCGATTAATACTGACATATTGTCTTGAGGGAAATTAATTCCGTCAAACAGCCGGGCTGCTGTCAAGATTTGACAAGCCGGAAGTGCTGGCACTTCCGGAGTAGTGGAGTCTGCAGCATGATTTTCACCGTCATGTGCAAGAGCACCCAAACTAACTCCTTGTAAAAATATCATTGCAACCATCAAATTTAATGCTTTATGACTACAGATTTTGTTTTTCATTTTGCTTTGAAGAATTATCTCTCAATAGGTTTAATTAATTATTTTCGTACAATAAATTCCATTTGATAGCAGAAAAAATAGAAAATATAGCCATATTAATAGTTTGGCATATGATGTTTAAATCCTGCTCTCATGGTAGCTTCGTATTAGTCTGGTATTGTAAAGACAGATCAATATTGCGGAAATGTGGCAAATTGCCGCACCTTGTTATCAAATATTGCTTTTATTTATGCTTGAAGAATATTTTGGAAGCCATGGCTGTGCTAGTTTATGAGCCTCTTTTGCCATCCGATGATTACACATGTTCACCTTCATCTCTTGATCCCCTGCTCTTCCCGGTAGCCCTGCGACAAATTGTCGCGCGACAATTTGTCGCATTTTAAATTTGGAATTATTAATTTAAAGTATGCATCATCGAAATCGATGGATCAGTTATCTCTAGCGAAGCCTTAGAAACACCTATACATTTTTTGTTGTTGTAGATACTAACCTTCTGATATTTAAAACTAAATATTGATATGACGAAAAATGACAGCAACCAGAATAATAAAATTAATGCTAAATAAATATATGCTTAAGACATTAAATGCCGACCTTCCTACGGCATCACGTATTCTGATGAAAAATGCTCAATTGCATTCTGGTCCTCTTTCAGAAATGAATTGATAAAACAAACAGTAATTTCAGCTCAACTTCATTAAGCATTACCCAGGGAGAAAGATTTATGCAACTACCACCATTAGTAAATCCAGCAGAAAAATTAAGCAGCGATGAGCTTTCACGCTATAGCCGTCACTTGCTCATACCTGAAGTAGGATTGATAGGACAGCAGCGCCTTAAAAACAGCAGGGTTCTTGTGATCGGCGCGGGAGGCTTGGGCTCACCAGCGCTACTTTATCTCGCAGCAGCTGGAGTCGGTACCCTTGGGATTGTTGATTTCGACACGGTTGATCAATCTAATCTGCAAAGGCAAATCATTCACGGCCAAGCAGATGTTGGCAGACCAAAATCCGAGAGTGCAAGAGACTCCATCAAAGCCCTGAATCCATATGTTCGTGTGCAATTGCATAACGAACGTCTTGAGGCTACCAATGCTGAAGCAGTCTTTTCAGGATATGACCTGATTGTGGATGGTACAGACAATTTTGCTACACGCTATCTTGTTAATGATGCTTGTGTCCTTACCGGCAAGCCATATGTCTGGGGGTCTATTTTTCGCTTCGAAGGACAAGCTTCTGTCTTCTGGGAAAATGCACCCGGTGATGTGGGATTGAATTATCGTGACTTGTACCCTGAACCACCTCCACCGGAAATGGCTCCCTCCTGTGCCGAGGGCGGAGTATTTGGTGTTCTTTGCGCCGCGATAGGCGCAATAATGGCCACCGAAGCAATCAAATTAATAACCGGTCTGGGAAATACTCTGCTGGGCAGACTTGCTGTCTACGATGCGCTAGACATGACCTACAGATTCATTCCCATACGCCGTGCGCCTGTCAGAACACCCATCAAGACCTTAATTGATTACCGTGAATTCTGTGGTCTCAAGCAAGCAAAAGCAGATCAAGATGAAGGCGTTCCGGTTATCAGCGCGTTAGAACTCAAAAAATTACGCGAAAATGGTACAAAAATGCAATTGATCGATGTCCGCAGGATCGAAGAATGGAATTTTGTCCATATTGAAGGCGCTCAGCATATTCCCAAAGACGACATCATTTCTGACGAGATCTTAACGCAGCTGAATAAAGATGATTTTATCGTTCTTCATTGCAAGATGGGGGTTCGGTCCAGGGACGTTCTCATCGAAATGCAGGAGCTGGGTTTTACCAATGTTAAAAGTCTGGATGGTGGCATTCTTGCCTGGATTAAAGATGTAGACCAGACATTGCCAAGCTATTGATTCTTTCTAAAACATTTTAAGGAGATAGCACAATCATGTTAACGATACAAATCGAAGTTGTTAATGCAATGCTTGCCCAAGCACACCAAGACCACCCAGTTGAAACCTGTGGCATTATTGCCGGCCTAGAAGGTTCTAACATGCCAACGCGTCTTATTCCTATGCGTAATGCAGCTGAATCGGAGACATTCTTTCAATTTGATCCACAGCAACAGTTTAACATCTGGAAAGAAATGGCTGCACGCGGTGAAGAGCCAATAGTCATCTATCACTCGCATACAAAATCGGCAGCTTTCCCAAGTCGTACGGATATTGAATACGCTTCAGAACCGCAGGCACACTACGTCATTATTTCAACAGATCCTAAATACAAACAAGAAATTCGCAGCTTCCGGATTTTAAACGGAATGGTTGTAGAAGAAAGGATCAGAGTACTGGATAAATTTAAATCAGGCGCTGATATATCAAAAGTAGCTTAATCCATTTAAATGGGGTATTCATCAAAGCCCAAATTTTTGCTTTTCTGATTCTTTTTCTAATTTTTAAAATCCAAGGAGTCAATATGCCTATCACCGTTAATGTGCCCACAATTTTGAGACCTCTAACCCAGAACCAAAAGATGATCGAAATCGAGGGCTCAAGCGTTCTGGAGCTTATAGAACACATCGAACAACAGTATCCCGGATTTAAAGAAAAACTGATCTCTAACGGAAAAGAACATCATTTCATCAATATATACGTGAATGATGATGATATTCGCTTTGGCGAGGGTCTTTCTACCCAACTGAAAGACGGAGACACATTGACTATTCTACCTGCCGTTGCCGGTGGGCAAGAAAAGATTAATTGCTAGTTTATAAAGGCGGTAAATATGAATAGACCACTAACTAACTGTACAATCAGTGGTTTTCCAGAGACAGTACTTCCTGATTTTTCTGCTGTTGCTTCATCTATCCGTTATCAATCAAAAACGCTTGGCATAAAAGTTGAATCACAGCAAGACTCTGAAGATAAGTCGGCTGCCTCGTTTCAATTCCAAACACTGCACACAACACCCGTGACGTGCGATATCACGCGCTGGAATGATAACAAACCTGCTGCAGTGACAGAAAATATCATGCAGGCAAGATGCGGATTGATGTCAGTACACGGGCGTGCAAGCGGCAAGCCTCAATCTCTTGGAATAAATTATATTTCTACTCTCACCGCAACACTTGCCTTACAAGGGGTCATAGCGGCTTCCATTGGACAGCTGCGTGGTGCTCAAATATCAAATATCAATGTCTCCATGGCATCTTCGGCTCTAATGAGTATGGGACAGTATATAGCAGGCGCAACGACATCGGATGCTCCTGAAAAGTTATTTCCTGACTTGATTGGGTCTGAAATACATCCGCCATTCAAATCAAAAGACGGTATCGTTTTCGAACTTGAAACCCTCAATGCAGAAATTTGGAAAAAATTCTGGACTGAAGCAGGTGTTAGCCTTCCTTTGGTCAGTAATGGATGGAAAAGTTTTTGGCAGAGATATGCCAAAGCGGTTTCTCCTTTGCCAGAGGAATTATCCAGAACATTATCAAATCTTACATATCAACAAATATCTCAAATCTGCGTGAGGACTGGCATGGCTATCTGCCCCGTTCGTTCTATTGATGATAGAGCAGACGATATTGATAGCAGGCATGTTTGGCATCAGGGTCCCTGGGAATTTCTTTTTCATTCAAGATTTGATAGCGCATTTTCGAATCGTGCTACCAACCATTTACCATTAAGCGGCCTTACTATCATTGAGTCATGCCGGCGAATTCAAGGGCCTTTGGCGGGGCATCTGCTTTCACTGCTTGGTGCGAATGTAATCAGAATTGAACCGCCTGGTGGAGATCCTTTGCGTGGCATGCCCCCAATTGCCAACGGTTGCTCTGCAAGATTCGATGCACTGAATCATCTTAAAGATGTGCGTGAAATCGATATCAAATCCACATCAGGTCAAAAAGAAATCAAAGAACTCATACGGCATGCTGACGTTTTTTTACATAACTGGATGCCTGGCAAAGCAGTATTGCTAAATCTTGATTACGATGATTTAGCATCCATTAATCCCTCTCTGATATATGCCTACGCCGGTGGATGGTCTACGGACAGTGCAGAACACGTTTCTTCAAACACGATGCCCGGAACAGACTTTATGGCGCAAGCCTACTCGGGCATCGCTCATAAGATCGCGAAAGCCTCCGGATCTCAGGGTGGATCGTTATTCACAGTACTGGATGTGCTTGGCGGCGTGATCGCTGCACAAGGAGTCTGTATTGCCTTGCTTAACCGATGTATAAATAACGTGGGTGCTAAAGTCACTTCATCGCTAATGAGTGCTGCCACACTGCTTTGTGTGGAAGATTTTCAAAATCTTTATGAGCAACCAAATGTTAAATCATCTAAGAAAAGCATAATTAATGCTGTTTTTCCGACAAAACACGAAAAAATTGCAATCGAATGCCACAGCTTAGATGCAGCCAGAAAATTGGCTGTGATTCTTAATATCACTACTGATCCTGGAACAATCGACTTTCATCAGCAATTAAGCAATCTTTTTCTAGCAAAAACCGCGCAAGAGTGGGTTGAATTTTTTGAACAGGAAGATATTCCGGCGGGAGTGGTTATTGAAGATCTTTCAAAACTTCAAACTATCCCCTATCTGCAACGAGACTTATGTTCTGGTTCCTATACTAAAATAAATTCTCCATGGAGCTTTCAATGAATCCTTCAGGCATTATCGATTTAGTTCCTGTTGAAGTTCGTAGGCAATGGACACAAAAGGGAATTTACCCAAATAAATCCGTTTACACTTTATTTCAAGAACATGCGCAACATCACCCCAGTAACCCTGCAGTCATGTCGCTCGATCAAATCATTACCTATGCAGAATTGCTGGATAAAACTCAACGTCTGGCCAATAGTTTCAAAAATTTGGGCATAGTTCCGGGGGATGTTATCGCATACCAGTTACCGAATACTTGGCGAAGCTGTGCCATAGATCTAGCAGCAGCCGCTCTTGGCGCTATTGTGGCGCCTTTTCCTCCCGGACGCGGACGCCTTGACATTGAATCCTTGCTTAAAAGATGTCATGCGCGCGTTGTCATTGTGGAACAAGAACATGCCAATATTGATTTGTGCGAACTCATTGAATCACTGCGGCCAACACTGCTTTCATTACGCATCCTGGTTGTTGAGGGAGAAGCAAAGTCAGGCTGGCATACATTGGATTCCCTTTTTCAAACATTGCCTATCCATTCTAGCGCATTACCACAAGTTTCACCCGACTCTCCCGTTCGCTTTTTGATTTCATCCGGAACTGAATCGGAGCCCAAATGGGTAGCTTATTCTCATAATGCGCTGGTAGGTGGGCGTGGACGATTTCTGCAGCGTATCCATTCCAATGGAAAAACATTCAGAGGATTCTATCTCATGCCATTGGGCACAGCATTTGGCTCGACTGCCACATTTGGCGTTTTATCCTGGCTGGGCGGATCGATTGTACTTATGAAGCAATTTGAAATAGCTGGTGCCATTAAGGCGATAGGAAAGTTAAAACCAACCCATATCTTCGGTGTGCCAACAATGTTTCAGCGGATTGCAGCAGATCCGGCACTGCAGGAAACGGACACTTCCAGTCTCATTGCCATCATTAGCGGCGGAGCAAAAATTGATGAAGCATCCATTTACCGTAGCACCGAAGCTTTTCGCTGCAGTTTTATCAGTTTATATGGCTCAGCAGATGGCGTAAATTGCCATACCACACTGCTTGATGATTTATCAACCGTGATTAACAAAGCCGGTCAGCCTAATCCTGATATATGTTCTATCCGGATAGTAGATGATCAAAGACAAGATGTGGCTCAAGGCGATTTAGGTGAAATTGCTGCCAGAGGACCTCTAAGCCCCATGCAATATGTCAATGCCCCTGAATTGGATGCCATGTATCGTGACAAGGATGGATGGGTTTATACCGGTGATCTTGGTTTTATCGATCAAGACGGATATCTAATACTATCAGGTAGAAAAAAAGACATCATCATTCGTGGGGGTACAAATATTAGCCCGGTCCAAATTGAAAATATCGCCGTATCTCATCCTGCTGTTATCAGCGCTGCCTGTGTGCCAATTTCAGATCCAGATCTAGGGCAACGTGTCTGTCTCTGTTTGGTATTGCGTGATGGAATGGAATATCTGTCATTATCTCAGTTTACCCATTATTTACGCGAACATGGGTTAGAAACAAATAAACTTCCAGAATACCTACGCTACTACAAGCAATTGCCACTGAATCCTGCTGGAAAGATTGACAAAAAGCAGCTCGCCACTGAACTGGAATTGATTAATCAATACCTGAAAAAACATAACTTATCCAAAGAATCAGCAAATGTTTAAAACACGCCAGGAATCACACCATACAACTTTAGCGAGAACCCTTGCTGAGCAAGTAAGAAAATTTGTTGATGAGCAAATCATTCCTAATGAATCGCTGCTCAGCAAGGATAGGAATACGACGTTTCTTTTACATGCTGAATTAATCAGCAAAGCGAGATCAGCGGGTCTATGGGGTTTGTTCCACCCACTTTCCTATGGAGGAAAAATAGCTTCTCTGGAAGATTATTTGCTAATTGCAGAACAAGAAGGCCGTTCAGAATTTTCATCTACAATTTTTGGTAGCGATACCAGTCTTGATACCCATATGCTTTTTAAATTTGGCTCGGATGAGATTCGCAAGAACTTCTTGGAGCCATTAGTCAACGGACAAGCCATACCGAGCTATGGTATGACAGAACCAGGACGCAGCGGCTCAATTCCCGCTTTGATTGAAACCTCAGCCCAGCTTTCTAAAGGTTACTGGGTTATCAATGGTAGAAAATGGTTCATTTCCAACATTGACCGGGCTACCTTTACTACTGTGCTGGCGCGAACTGCAGACAATGGTGAGGCGCTGGATAAAAATCTGTCCATGATCATTGTTCCTACAGGCACAGCAGGATTTAAAATTGAACGACAGATTAGAATTATGGGTAGCGACCTCAGTCAGGGTGAAATATCTTTCATGAATGTGCAAGTTCCTGAGCAGAATCTGCTTGGCAAATGTGGAAGCGGTACTTTTCTAATGAGCCAGCGACTGGGTATGGGCAGGCTGCTTCGCTCAATGAGTTGGTTAGCTTTAGCGCAACGTTGCATGGATCTAATGGGTGCACGAATCAATTCAGATCGTGGAAAGATAGCCCGTCTGCCGGAAAAACAGCTCGTTCGACAACATTTTGCCAATGTCTATGAAGCCATCGCAAGCGCTCGGGAATTAATCCGTGTGGCTGCTAAAAGTATTGATGCGCAATCTCCAAATGATATCGAAATTAATGTAGCGAAATTAGCCGCATCTCGGGCCTTATGCATTGCGTCAGACTCAGCCATACAGTTGTATGGCGCAGAGGGTATCAGTGAACTCACACCGCTTTCCGGCATTAGTCGGATAGCCCGCGCATCACGTATTCTCGATGGAACAGCTGAAGCTCTCGTTAGTTCGACTGGCCGCCGGCTTATCAATTTCTATAATGAAAACCGAGCTTATCAATTTGTCTGACTCATATTTCATCCACAGAAACAAGTAAGCATCATAAGTATCCGATATCTACTCATCCATGATAAGAGTTAATTTTTTGTTTTGTATTGTTTTGTTATTTGCAATGACACTGCCAATGCTGGTTTTATACACAACGAGCACTCTTGGGCCGCTTCTAAGCAGTGATCTGCATTTCGACTCCTCCTTGCTAGGTTACCTCATCATGAGTTCATTTGGACTAGCCGCGGTTCTATCGCTCTGGGCAGGCGCTATCGTGGATTACCTTGGCTCCAGATATACATTGCTTATGCTTTTCAGTTCAGTTGGGCTAGCTTTTACACTGATCGCGACGGTAGAAAGTTTTTATAGTTTATTAGTTGCTGCAGCTATCTGCGGTATAGCTCAGGCTCTCGCTAACCCGGTTACCAATTTATTGATTGCACAGCAAGTTCCACCTGAACAGAAAGCTGGCATCGTCGGACTTAAGCAAGCCGGTGTACAACTGGCCGCGCTTATCGCTGGATTAATGCTTCCAAGTATTGCATTACAGTATGGCTGGCGTGTTGCATTTGGAATAGTCGTTCCGATCACAATTTTCTTCTGTTTAAGTGTGTCTTTTGTCACCCCGAAGAAACATATCAGAGCACAAGCTCGTTTAAAACTTTTACCACCGAATTCGCTGTTGCAACGTCTAATGATAATTCAATTTCTGATAGGTACATCGCTTTCTGCCTTCGTCACGTACCTCCCCACCTTTGCTATTCAACAAAATATGGCTCTTCCTCTTGCTGATACTTTAATTGCTGTCTTTGGGGCAGTGGGAATGATTTCCAGGATCGTATTGACGCCAATGGGAGCAAAACTCAAAGATGAATCTTTACTTCTATTCATGCTCGCGGCTATCGCCGCTGTTTCGATGGCAATTACGATGAACGCAACTCCTGACAGTCATTGGCAGCTCTGGGCAGGCGCTATCGGGGTGGGGCTGACTGCGGTAGCTACCAACGCAATAGCCATGAGCATGTTAGTAAGAGATCCTGCTTTTGGTCCTGTGACATTTTCTTCTAGTCTTGTTTCCGTTGCTTTCTTTGCGGGCTTCGCCCTAGGGCCACCGTTATTTGCATGTGTGTCAATCTATTTTGAAAATTTGTTTGCTAGCTGGAATACATTAATAGGCGCTCTCATACTTGCCTGCGTGATGGCGATTGTATTAGCGTTCGCCCGTCGCCACAAGGTGGAGCACCGACGGGTGTAAATTTCATTCTTGCAATTGAAATCCTAAATGGCTTTTATGAATTCTAGAATTTCATGAACAAACAAATCTGGCGCAGTTCTCATGGCGCCATGTTGTTGCCCAGGAAGGGTTTTGATCTGACTGACAGGTAAATGTTGATGGAGCATTTCTGCTGTGAGGTGCCGCCGTTTAGCGCTATTTTTACCTACTAGGAGTAAAACTGGAATTTGCAGAGATTTGAAACGTTGAGGCTCGAATGTATACCTATTTACACTTTGTAATTCACGCAAAATTGTATGAGCTGCTGCCACTCGCCCTACCCAATGCGGGCCAGTCTGCATGATTGCAAGCTCTTGAGGAGATATTTTGACTATTTCATTAAAAAAGAGCAGTAAAGCTTCTTCCAGATTTCCTGACTCTAGTCGGGCTTTTAAGCTAGCCTCAATTTCTGCAGACCAGCCACTTCCTGCTAGAGAAATAGAGGGTTCATAGAGAACAAGTCCTTTGATGTTCGGAGTTAAAAGAGCAGCTTCCAATGCACAAAGACCTCCAAAGGAATGGCCAATAAGACAGGTATGAGCACCAATTGCATCAATTACTGCTGCAACATCTTCGTTTTCTCGCTCGAGAGCATACTCGGAGGCATCATCACTCGCGCCTCGGCCGCGTCGATCGACCGTTCGCACATTGTAGTGCGGCTCTAGCAAAGGCAATACAGATGTCCAGACTGAATGATCACCACTGGTTCCATGCACAAATAATAACGGATCGCCAGCTCCACTTTGCCAGCATGCGATAGAAGTACCATCTCTAGAAGTGATTAATTCCATGATTTTTCAAAAAGTAAAATTTCATCAAAAAGATATATCAGTTACTGGAAAATTATTGCGATTGTTAATTATTTATAGCGCTGTCTGCGCTTTGTTGCAAACCAGTAAAGTATTTGCACAAGAGGATAAAGCTTTCAGTCAGATTAATAAATACTTTCGCATAAATGGCGAAATGATGGGAGTCTATGAATTATGGGATTTCTTCCGCCCAGAACCGGCCATCAACAATAACAATTCATATGATTTATGGGTAGTACGTGCCAGACTAGGGGCATTGCTCACGACTTCCTTTGTAGATGGATATGTACAGGGTCAGTACATCGGCCTCTATGGACTTCCCGATAATGCCGTTGCCAAACCAGGCGGGCCTCTAGGGCTTGGCGCCGGCTATTTCCAGCTAAATCAATCGACCAACGTTAGCAATATTTATCTGAATCAGGGCTATCTTAATTTAAAGTTTGACCCTCTTGGATTACCAGGTGCATCCTTGAAGGCTGGTCGTTTCGCTTATATGGAAGGCATGGAATATAGTTCCGGGATAGACAAATTTGATGGTCTTAAACAAAGGCGGATTGCACAACGACTTATAGGCGGATTCAATGCAGTCTACGTAGGACGCAGCTTCGACGGTTTTTCAGCTATTTATGATAGGCCTGAATTCAATTGGACAATCAGTGGAATTCGCCCTACTCAAGGAATTTTGTCCGTGGAGGGGCAGAAGCAGATTAGCGATATCAACATTATTTATACCGCCTTAACCAGTAAGAAAGATGCTCTGCTATCGGGAACTGAAGCTCGACTATTTTATATCCATTATGATGACAAACGTAATACTCAGGTAGTAGACAACCGTCCGCTTGTTGCAAGGCCCTCGTTAAATAATGAGCACTTGAATATACATACATTAGGTACTCATTTACTCTCACTACATCAGTTAGAATCAGGCAGCCTAGATGCTTTATTATGGGGCGCATACCAACTTGGTGATTGGACTGATCAGAAGCATGAAGCTTGGGCAATCTCCGCTGAGTTAGGCTATCAATGGATCAAATTGCCCTTCAAGCCATGGTTACGTGCCATCTACTATCAAAGTTCAGGTGATGGAAACCAAAAAGATAATAAGCACCAAACCTTCTTTTCAATGGTTCCGAGTGGACGCATCTTTGCAAAATTTCCATTTTATAACCTGATGAATATTCAAGATCTCTTCCTCGAGATCATTGCCTTACCCACACCAAAGACTCAGATCAACATTAACTTGCATCAACTATCCCTGACCAGCACCCATGATCTCTTATATCGTGGGCTGGGAGCGTCGAAGAATTCAGGCGAATTTGGCTATTCCGGGAGCCCTTCGGGAGGCGATAGTGATGTAGGTCAGTTGGTGGATATCAGTTTTATGCATACATTGAATAAACATTTGTCAATGAGACTTTATTACGGCCATGCTTTCGGTGGCAGCGTCATCAAAAATAACTTCCAGGGAAAGAAAAATGCAAATTCATTCTGGGCAGAAGTCAATATGGTTTTCTAAAAAATTCTACTCTTATGGCACTCAATAATACTGATCAACAACTGTTAAGTAATAAAGAAATACAATCCACAATCGACTTATTGATACATCGTATCGACTACATTGATTCGATTTGTAATAATGGTTTTCCACTTTATTCTCCAGGCAAAACCAGTCAATGGATCATTTCACCTGGAGGCTCGTGGATTGGGGGATTCTGGAGCGCACTTTGGTGGTTACGTTCCCGAATAACAGGATCCGAGGCTGATCAGCGAAAAGCATCTGATATTTGTCGACGTTTATCATCGAAACTAAGCATTGATTCCATAAACCGCAGCTTTATTTTCTGGTATGGTGCATCGCTTGGCGATCTCTGGTCTGGTGATAATCAAGCACATAAGCTGGCAGCAGAATCAATTACTGCTCTCGCAGCAACCTATGACCCAACGATCAGATGCATGCCTCTTGGCACTGCAATGGGCGGTGGAACAGAGGGTAAGCGGTGCATTTCTATAGACAGTCTGGCTGCACTAATCCAGCTATTTAGCCGTAGTGAGCAATCTCAGCATCAAAATATCTCTCAGTATCATACCGATACGGCATTAACTGCCTGCTACTATAATGGTGCATTTCACACGAGCGCATATTTTGGCCAGAATAAATTTCACTCGACTGACGAAGCTGGTATTTGGTCACGCGGTCAAGCCTGGGGGATATTGGGATTATGTCGTGCCGCAGCGCAATGGGGAGAACCCTATTTAACATATGCTCACTCTGCTTGTGAATATTGGAAATATACACGTCCAGATCCGCTTCCCCTAGATCGATTGGATAATTCATCCGGACTTTATGATCCTTCTGCATCTGTGATCGCTTCTCTGGCAATGTTCTCTTTAGCTGATCTTCTGCCTGATGGAAATCCATGGCGTCTTCAAGCTCATCAATTGATTAGTGCGGTTATTCGCAGTCCATTTTTCATCGGTTTTTATAAAAATGATGATTATCCAAATAATAAAATCAGAATGAATCCAGGAATTTTTTGGGGGAATTGCTATAAAACCAATGAGGATAAAGAAGAACTAGTCGAAACCGTATGGGGTAGCTTTTTTCTGTTAGCGGCACTTTGCATTTTAGTTGGGATTATCAAACCCAATCATTGTTGAAAACGTTATTACACTGAATCATTAACCTTATTAAGGAAGCATAAATGAATGATACTTCAATAAAACTGACTTTTAGTTCTATTAAATACCTCAAATTCCTATTGATTATTGCACTAACAGGTTTTATTGCTGCTATTTCCCTAGCACAAGATGCAAAACCGAAATCGATCCTGCTCCATGCTGCTCGCGTTTTCGATGGCGATAAATTTAGAACAAATGTCTCTGTGTTGATAACGGATGGATACATAACTCAAATTGATTCGCGCGAATCATTCCCGCTTAATGGCAATATGACCATTATTGATCTTGGTGACGCAACTCTATTGCCAGGCTTTATCGAACTACATGCACATCTCTCTTACCAAAAAGTACCCGCTGAGACTGTTTTGAAACACGGAATCACTACAATTCGTGATCTGGGCGGCCCGGTACACAAGCCATTTGGTGGTGATGGACGCTTGCGCATCCTTACTTCCGGACCCATCATTACAGCGCCAAATGGCTATCCAATTCCAATCCTTGGTGACAAAGATATCGCAATCGCTGTTTCTTCTGAAGAAGAAGGCCGAAAAGTAGCTCGAGAACTTATAAACCAGGGCTCTGTTATCATTAAAATTGCCTTGGAACCTGGTGGCGAAAAAGGCGCTCCTTGGTCAGCTCATCACGACCATCATCATGAGATACCAAATGGGGGGCATAATAATAATCATCATCACAATCAAGCTAAACATGCAGCTTCGCATTCGAATCAAACATGGCCGTTATTATCAGAAAAGATTGTTAAAGCGATTGTTGATGAAGCACATAAAAATGATCGCAGAGTAACAGCACATATTGCAGAAATTAAAGGTGCACAAATTGCTATTGATGCAGGTATTGATGAATGGGCCCATATTCCCTGCGATATCATCCCTCAACACCTCTTAGAAAAGGCCGTATTGCAGAAAGTAAAATTGATTACCACATTTGATACTTTGTCTAAATGTGCAGGTGCTAGCCACAATGCGAGCACTTGGGCAGCACTGGGTGGGGAATTCTTATACGGATCCGAAATAGCTCATCCAGACATTCCCTGGGGAATCGATGCACAAGAACTCATCTACATGAAACAGATGGGAGGAATGAAATTAAATGACGTTTTGCAGGCTGCAACTTCAAAAGCAGGCCAGCATCTGAATATACCATTACTAGGAACGCTACATCCCGGCGCACCCGCTGATATCATCGCAATAAAGGGCAATTCAACTGATAATTTGAAAAAACTCGAGTATCCCGATCTTGTTATTTCAGGAGGAAAAATCATAGTCAATAATTTCTGATTTGGCATTTAATTGCGTGAGTAGTCTTCGTTATTAGCTTTATACTGGGCATTATGCCTAGAAAAGCGATAGAAATCGCTCATAGAGAAAAAAGAGTCTGCCTGGAGAAAATCGTATAAATCTATAGTATTAAGTACAGGATAGTTAAGAGAGCCAGAACAGTTTAATCTTGAGCTACAGAGCAAGAGTGGGGGTATTTGACATATTCTTTTGTATCATGCTTGCAGATTGCTACAGTATATTTTTTACCTTTCAATACACAAGCGAATTTCTTCTCTACCCGATACTGGCCACTGTTTTGTCAGTAGTTGCCATCACATTATAATAAGAAAATACCTGCGCAACTATTTTTCCGTTTTATCGAAAAGGCATCTCCTGCTTGATCCTATGGATCATTAGGGAACACCGTGAATCATACTCTGAAAACTTGGATATATTTAATTTTTCATTATCAGACGTATCATGGTAAGCATATGATTCACTTACAATTTACATGAATACCAGAACAGTATCCTTACTATTCTGGTATTTCTTATCCAACCAAACTAAAAATCAATAAGCATAACGCGTAGGCAGCAGCAATTTTTGTAGAATAAATTACCTTACCGCAAGCGGAGAGGAACTAAATCTGCAGAGATCCAATACTTTTCAATCTAAAAATATCTCGCTATAAATTGAATGCGCTGGGTAATTAGGGAAAGCCGCCTAAATAGTAAAGACAATCATATCTGCCGTAATATCGTTTAAATTGATACCGACAAGATCGATCGATGCTTCTGACCCAAATTCCACCTTAACGCCATCCGTTCTTTGGTTAATATTTGTTATAAAGGGAACAAGTTGTTCTAGACTATTAATTCCAAGTTTCTCAGAATCAAAAAATAGGCGATCTTGGCCAATCGTAAAATCAGTTACCCGAAAATGCCCCAAGGCATAAAAACCAAACGTATCGCTGCCGCTACCTCCAGTCAATTGGTCATGGCCATGGCCAGCAAGCAGAATATCATCACCAGCACCACCAAAGAGCTTATCGGTGTCTTCCTGGCCATCGAGCACGTCATTGCCGTCATCACCATCTAATGTATCGTTACCAGCTCCACCTGTTAAGGTATCGTTTCCAGCCTCTCCTTCTATTTCGTCATGACCGGATCCGCCTTCCATGACGTTATCCGTTTCATCACCAATAATCAGCAAATCATTTTCGCTGAATCCACCCGAACCGAAACCAAGAAATTGGATGCCATCGATTATCTCAAAAATATTCCCAGAGTTACTGAGATTGGGGCGAGGTTGTGTAGTCACAGCCATTATATTATCTCCTTCTACATTAAAGAAATTTCCTAAAACATTATTATTTAATCATTCAAATAATAATGAGTTTAATTCTCAATATTAACAAATAATCATTAGAATACAAGAATAATGTGAATTAAATCGTGCTAATTATTAATGACTATGACTGAGAAACTTACGAACCTCTTACAACGCGCCCAGGATCTTATTATTACGAGCAATCTAAATGAGGCAGCCAAAATCCTCGATCCGTTAAAGCATGAGCATCCATTATCACCTGATGTTGCCAAATTATGGTGTTCCATGGCGATGCGTTCTGAACGAACAAAAGAGGTTCCCGCCTATGCCGCTAATATTTATGACCATGTACAAGGTGATTTCCAGAAAGCACGCTGGGCGCAGATTATGGGAATAGCAAGCTTTTTATTATTAGATTTGACAGCGGCTCATGCTCACTTTACCAGCACAATTCATCATTTAACGTTACTCGCCAAATCGGGAAAAGCTCCGGCCAAAAAGAAACAAGTAGAAAAACAAGCCGGTACCGAAAATATTTTTACCTCTGGCAAGGCTGAGCAATTGTTATGGACAACCTGTGCAGAATTGGCTGCACAAGGCATACCTGCCTTTCCTTTTGCTGGCACGTTGCTCGGTTTAGTCCGTAATGGTCATCTGCTGGAGTTTGATAAGGATCTGGACATTGCGGTATGGATTGAATCTTGGGAAGCATGCTGCCAGGCGCTTGAGAAAATGGGATGGTCCAGGGTATCAATGGGTTTCAACTACAGCAATTACCGCGATTATGTGCATTCAGAAATTGGAATAACCCTTGATCTATGCGGCCTGGAGCATAGGAGTGATCACAAAATCGTAGGCGGCTTTTCCTTGCCAGATTACCCGGGAGAATATCAGCGGGTTTCTGTCTTTCCTGAATTCGATTTAATCAAACGCAGCACAGAGTATGGAGATGCTTGGTTCCCACAACCTCCTGAGAAAATTTTAACCGCCTTCTATGGTGATTGGCGTACCCCCAATCCCTACTGGGATACGGTGATATCTGCCTTAAACCTGGAAAAATTTACTTTGCTGGTACAATGTTATGCTTATTATCGCCTCACCCAGCGCTGGCTATCGGGTGATCTGGTCAAAGCGTGGTCATATGCTCACCAAATAGCCCTGAAAGATCCTGATGATGTAACCGTTTTGCGCAGTCGCCAATGGCTAGAAAGAGCCATATCGTATTTAGGGCAGGAAATTCCATCATGGCCTAGAAATCAACCCCAGAAGCGTGTTTATACACGGATGGTGGCCGATCTGTTTCATGAAGGTCACGTTAATTTCTTACGGGAAGCACGCGCACTGGGCACCCATTTAACGGTTTGTGTTGTTCCAGATACGCGGGTTCTTGAAAATAAAGGCAAACTCCCAGTCATGCCTCAGGCTGAACGCGCTGCAGTCGTTTCCGCTTGCAAATACGTTGACGCCGTTATTACTGAGAGCCCCGTGCATACAACACCAGAGTTTATGGAGAAATATGGCTTTGCAATTTATACGTTTGCCTGCGCTTCTGAGAAGGAACGCATAGAAAAATACAAATTATGCGCGACGCTACCTCCCAATATGATCAAAGAAATCGACTATACACCCGGCATTTCCACCTCCGATCTTGTGCGGCGTATTTTAGATGGGGCAGGAAGTACGAATCCAGAATCTGCGGACTAAACCGATAATTTACATAGCAGCAATATCCGTTTGCATTTTCCACAAAAACAAATATAATTACGAATCATTCTCATTAGCAACATTATTTGCTTTGTATCTATCAGAACAACCAACTTTCAAATCAATCGACAAAAGGCGTGTTACATGTATATTTGTATCTGTAAGGGGGTGACTGATCATGCAATTCGCGAAGCTGTCAGTCAAGGGGCTGAACGCATGCGTGATCTTAAAGCTAATCTCGGCATTACCGAGCAGTGTGGCATTTGTGCCTGCCACGCAAAAAAGGTGCTTGAGCAAGCATTAATGCAAGAATCCCCGGCACAGCCCCCTGTCACCTAAACTCACTCGCTCTGACGAGTCAACTGTCCAGGGAGACCACTATGAAAGGGAATGCAGATATTATTAATTGGTTAATCGCCAGTTATTGCATGAATTAACTGCGATCAATCAGTATTTTCTTCATGCCCGGATGTACAAAAACTGCGGATTAAACCAACTCGGCGAGCATGAATATAACGAATCGATCGAAGAGATGAAACACGCTGACAAACTCATTGAGCGCATCTTATTTCTGGATGGGTTACCCAATTTACAGGATCTGGAGAAGCTTCTGATTGGGGAATCACCTCAGGAATGCGTGACGTGTGATCTCACGCTGAAAAATACCGCACGCGAAACACTGCTCGCTGCGATTGCTGCCTGTGAAGCCGCTCAGGATTATGTTTCACGGGAAATTTTTGAACATATTCTTGAAGATACTGAAGAACATATCGATTGGCTGGAAACACAATTAGATGTCATGCAAAAGGTGGGCAGTCAGAACTGGCTACAAAGTCAAATGTAGGTTCGTTTTGTCGCTGGCATAAAATACCAGTGACCTTCCAGCCAGCCTCCCCTCCTCCCAGGCAAGCCAGCTAATCCTCTTCACTAACTCGAACGGAAAATTAAGCTGTAAAGAATCCAATGGATATTCTGTAGAGTAAGGATCAATTCGTGGCTTAACCGCCCGTCCCATATGCACTGGTTCATAAGAAAATCTGAGAACGATCTCAGGCAATGGCGAGGTGTTTGAGAAAAAACACCCGAATTTACGCTAATCACTTCTAAATTCACTCGCCCTCAGCAAAATCAACTGCCACCCAAAATTGAGTTTTGAGTTGATCATGCATTTCCCAGTTCACTTTGATATTGGTGCATGGAAAAATTCGAATTATAAAAGCAGGCAAGCTCTTACTTTTTCACAAAAACGAGAAAAACACTGCATAAGATCTAATTCTATTTCCAAATCAAACATGGCGCAAAGGTGAGCCGCAGACAGTATCCATAATACGGCAAGGTGAAGCCGACAAAATCAGTTTTGATTTAGTGGAATAATGGAAAAAATGCGACAATAGTTTCAAGATAACCCAAATTCATTACCCATGATGAATGCACGTTGCAGTAATTCATCATCCATATCGATTGTCTCACACCATGAGCCTATTAGAGGGAGATGGTAAATGAAAGGAATTCTGAAACTTGCCTTTAAGCTTCTTGTAAATGACAAGGGTAAATATGCCGCCTTATTGGTGGGAATTACTTTTGCCGTATTTCTCATGGTCCAGATGACATCCATTTTTTCTGGAATTCTTGCCAAAGCTTCCTCAACCGTTATCAATCTGGGAGCTAAAGTATGGGTACTGGATCCCGCAGTCAATAACGTTGCAAACAGCATTCCAATGCCCGATTATGTGCTTAATGCCGTTCGCAGCATTGATGGCGTCGAATATGCTGTCCCGATGTATTCTGGCGGCGCGTTAGTCAAACTTAAAAATGGAGTCTTTCAATCCGTCACTATTTTAGGCTTGGATGATAACAGTCTAGTCGGCCGCCCCGAGCTTATCGAAGGGGAGATTGAGGATATCTATGCTGAGAATGCTTTTATCGTTGTTGATGATGCAGAAATTGCCAAACTGGAAAATCCCGGTATAGGCACAGAATTTGAGTTGAACGATCATCGCGGCGTTATCGTAGGTATCGCTAAGGTAGCCAGCAGCGGATTGTTCGGAATCCCGACTCTTTATACCACTTACAGTAAAGCGATCCAGTATATCCCATCAACACGGTTCACTATTGCCTTTATTCTCGTGGAACCGAAAAGTAGTGACGCAATTCCCCATATTCAGCATCAAGTGAAACGGCTGGGATATGAGGCACTCACCGAAGAAGAATTCATGCAAAAAATTTCCAATTATTACAAATATAAAACAGGGCTGGGAACCAATATTTTCATTATGACGATTGTGAGCTTCCTGGTCGGTCTGTCAATCTCAGGGCAAACATTTTATACCTTCATTCTCGAAAACCTCGAAAAATTTGGTGCATTAAAGGCGATTGGTATCAAGGGAAAGGAGCTCGTTTATATGATTCTTTTTCAAGCTGGACTTACAGCGGTAATTGGATATGGATTAGGAGTGGGCTTTTGTACGCTTATTATCACAATCGCCAAACTAAAAGTCCCTGATTATTCGGCCAATATCACCTTTACCACCTTGGGTTTTGCGTTTGTAATGGTTCTCATCATCGCAGGAATTTCCAGTTATATTGGGATAAGAAAGGTATTGAAGATTGAGCCTTTCGACATTTTCAGAAGCTGAATCAAACTGCCTTCAAAACCAGATAACCGAAATATAATTCATAGAATGGATGAGCCTAATTTGAAATGTTATCTTGCTAGATAGAGCAGCCATAAGTATTACCTGACTTAATTATTGCAATTTTATCAATTAGATAATGACGTGACACCTGCAATCTCTGCTAATGAATTAACGAAATGGTTTGGTGAAGGTGATCTCAGAGCCTTTGCGGTAAGAGAAGTTAGTTTCGAAGCTTATTTCGGTGAAATATTATTTATTGTAGGCCCATCAGGAAGTGGAAAGACGACATTATTGAGCATGATATCTGGTATTTTGCGTCCAAATTCAGGAACGGTAGCGATCGATGGCGTGGATATCTGGAAACTGGCATCTGATCAGATTGCCGAATTCCGATTAAACAAAGTAGGTTTCGTTTTTCAGGATTATCATCTCTTTCCACGCCTCACTACCGCTGAAAATGTCGCTATTCCTCTGATCCTGAAGAAGCAGAACTGGGATGAATCCATCAAAAAAGCAGCCTATTACTTAGAGATCGTAGGGCTCAAGAATAAGGCGGGGCTTCCGCCAGTCAAGTTGAGCGGTGGGGAGCAGCAACGTGTTGCCTTAGCCAGAGCGTTGGTCAGTCAACCGGATTTAATGATCTTTGATGAGCCCACTGCTTCGCTGGATGGGGATACCGGGCGGCGCATCATGGATTTTGTAAAAAATAACATACTTACGGACAAGCGGTGTATTTTGATTGTTACCCACGATAGCCGTATTTTTGAGTATGCCGACAGGATGATGAAAATGGAGGATGGCAAAATTGTCGGTATCGAGAAAGGGAGAAATGATTGAGAAACCAGATCATTATCGTCATTGCCCTATGTGGAGTAATGGCTGGTTGGTTGAGCGCCTATCTATTCGGTATAGAAAAAAAACCGCAGCCACCTGTTTTCAATCCAGCGCCAAATCCTTATGCCAGGGGTATCTACTCGACAGGCATTATCGAAAGCTACCAATCAGCAGGTGAAAATATCAATCTTTATCCAGAAGTTGCTGGCGTTATTACTCAAATTCTGGTAACTGAAGGACAAACTGTCAAGCAAGGAGAGCCTTTGCTCCAAATAGATGATTCCATTCAGCGGGCCACAGTGGAGCAACAACATGCACAAGCCGATGCAGCGTTAGCACTACTGGAGGAATTAAAAGCTCAACCGAGAAAGGAAGTTCTGGATGTTTCTAAAGCACAACTGGATTTTGCGAGAGCCAACCTGAAAACTGCCGAAACACAATTGGAAAAACTGCAACACTCCTATGATCTGGATCCGAGATCAGTCAGTAAGGATAGTCTGGATAATGCGATCAATGCGGCCAAGGTTGCTAAAACCAGTCTTGTGATTGCTCAAAAGAACTACAACCTGACTAAGGCGGGCGCTTGGAGTTACCAGATCCAGAATCAGGAGCGTCAGTACATCGCCTTAACCAAAACTTATCAAGCTGGCAGCGCCTTGCTCGCAAAGTATATTATCAAAGCACCTGTCGATGGTGTGATTATGTCATTACGAGCGACAATCGGTAACTATATTTCACCGCAGGGCGTCTATGACATGTATACAGAAAGTTTTAAACCGGTTGTGGTGATGGGTAATTCAGAAAGCAGCCTGGCGGTAAGATGCTATGTCGATGAGATTCTGATTCACCGGCTTCCGGAGGTTTCGCAAATGGACGCGCAAATGTTCATACGCGGTACTGATATTCGTATTCCTTTAGAGTTTAGTCGTTTGCAGCCTTATGTTTCGCCAAAGATTCAGTTATCGAACCAACGAACTGAGCGGGTGGATGTTAGAGTATTACCCGTACTTTTTCGTTTTGAGAAACCAAAAGATATTCAATTGTACCCAGGTCAGCTGGTAGATATTTATATTCGGGCAAGTAAATAGTGTCATAAAAAGGTTTAGAGTTTGTGAGTAATCAATCCTGATCGCGCTATTCGGTTGCATTGATTATAGTAAAAAAATATCACAATCATTTATAAAGTACAGAAAATATGAAGATCCACGACAATTAAAGTTGGATCTTGAAAGAAAAGTACCTACGCCGGAGAATGGAGGAGCTGTGAATGTGCGAACATTTTTTTCATGTCAAGGCAAAGTACATGCTGGCCAGACTATGGACAGTCTGGTTACTGGCAGCGACAGGTTGCGCTGTTGGCCCAGACTTTGTTCGCCCGCAGCCACCAGAGACTGAGCGCTATGTTCCCGACAAGCAATTACAGGAAACAGTTTCAGCAGATGGGCAGATACAGTATTTTGAGCAAGGCGCTGAAATAGCAGCCGATTGGTGGCAATTATTCAAATCTCCCAAATTAGATGCTCTGGTAAAAGAAGCTATCGCCAACAACCCAACTCTAGAATCAGCACAGGCTAGCTTGCGGCAAAGCCAAGATAATTTGCAAGCAGGGTATGGTGTTTTCTTTCCTCAGATTGATCTCTTAGGAGGGGCAAGTCGCCAGAGATTCTCAGCCGCCCGCTTCGGGAGCCCGGTCAGCAGTACTTTTAATCTCTTCACACTTTCAGCCAGCGTCAGTTATGCGCTAGACATATTTGGCGCTCAGCGGCGTACTGTCGAGGCCCTTAGCGCCAGCAGGGATATGCAGCATTATTCGGTAGTAACTACTTATTTGACGCTGATTGGCAATATTGTAAACACTGTGATTGCCCGGGCAGGCTACGAAGCTCAGATTCAAACCACTCAGCAATTGATTGAATCACAGCGAGAGCAAATCAGGCTTACCGAATTGCAGATGCAAGCAGGTATCCTTGAGTACGAAAAGCCGGTCAACTTGAGATTACAGCTTGAAGTACTCGAATCTTCTCTCCCCCGTCTCATGCAAAAGCGCAGCCAGGCCGAGCACCTGCTTGCCACATTGATCGGTCAGTTTCCAGGAGAACATGAATTTGAAAAGATAGATTTGGCTGACCTTTCTTTGCCAACCATTCTACCCATATCGCTTCCTTCGAGCTTAGTACGGCAACGCCCTGACATTTTATTGGCTGAGGCTCAATTACATCAGAGCAGTGCCAATATCGGTATCGCTACCGCGGCGATGTTTCCTTCTTTTACATTAAATGCTACTTATGGTCAAAACAATAGAAATCTGCTGGATATTTTTTTAAGTAGCGGTAATTTCTGGAGTATTGGCACCAACTTTGTTGCCCCATTATTTCGAGGCGGTACTTTATGGTTTCAGCGTAAAGCAGCCATCGATGCCTTTCAGCAATCGCGCGCGCAATACCGTCAAACTATACTTAATGCTTTAGCGCAGGTAGCTGATGTTTTGCTTGCGTTGGAATATGATGCTGAAGCACTGCAGCATCAGTCACAAGAGCTTCATTTAGCGCAGGAAAGAATGCATCTGATGCAGGCTAATTATCAGGCCGGTCTCGTTAATTACCAACAAGTATCTATTGCAGAGAGTCAGTACTTTCAGAGCAAGTTAAATTACCTACAAACATTAGTGCTGCGTTTGCAAGATACTGCCGCCTTATTTGTCGCATTAGGTGGCGGTTGGTGGAACATAGAAGAAAAAACACGCTCACCACGAGATGATGAGATATTATTTGATGTTAAGTTATCAGAAGAAGAAACTGATAAAGTAAAAACCGATTAAAGGCGGTGGAGAAGATAGATGAAAAAGTAATGGATATTTCTTTTATTTTCTAAAAAATCCGTTCAAGCTTAAAAAGATTTATAGGCTCTGCAGTTTCCAGGAAACATTTTCACCTGCGCGCAACGGAACCAGATTTCCTTCCCCAAATTCAAGGTATTGAGGTATTTTCCAGCTTTCCTTGATCAAGGTAATATGATTGTTATTACGCGGCAAACCATAAAAATCCGCGCCATAAAAACTGGCAAATGCTTCCAGCTTGTCGAGCGCATCTGCTTGCTCAAAGGCCTCTGCGTAAAATTCAATCGCTGCATGGGCAGTATAAATGCCTGCACAACCACAGGCACTTTCCTTACTTGATATTGGATGCGGCGCGCTATCAGTCCCCAGGAAAAATTTTGCATCGCCGCTGGTCGCAGCCCCAATCAAGGCAAGGCGGTGAGTTTCCCGTTTCAGAACGGGCAAACAATAATGATGGGGACGGAGACCGCCTGCAAGCAAGACATTGCGATTAAGCAGCAAATGATGTGCAGTGATCGTGGCAGCGAGGTTGTTTGGAGCTGCACGCACAAACTCGACCGCTTCACGCGTCGTGATATGCTCAAATACGATGCGCAGCCCTGGAAAACGTTGTATCAGCGGCTGCAGTACCCGATCGATAAAAACGCTTTCTCGATCGAATACATCGATATCAGGGTCAGTCACCTCGCCATGCACCAACAGAGGCATACCAAGCTGCTCCATGCTTTCTAAAGTCTTAAAGCATCTGGTAAGATCCGTCACACCGGCATCGGAATTAGTCGTCGCACCAGCAGGATAGAGTTTGACTGCATGCACAATGCCGTTCTCTTTAGCCCGTCTGATTTCAGCTGGAGAAGTATTGTCAGTCAGATAAAGCGTCATAAGCGGTTCGAAATGTCCCTGCAGCGTTTTCGGCAAAGCTGCAAGAATACGCGCCCGATAGGCTGCCGCCATCTCAACAGTCACAATCGGTGGTCTGAGATTGGGCATGATGATCGCTCGGGCAAATTGTCGAGCAGTATCAGCTAAAACATCCTGCATTTGTTTGCCATCACGCACATGCAAATGCCAATCATCAGGACGGGTAAATGTTAGAGTAATTTGCATAAAAGTCTTATGAATCCTTTGATCGCTTGGTTAACGCTTCTTTCTTAGACAAAGCAAACGCATACAGCTTTTTCTTATTGCCACCGGTAATCTCGGCTGCCAGTTGCACAGCCTGCTTCAAGGGTAAATTCTCCATCAAGATATGCAGTGTATGTTCTACCTGTTCGGTGATCTGGCTGCTATTTTCCGTTGCTGCCGGAGAGAGTAACAATACGAATTCACCTTTTTGCTGATTTTCATCAGATTGCAGCCATGTCAGGGCATTACTCAAATCAGAAGTATAAATAGTTTCAAATAATTTAGTTAGTTCCCTGACAATGGTTATCTGACGCCGCTCCCCAAACACTGCAATCATATCCATCATACATTCCAGCACGCGATGCGGAGCTTCATAAAAAATCAGGATACAGGAGGTTAAGGATTTCAGTGATGCTAATTTGCGTTTGCGCTCACCGGACTTAGTCGGGAGAAAACCATAAAATAAAAAATGAGGCGCGATAATACCCGAGGCCGATAGCGCACACACAGCTGCATTTGCTCCAGGAATCGGTATTACCCGATAGCCCTGCTCTCTGACATGGTGAATCAACAGCGCACCGGGATCTGATATGCCGGGAGTGCCGGCATCGGTTACCAAGGCCACCGACTTTTGTGCCGCCAGCATGTTAATGATTTTCTCGGTAGCAGCCCGTTCGTTGTGTTGATGTAGTGTAATTAGGCGGGTATGAATCGCATGGTGCACCAGTAAGCGTTGGGTGAGATGAATATGCTCAGCTGCAATAACATCCACTGCAGCCAGCACATCCAGTGCGCGCAAACTGATATCGCGTAAATTTCCAATTGGTGTGGCAACTACATATAATGTGCTTTTAGTCAGCATTCTTGATTCTGGTCGGTTTCTTATCCCATTTCCCAATCATACATGGTGCAAAGGCGAGCTACAGACAGTATAAATATTATGGCAAGCAGAAGCCGAAAAAATTAGGTTTTATTTAGAAATGGAATGATATTTTCCAAATGAATTGTCGCACATCCTCAACATATCGAGACTACAAAAACAAGTTATCATGAAGGGATCTGACGCTGAACACTTGGCTGCCCTGTTCCTGCAACGCCAACATCTGGTTCTGCTCGAAAAGAACTACCGCTGCCGTTTTGGTGAAATTGATCTCATCATGCAAGAAGGGACAAGCTTAGTCTTCGTCGAAGTCAGAATGCGATCAAATAATTATTTTGGCGGTGCTGCCGCTAGCATTACGACCAGCAAGCAAAGAAAGCTTATCCGCGCTGCCCGACATTATCTATCCCGACTGTACACTACCCCTCCATGTCGATTTGATGCTGTGCTACTGACAGGTCATCATGACCCGGAAATCGAGTGGATCAGGGACGCGTTTGGCGAATAATTCCCTTTCCAAATCAAAACTGACTTTGTCGGCTTCACCTTGCCGTATTATTTATCCTGTCTGCGGTTCGCCTTCGTGTCATTTTTGATTTAGAAAGGGAATAACTCATTATCCTAAGGGCCGTTTTTAGGCCTTTTCCTTGCCATAGGATTTATCCTGTCTGCGGCTTGCCTGCGCGCCATGTTGGATTGGGAAACAGAATAATTCCAATTTTGAATAAAAATTCAATAATTTTTCATATGAAAGTATTTATTTACAAGATATTACGTAATTCTGTAATTATTATTTCTATTGAAAATTAGTATAAGCCATTACAGATTGATACTGCGCCCGCCATCCACTGCAATGATCTGGCCGGTAATAAACGGTGCATGCGCGATTAAGAAATACACTGTGTTGGCAATATCCTCCGGTTCTCCCATGCGCTTGAGGAGTGTCCTGTCTATGATCTCTTTGCGTAATGATGGATCAACCCATTCTTCATGTTCTGGCCATAAAATAGGACCCGGTGCGACACCATTAACACGAATAAGCGGGGCCAGCTCTAAGGCAAGCGATCGGGTAAGCGCAGCTAATCCACCCTTCGCCGCGTTATAAATCACATAGTTTTTCAAAGGCTGTTCCACATGGATATCCACGATATTAACAATACAACCATATCGTTTTTCTAAATAAGGTACGGCTGCCTGGGATAAAAACAAGGGAGCTTTCAGGTTGCTACCAATTAAATCTATCCAGGCTTGTTCAGTAAATTGACCAACAGGTGTAGAAAAGAAGCTGGAAGCATTGTTCACCAATGCATCCAGCTTACCGAATCGCCGTACAGTTTCCTTGATCAAATCAGGCAGGCACTCAATATCCAGTAGATCAGCCTGAATTAACTCAACCGAGTCTGGGCGCATTTGTTCGAGAGTTTGTCGCAACATTTGCGCATCATTCTGAGAAGAACGATAATGCACCATCAGATTGGCACCCTGTGCATGCAGCTTGCAACAAATGGCCGCTCCTACTCGCTTGGCCCCGCCCGTAACCAGAATCACTTTATTTTTCAAAGTCATTCATTATTCCCCTTTTGCACGCGCTACATTTATAATCCCTTTTTCACAATCTACCATAAACAAGGCCGTTCTACTTATATGCCTTCTATTACTTTACCTCCCCCCAGCGAAGCCGGGCTTCAGCATAGTAAAGCGTTACAAAACACTATCCAGGCAAGAATTAATGCCGCAGGTGGTTGGATTTCATTTGCTGATTTTATGGAAGCTACCCTCTACACACCTGGCATGGGCTATTACAGCGCTGGCGCTACCAAATTGGGTTATGCCGGCGACTTTGTCACAGCACCGGAAATTTCTTCATTATTTGGTAAAACCATGGCACAGCAAGCTGTTCAGGTATTCGAACTGATCGGTTATAGCGATATTCTGGAGTTTGGCGCAGGTTCTGGCAAACTGGCACTCGATCTACTGCTTGAACTAGAGCAATTGAACCATTTACCACGACAATACTTTATTTTGGAAGTTAGCGCTGATTTACAGCAGCGGCAACGCGAACTATTCGAAAAATGTGCGCCGCATCTTATTTCATTAGTTCAATGGCTTACCAGCTTACCACATGAATTTAACGGACTTATACTGGCCAATGAAGTGCTCGATGCGATGCCGGTTCATTTAGTAATATGGCAAGACCATCATCTCTACGAACGCGGTGTTACCTGGGATCAACAGAATTTTGAATGGCAGGATCGCCCTTTGATTGCTGGAGAGCTATTTGAAATTGCACAAGCGTTACCTCCATTTAAAGAGGCAATGAATCACGATCCCTTCCGCTACCTCAGTGAAATCAGTCTAGCTAATCGACATTTCATGCGCAGCCTGGCGCAGATACTTCACCGAGGCATGATTCTGCTGATTGACTATGGCTTCGGGCAAAGCGAATATTATCATCCGCAGCGCAACCAGGGCACCCTGATGTGTCATTATCGCCACCATGTTCACGATGACCCCTTTTACTTACCTGGATTGCAGGATATTACCAGCCACGTTAATTTTAGCGCGATCAATGAGGTTGCATTAGCGAGCGATCTGCAGTTACTTGGCTATACCACTCAAGCAAACTTGTTAATCAATTGCGGTATTACTGAGGTCCTATCTCGAACACCCGCTGACATTCCCCATCAATATTTGCCATTGGCCAATCAATTACAAAGATTAGTCAGTCCAGCTGAAATGGGTGAATTATTCAAGGCGATCGCTTATGGCAGAGGAATCAACCAACCGCTAATAGGGTTCACCCGAGGGGATAAAAGGCGATTGTTGTGAAATAAATCAACCAAAAACCCGCCATTGATCGCGGTGGAGGGTACGGTAATTGAAGTGCGGCTACGGTACACTTGGTAGCGACCGCATCCCATTCTAGTGAATGAGAAAATCTTGAAGATACCGCTATATCCTGAGCCAACTTTCCAATCAAACAATCAACGGTGGGTTTTTAGTTCAATAGTTACTTGGCTATACCACTCAAGCAAACTTGTTAATCAATTGCGGTATTACTGAGGTCCTATCTCGAACACCCGCTGACATTCCCCATCAATATTTGCCATTGGCCAATCAATTACAAAGATTAGTCAGTCCAGCTGAAATGGGTGAATTATTCAAGGCGATCGCTTATGGCAGAGGAATCAACCAACCGCTAATAGGGTTCACCCGAGGGGATAAAAGGCGATTGTTGTGAAATAAATCAACCAAAAACCCGCCATTGATCGCGGTGGAGGGTACGGTAATTGAAGTGCGGCTACGGTACACTTGGTAGCGACCGCATCCCATTCTAGTGAATGAGAAAATCTTGAAGATACCGCTATATCCTGAGCCAACTTTCCAATCAAACAATCAACGGTGGGTTTTTAGTTCAATATTGAGGTGAGAATGTACCCCCTAATTCGATATCCGCATGTTTTACTACCGACAGCAGCGTAGCACAAGCTGCACGCATACTCGGCGCAAGACGCAGCAAAGTACCCACATTAACGGATCGGCGCAAAATCAACTCTAGCAAGTAGAGCATGTTGACACTGCCATCAGGATAGACTGCACTCATTAAGATGGGTGGAGGCGAAAATTCGAGAGGATCGGTAATAGCACGTACTGCTACAAAGGGTATTCCAGCATTGACCGCGATCTCGGCAATAGCGCCACTTTCCATGTCGACCGCACAGGCGCCATTTTTTGCAGAAAATCTCCGTTTCTCATCTTTCGAAGTCAATACCTGCTGACTGGTAGCTAAGGTACCTCCCGCGACTTTCACGTGCTTGGGTAGATGCTTTATGATGCGATTACGCCATTCCAAGGCAACAGGGTGAGCATACTCTGTATGGACACGTTCAGGAAGAACCAGATCACCAGGACGCAAAGTCTCATCCAATGCACCTGCTACGCCAAAGCTCACAAGAGCTGATACTCCTCTGTCACGCAATCCCGCTGCAGCCTGCCGGGCAGCCTCGCTTCCTATACCACATACCCAGATTGCCGTTCCTTCTCTGAGCCGAACCATTTCATTGAAAGGAAGCCGGCGTGGCGTGATGCATTTCGCTTCTGCGCGCATTGCGGTGACAATGCCTACTAAGCTCACGAGGGGTTTCTCCCAGTCAGCGCACGATATCGTATCAACGCCCACAAGGGAAAATACTTTGAATAACCGTGATATTTCAAATAAAACACACGCGGAAAACCTGGTGCCGTGAACCATGGTTCGTACCATAATCCATCAGTATTCTGCGTCTTAAGCAAATAATTAATTCCTTTCTCAACTGTCTGGCTGTGTATTTCTCCAGCAGCCATCAGACCAAGTAATGCCCAAGCTGTCTGAAATGAGGTACTCTGCTCAAATTGTCCGGCGCGCTGAGGATCAAAATACGTATCATTGGTTTCGCCCCAGCCACCATCATCCCGCTGAACAGATTTTAACCACTCTACCGCACGACGGATGGCCGGATGCTCCTTGTCAACATTTGCCAGCCGCATGGCTTCTAATACCGACCAAGTGCCATAAATATAATTGCTGCCCCATCGACCAAACCAAGCACCACTGGATTCTTGTTCGCTAAATAGATAGGCCAGACCACGTTCCACTGCCTGCGTATGTTGCTGATCGCCATACATTGCCAGAAAACCGGCACATCGAGCGGTCACGTCGCTAGAGGGTGGGTCAAGCAAAGCACCGTGGTCTGCAAAAGGCACCTCATTGAGATAATAATAAGTATTATCAATATCGAAAGCGGCAAAGCCACCATTACTAGATTGCATACCAGCAAGCCAGTTGGCTGCACGCTGTACATTTTCTTGATAATCAGCGGAGCCAGCTTGATGCAACGCCCAGGCGGCCGCAGCGGTATCATCCAGATCCGGATAATGCGGATTAGCATATTGAAATGCCCAGCCACCGCCCGGTACATCTGGCCGTCGCTCACGCCAATCACCTGGGGCGTCCAGTATTTGATGAGTAATGAGCCAGTCAAGGGCTCGTCGAACTGGTCGTTGATCAGCATCGCGATCCTCCTGTAAAGCAAGACAGGCCAAAACAGTATCCCAAACTGGAGAGGTGCAAGGCTGACACCATGCACGCTCACCTTCATCAACCAGCAATCCCTGAAGTGCTAAGCGGCATTGCTGGCGATAGGGATGATCATAGGCATAGCCGAGCAGCGCCAGAGCCTCATAGGCATTGACCATAGCTGGAAAAATGGCTCCTAAACCACATTCCCCATTAAGACGCTCGATCACCCATTGTTCTGCACGATGTAATGCTTTTTTCCGTACAAAGGTTGGAATCAGCGGTTCAAGCTTTGAGCCCAAGCGCTCCATATACAAAAAAAATCGATTAAGCGGAGTACGGACTGGGAAATAATCCTGTTCTTCTTCGGGTGGAACCGTGAATAACTCCCTAACATGGATATTTCTTGGATTAGCCGCCTTGGCTTTTAAAGAGCAGAGAATAGAAAGTGGAATCATGACAGTACGCGACCAATACGCCACTTTGCTAAGATGGAAAAGAAACCAGCGCGGGAACAAAATAATCTCTGCAGGAACAAATGGAACACCTCGCCACGGTATCTGGCCATACATGGCAAGCAATAGTCGAGTAAACACATTGGCGCGCGCCGCCCCACCATGCGACAGAATAGCAGAGCGAGCACGCACCATGTGCGGAGCATCGGAAGAATCTCCCACAAGCTTCAGTGCATAATAAGCCTTGATACTACAGCTTTGATCAAATGCGCCGCCATAATAAAGCGCCCAGCCACCGTGGGTCATATTTTGTTGCTCACGAATAAAGCGAGCTAACTTGTATTCGAGAACGGTATCGACTTCATCCATAAAATGCATCATCAGGATGTATTCTGCAGGAATCGTACAATCTGCTTCTAATGGAAAACACCAGTGACCATTTTTTTCTTGTACAGAATATAATGCGTTGCGTGCTGAAGAAATGGCGTTATTCAGCTTGGATGTATTCATTTCGTCTATAGTCAAATTGCCTGATTTCAGCCATTGACCCATCAGGGCTGTCCTTTTTATGTTTATAAAGGCAAAGACCTGTTGTGACATTCTAGACATAAACATTAGAAACCTCTATTCAACATATTGAAATATAATTATTTTATGAACCTCTCTTTTTTGTTATTCAACTTAAATACAAAATTCTGATATCCAGTTGCTACCTCACAACAAAAAAGAACCGCTATAAAGATCTACCACACCTGAAACTGATTTATTCAGTAACTTTATTCCTCTTTTTATCATTCTCATCATCACTCTTTTCATCATTCTCATCATCATCCACTTCTTCTATATCGATATAAAGATGATTGTAACGATCGGTGGGAGGGTTACCATCATGGATCAGGAATTCCCGTTGCTGTGTATAGGCTTCGCGTACAAACAAGTACGGATCCAAAGCCGATTGATCACGAATTTTCATTGGTCCTGAAAGTCTTGCGCGCTTATCTACCACTCTTAGAAATACAAGGGGAATCATTATGGGTCCACTGATGGCATAACTCGCATAAAACAAAGCATCAGTAAATAAACTGACAGGCAAATCCGCTATATCTCGCTGACTGCTTGGTCCATATACGGGAACAAATATATAAGAACCACTATTTAACCCCCATACGCCCAATGTCTGCCCAAAATCCTCATCATGCTCCTTGAAACCCATATGACCCGCCATATCAGCGAGCCCGAATATACCAATGGTTGAATTAATCGCGAAACGCAGACTGTCCTCAAATCCCTGACGTATTTTCCCCTGCAGGAAAGCATTCAAGGCAACATTCGGATAAGCGAGGTTGCGATAAAAATTCCCAATAGGACGCTGTACAGCAACAGGCACATGCTCTATATAAACATCTGCCACTGGCTCCAAAATATTCCGATCAATCACGTCCGTAAACCAATAAGATTTACGATTAAAGGATTCATGAGGATCGGCCATATCCATCTCATTTTCATTTTTTGGTGTAGATGTACAACCTGTACAGACCATCACCAGAAAAGACAACAAGATAATAACTAAATGATTTTGTCTCATATCCAAAGTCAGCCTTTTATCTTGTTAAAATGATAAGCCTCTATAGCCACTAAGATACTGGATAGAAAAGGCTAAACAGAATTCTATAAACATGATGCATCACATATTCTTATGTAGTGTTAAAGTACTCGTCACGTACCCTTCTTTAACCAGCCATTCAATCTGGTCAATCAGGGCCTGTCGTATTGAGCTTTGCTGGAAACCCAATTCTTTCACGGCTTTATTACTTTCGAAAAACATGGAACGAGCTGCAAGTCTGACCCCCGTCAATGGAGCCTTGGGAGGTTTACGCGTAATATAATCCGCTGACAATTCAGATAGCGCTCCCACAATGAGAGCGACCCAATGAGGAATGCGAAATTTTGGCATAGCCAATCCAGTAATATCTTCAATCATTAGCAGTAACTCCCCCAAAGTCAGATTCTCATTGCCCAGAATATAACGCTCTCCTGGACGGCCATACTGAGCTGCCAGAATATGCCCTTTCGCTACATCCCGCACATCAACCATATTAAACTTACAATCAAGATAAGCAGGCATTTTACAATTTAAAAAATTCAGAATCATACGCGTGGGAGGTGTAATCCTGCGATCGCCAGGCCCTATGGGTAATGTCGGAGAAACAATCACTACTGGCAATCCCTTTCTTGTAGCGTCAAAAGCTATTTGTTCCGCAAGAAATTTTGAACGACAATAAGGTCCAGGCATTTCATGCAGCTCTCGCTGGATTGATGAATCAATAGGGCGATCTCCTTGTTTCTTGCCAGTCAATATTGACTCAGTAGAAGTATATACCACAACATCAAGATCCGCTTGCGCTGCCTCTGATAACACAGTACGTGTCCCCTCGTAATTCACTTGCTTGAACACGCGCTTGTCTTGCGCCCATAAATCCGGGTTTCCCGCCAGATGATAAAGACGTTGCACACCTTTTAAAGCACGTCGCACCGTATCAGCATCAGTTACAGAACCTCGTATTACTTGTACGTCATTCGGTAGGGAGACATCTTCAAGCTCCAATACTTTTACTGTCTCACCTTGTTCCAGAAGCTGACTTACTAGATGTGTCCCAATAAACCCCCCTCCCCCAGTAACAAGAGAACAACCATAATTTGACAAAACAACTCCTTTAAATCACATATTAGACAGGAAAGCGCAACTTATATAAACAGAAATAGTAAAATACACAATAAGATATTGTGGTAAACGATCATCCAAAAAAGCTGGTCACATTTAGCTTATGTCAGGTCTTATTCCATTTCTAAATCAAACCTGACTTTGTCGGCTTCACCTTGCCGTATGATTGATACTGCCTGCGGCTTGCCTTCGCGTCATGTTTGATTCAGAAATGGAATTACTATTGTTTATCTTGTTTAAATTTGACGTTCCCCATGGATAACTTCAACCAGCTTTAAAGCCTGCAATTCCATTTCCATGACAAGAGTATCTACTTTGGCACGAAAATGCCGATAAAAAATCATGCTGGGTATCGCTACAAGTATGCCAAAGGCAGCATTATACAATGCTACCGATATACCATGGGCGAGTTGTGCCGGATTACTTCCTGTAGACGCATTGGAACCAAAAATTTCGATCATACCAATTAATGTGCCGAATAATCCCATTAACGGACTCAAGGAAGCAATAGTTCCCAAGGTAGTCAGATAGCGATCAAGCTCATGTGCCACGCTACGCCCTGCTTCTTCAATGGACTCTTTCATAACTTCACGTGAATTACCAACATTTCTGAGCCCTACTACAAAAATGCGCCCCAAGGGTGAGTTGTTCTCTAAGCGCGACAACATCTCTGCGTTTGTTCCTGTTCTATTGTATTCCTCTAATATGCTTGGCAGTAAATCCCTGGGAGCGACCTTACTCAGACGAAGACTCCATAAACGCTCGACGATAATGGCAATTGCGACAATGGAAGCAAAGATGATTGGCCATATCGGCCAACCGGCAGCTTGAATAATTGAAAACACGCGTTAATCCCCCAGATAGTGGCATTTCATATATTTTGCAATTGCTGAATACTTTGTTGAGTCAATCAGATGGATTGTGAAGAACACTCGCGTACTGAACGTTTAATCCGAGATGCCCGCTATAATAAAAAATCAAGAGTAAAAAAGATATACCGAATCATAATTTACCGTGACAAGGTATTTTCAGCAAGAAAATATCAATATTCTTTCTTATTCCATTTCTAAATCAAAACTGACTTTGCCGGCTTCACCTTCCCGTATTATTGATACTGTCTCCAGCTCGCCTTCGCGTCATGTTTGATTTAGAAATGGAATTACCTATAACTTCTGTGGATAAATTTGTTTATAGCCATGAATAATGTAAAAAATTAGTCTTATAAAGGATTGTTTTTAAATCTGTTTAATTTCTGAACTTAATAAAAATATTTAATAACAATATGTTGCATTATCATGCTTGTTTCCACAAGACATTTCACTTTCTAAAGAATAATTAGGATAAATATGAATTATTGTAAAATAGTGAAATGAATCTTTCCTTTCAGCCGATTGGCTTTCAATCCGTATTAAGTGTCACCGAATTAAATCGGAGTGCAAGGGAGCTACTAGAACATGCCCTGCCGCTCTTATGGGTAAGTGGTGAAATTTCCAATCTGAAGCAATACCATTCTGGTCATTGGTATTTTTCTCTCAAAGATACCAACGCTCAGGTACGCTGTGTCATGTTTCATCATAAAAATCAGTATCTGAACTGGCAACCTAAAGAAGGTATGCAAGTAGAGGTTCACGCTTTGGTAACACTTTATGAAGCACGGGGTGAATTCCAACTTAATGTTGAAAACATTCGCCGTGCCGGACTAGGATTATTATATGAAGCGTTTGAACGGCTCAAAGCTAAGCTGGAACACGCAGGATTATTCCACCCAACTCACAAAAAAGCACTGCCTACTTTCCCGAGGCAAATCGGCATTATTACTTCGCTCAATACTGCTGCATTACATGATGTGTTAACTACATTGCAGCGTCGAATGCCTGCATTGCCCGTGATTATTTATCCTGCACCGGTGCAGGGAGAAAGTGCCGCTGCCAAGATAGCCGCTGCCATCCACTTAGCCATAAAACGGATGGAATGTGATGTGCTGATCCTCTGCCGTGGGGGCGGGTCGATTGAAGATTTATGGGCATTCAATGAAGAAATTGTCGCACGAGCCATTTATGCTTGCTCCATTCCCATTGTAACGGGTATTGGCCATGAAACGGACTTTACTATTGCTGATTTTGTCGCAGATGTGCGCGCCCCTACCCCTACAGGCGCCGCACAAATTGCTTCTCCAAACGCTCAAGAGATTTCCAATCACCTCCGTCATTTAGGTCAGCGCATGCAGCATGCCATACAACGTAGCATTGAGCGACGCATGCAAATGACCGATTTGCTGACGCACCGTCTGCAACATCCCGGCGATCGTATTTACCATCAAGCAAAACATCTTCATCACTTGCAGGAAAGGCTGTTAAATGCCTACTTAAGATATAGGGAAACACTTTGCTGGAAGCTAAATGAGCTTAATCGGCGCATGCACACAAGCTCACCAGATATTCCTTTTCTGTTCAAGCAGCAACATGATATGGCGCTTCGGTTACGCCGTGCCGGCATACATCAAATCCAAATGTTGGAAAATAATCTTCAGCGTCAACAGGCACACCTGGTACATCTTAATCCGCAAGCGGTACTAGCGCGTGGTTATAGCATTACTTATACAACTGATGGTCATATTGTGCATAATTGGCAACAAATTCATGCGATGGATGATATCCGAATCACTTTTGCTAAAGGATGGGCGCAAGCTAAGGTAACTGAGACAGGAAAATAAGTGTTGATAGACAATTTGATCAGAGTGATGCAGACTTTGGCAACGTTATCCCTTTTCTAAATCAAAATTGACTTTGTCGGCTTCACTTGCCGTATGATTGATCCTGCCTGCGGCTCGTCTTCGCGTCATGTTTGATCTGGAAATGGAATGACTTCGTGGATAAATTTTTATCTCACTCTTATTCATAAATAATTTAAAAGGAATTTAACTGATAATGCCCAGAATCTTTCTCACACTTGGTGCGATTAATGCTTTTTTGTGCGTACTTTTCGGTGCTTTAGGCGCGCATGGCTTAAAGCATACATTGACGACCGATATGCTCGTTATCTTTCAAACCGGCGTGCAATATCATTTTTACCATGCGTTAGGGCTTATCTTAGTTGGGTTGGGATTATTAACCAATTTATCACAATCGCGATTATTGAAATTATCAGGCTGGCTAATGGTTACTGGCATTGTATTGTTTTCCGGCACGCTTTATATTATAAGCGTCACCGAAATACGTGGACTGGGCGTAATCGCGCCGTTCGGAGGTCTTTCTTACATGAGTGCATGGCTATTGTTTGCCTATGCAGCATGGACAGGAAAATAAAAAATAGCGTCAGCTGACTGATTTACCCCATGAAATTTCAGCATTTTTTTGCACCCTGCCCGCGCGGCCTTGAATCCGTGCTCGCCAGTGAGTTGGCACAAGTCGGTGCAGCAGCGATTCAAACATTACACGGTGGTGTTGCGTTTCAAGGCGATTGGCGTATTTGTTATCGTGCTAATCTAGAAAGCCGTATCGCCAGTCGAATTCTATGGCAAATTGCCAGTCAACCCTACCACAATGAGGCGAATATTTATGACATCACTCATGCGCTACCGTGGCATAAATGGTTTGGCCCGGAACTGTCTATACGAGTCAATTTAGCCGCCATAAAATGTCCATTGCGCAGCCTGGATTTCGTCACACTCAGAATCAAAGATGCCATTTGTGACAAATTCCGTAACGTTTGTGGTCAGCGCCCGAATGTCGATACCGTCAACCCTGCCATTCGTATTCACGCTTTTCTTGATGCCCAGATATTGACCCTTTATCTGGATACTTCAGGTGAAGCGCTGTTTAAACGCGGTTTAAGACAACATGCTGGAGAAGCGCCCTTACGTGAAAATTTGGCAGCAGGCATTTTATATCTTGCTGGCTGGCAACCCGGTATACCGTTACTTGATCCGATGTGTGGTAGTGGTACATTTTTAATGGAAGCAGCTCAGATGGCCTGCCGCATTGCCCCGGGATCAGGACGGCATTTCGCATTTGAAAAATTCAAATTACTGGATGCAACATTATGGCAACAGCTCAAGCAATCAGCTCAGGATCAACAACTCCCTTATATTCCCCAACCCATTTTTGGCAGTGATTTATACGGCTATGCACTCGCTCATGCTCGCAATAATCTGACTGCCGCTGGATTAATCGATGTCGTCAGCTTAAAGCAAGCCAATGTGCTCGAAATCACTGCGCCAGCCGCAAGTGGAATCCTCGTCACTAATCCTCCTTATGGGGTACGTATTGGCGAGCAACAAGCGCTTGCACAACTTTACCCCAAGCTAGGAGATGTGCTGAAAAAGAAATTCCCGGGCTGGAATGCTTATATTTTTACCGCCGATCCGCTCTTGCCCAAATTGATACGGTTGACTGCCTCACGCCGTATTCCCTTGTTTAATGGTGCATTGGAATGCCGCCTACTTGAATATAAAATAATCAGTGGCAGTATGCGTAAGAAAACTAAAAACATTGACTGTCAGCAATCTGATACCACCTTATCTTGAAATATTATTTATATAAAATTATCCATTACTCAAATACCCTTAATCATCTTCAACTAAAGTGTCTTAGAGAAGCCAATCGATGCGAATTATCTTCTTATTAATTTTTTTAAGTTGCGCCGGCTTGATTGGTTATGCGCTCTTTCTGCAAAGGGTAGAAGGCTTACTGCCATGCCCGCTTTGTGTAGCACAACGCATCGCTTATTGGTGCGTCGGGCTGACTGCACTATTAGCTTTCCTGCATAACCCCCCAAAAATCGGGCGCAGAGTATATGGCAGTCTGATGCTTATCTTTGCTCTGCTGGGTGCCATCATTGCAGGTCGCCATGCCTGGCTGATACGTTATCCTGAATCCTTTGAGTGCGGTATCAGCCCAGAGGAAGCTTTTCTGAATGCATTACCTATTGCAGAGTGGTGGCCTGGTATGTTTGAAGCGAATGGCGATTGCGCAGATGTCAGCTGGCAACTGCTGTCTCTTACTATTCCAGATTGGTCACTTTTGGCTTTTTTGCTACTGATAAGTACGACTATTTTTCTGTTGCTGGCTAAACGAAGTTGATATTGGGTATTTATTCCATTTCGGCATCAAAACTGGCTTTGTTAGCTTCACCTTGCCGCATGATGGATACTGTCTGCGGCTCGCCTTTACATCATGCTTGATTTAGAAATGGAATTAAGCACATACTAACCTCGGGGATGATGTTTAGCATGGAGTTGCTTTAGTCTTTCTCTGGCTACATGGGTATAAATCTGTGTAGTAGAAATGTCTGCGTGCCCCAGTAATAGCTGGACAACACGCAGGTCGGCACCGTGATTGAGAAGATGGGTAGCAAACGCATGGCGCAAGGTATGGGGTGATAGGGATTTAACAATACCAGCCTGTTGTGCATGACGCTTAATGAGATGCCAGAAAGTTTGACGGGTCATGGTATCACTGCGGGCTGTCACAAATAATTTGTCGGTCACTTTGTTATCCAACAAGCATGGACGAGCCTTTTTGACATAATCATCCACCCAGTAAAGCGCTTCTTCACCAAGAGGAACCAAGCGTTCCTTGCTACCTTTACCCATGACACGTACTATGCCCATATCCGAGCTGACTTGAGCAACTCTAAGGCCCACAAGTTCAGATACACGTAGCCCTGTCGCATAAAGCACCTCCAGCATCGCACGGTCGCGCAGGCCCAATGGCTGCGTAATATCCGGTGCGCTGAGCAATGCTTCAACTTCTGCCTCAGTCAGGCTCTCAGGTAGAGAGCGTGGTAATCTGGGGCTTTCGATGTTGAGAGAAGGATCAATTCTGATCTTCCCCTGGCGCAGCAAGAAACGATAAAACCGCTTCATGCTTGACAATTCGCGACTCGTAGTACTGGCTTTGGCCATAGAGGAAACTCTGCTGGCTAGAAATGCCAATAAATCAGCATGGGTTGCGTCGATGAACGATTGTGTTTGTTGGCTTTGTTTAGCTAACCATGCACCTAATTGCTCCAAATCACTGCGATAGCTTGCCAGGGTGTTACGGGATAAACCATCTTCAAGCCATAGTGCATCAGTGAATTCATCTAATAACTTTGCATTTATCTCAGATGAATTCATACGCGTTCATGGTTAAGGAGCCAGCGTTTGATATTAAGTGGCATACCATCGCTTGCGTGCATGAAGCCTCCGAGACCACCGTTTTTAGCGATGACACGATGACAGGGCACAATGATAGGAAGACGATTGGCACCACATGCTTGTCCCACTGCACGGGGCGCAGAATGTAATTGACAAGCAATATCGGCATAACTACGAGTTGATCCACATGGAATCTGCTGAATAACTTCCCATACCCGCTTTTGATGAGGAGTTCCCGCGATATGAAGCGAAAGATCAAAAACAAAAGTCGGATCATCCTGATAAGCTAGCAGTTGACGACAAACTTCTTCTGCCAGCGGATTGTCTGGGGCGAGTGGAGGAATATCCAATGGGAGATAATCGATGTCGGTCAACCAATCTTCTTCTGTACAGATACCTAATACAGCAAAGGGTGTGATCAATCTTGCCTGGTAATCCTTTAATGGTCCGGCTTCCGTTGTATCACTCATTGTCTCTCCTCCCCTTCAATTTACAGGCTTAGTGGGGGCAAACAACAAGATCACGCCCCCATCAGCCGTTTTATTATTGACCACTCAGCACATTTTGCAAAAGTAAATCATTCAACCTCTTCACAAAGGTTGCCGGATCCTCAAGTTGGCCGCCTTCAGCAAGCAAGGCCTGATCGAACAGTATATTGCTCCAATCAGAAAATTTTGTTTCTTCGTATTTCAGGCGTTGTACCATGGGATGATGTGGATTAATTTCTAAGATAGGTTTGGTATTGGGCACTTTCTGCCCTGCGGATTTAAGCATACGTTCCAGATTACCGCTCATATCATAGGCATCCACGACTAGACATGCAGGTGATTCGGTCAAACGGAATGTCACCCGTACATCCTTGATGCGCTCACCCAATACTTCTTTCATTTTTGTGGTGAGTTCCTTATACCCATCGGCTTCTTTTTCTTGTTCTTTTTTTTCTGCTTCGTCTTCTAATTTACCGAGATCAAGGCTGCCTTTGGCTACTGATTGGAGAGACTTACCGCCATATTCGGATAAATTGGCTACTAACCATTCATCTACACGCTCGGATAGGAGTAAAACCTCAATTCCCTTTTTGCGGAATATCTCCAGATGCGGGCTGTTTCGAGCAGCTTTTAGGCTATCGGCGGTCACGTAATAGATTTTTTCTTGTCCCTCTTTCATGCGTGCAACATAATCATCAAGCGATACCGTTTGCTCGTCAGTATCACTGTGAGTTGAAACAAAACGTAGTAATTTAGCGATACGCTCGCGATTAGCATAATCTTCACCTACACCTTCCTTCAATACCTGCCCAAATTCCTTCCAGAAGGTTGTGAACTTATCGCGATCCTCTTCTTTATCACTACTAGCAAAGTCTTCAATCAATCCAAGAATTTTCTTGACTGAGCCAGCTCGAATATTGTCAATATCTTTTGATTCTTGCAGAATTTCGCGCGAAACATTGAGTGGTAAATCATTAGAATCAATGATCCCACGCACAAAACGTAAGTAATTCGGCAATAATTTTTCTGCGTCGTCCATGATAAAAACGCGCTTAACATACAGTTTGATACCGTGACGACGTTCACGATCAAATAAGTCAAAGGGTGCACGCGATGGGATGTAAAGTAACTGCGTGTATTCTTGCTTACCTTCTACCTTGGCATGAATATAAGCCAGTGGGGGTTCAAAATCATGAGCGGCATGTTTATAGAATTCTTCATATTGCTCCTTTGTAATCTCACTTTTTGATCGCGCCCACAAAGCACTGGCTTGATTAATGGTTTCATCTTCTTCAGTAATTTTATATTCATTACTCTCTTGCGACCATTCTTCTTTCTTCATCACAATGGGCAACGTAATATGATCTGAATATCGGCGAATGATTGATTTCAACCGGAAACCACTCAATAGCTCGTCTTCATCTTCTCGTAAGTGCAAAATTATTTGGGTGCCACGATCTTTCTTTTCCACTGTTTCTAGCGTGTAATCTCCCTCTCCAGTCGATTCCCACTGCACTCCATGTTCGGGTGTCAGGCCGGCACGCCGTGTAATCAGTGTTACTTTATCTGCTACGATAAATGCAGAATAGAAACCTACCCCAAACTGCCCGATCAAATGGGCATCTTTGGCTTGATCACCTGTTAATGAATTAAAAAATTCTCGTGTACCTGACTTGGCAATTGTGCCAATGTTATCAATGACCTCCTGACGGGACATGCCAATACCATTATCTGAAATAGTAATAGTGCGCGCCTCTTTGTCATAACTTACAAGAATTTTTAGATCAGAGTCTGACTCATATAAAGCAGCATCTGTTAACCCTTCGAAACGTAACTTATCAGCCGCGTCTGAAGCATTTGAGATCAACTCCCGTAAAAATATTTCTTTATTGCTGTATAAAGAATGAATCATTAACTTTAAAAGCTGTTTGGCCTCAGCCTGAAAACTCATATGTTCTTTGTTTATTGCAGCCTGCATAGTTTTCTCCTTAAAAAATGCGGTAACATTGTGGGGATGAATTAATAAATTTCAAGTTGAAAATTAAATATGGATACCAATATTTTTTAATTTTCATCCTTTAACTAAGAAATATCTAATCAAAATAACAATCATCCTAATAAACGCATGCTATGAAATTGTCCCTATTTTTAACTCTTTCTATTCTTATTTTTGGCAATTACACACAAGCTGCTGCCCAAGAAGTGGATTTGCCCCTTGAAAAAATCAAATTACCACCCGGTTTTTCCATCAGCTTATGGGCGAAAGTACCTGATGCTCGCGCGCTTGCAATAGGTGACAAAGGAACGGTATTTGTCGGATCAAAATCTGCGGGCAATGTTTATGCTATCACGGATCATCATGGTAAACGGCAGATTAGAACCATTGCCAGCAATCTTAAATTACCTTCTGGTGTTGCATTTCATCAAGGAGCATTATATGTGGTAGCAATCAACCGGATCCTTCGTTATGATCAGATTGAAGAAAATCTTGATCAGCCACCTCAGCCTACGGTTGTAATCGATAGTTTTCCTAAGGAATCCTTTCATGCAGAGCGTTTTATTGCTTTTGGTCCTGACGATTTGCTCTACGCCTCAGTAGGCGCTCCTTGCGATGCTTGTGAAGCAGATCAGTCTCAGTATGCACTCATTTCACGCCTCATGCCTGATGGAAGTAATTATGAAATTTTTGCTCAAGGTGTACGCAATTCGGTTGGATTTGACTGGCACCCTAAAACAAAGGAATTATGGTTTACGGATATCGGAAGGGACTGGATGAGTGGCAGTTTGCCTCCGAATGAGCTTAATCATGCGCCTAGTAAAGGTATGCACTTTGGTTTTCCCTATTGTCATGGTAAAAACACTCTTGACCCCAAATTTGGAGCAAAGCGTGGCTGTGAACGATCTACCCCACCTACCGTTGAGTTAGACGCAAATGTATCTCCAATGGGAATGCGATTTTATACAGGCGACATGTTTCCACCAGAATACAAAAATCAGATTATTATTGCTGAGCATGGTTCTTTGAATCAGCGCACACATAATGGTTATCGACTGGAATGGGTGTATCTGGAAAATAACAAAGTACTCAGAAAAGAAATATTTGCAGAGGGTTGGCTAGAAAATGGAAAGGCGTGGGGAAGACCAGTGGATATACTCATCATGCCAGACGGTGCTTTGCTCGTATCTGACGATGAAGCAGGCGCTATTTACCGAATTAGCTATACTAAATCATAAAATAAGACTGCACCATACAGGAAAGCAGCAAATTATTAGAGGGCACCGCTAAAATGTTCCGCTACATTTTCTGGCGGAGCAGTTTATGTCATTTCTAAATTAAACCCGACTTTGTCTGCTTTCCTTACCGTATTATTTATGCTGCCTACGACTCGTCTTTGTACTATCTTAATGTGCAAATGGAATGCATCCGTTAAATTGTTGGTATTCAGTCAAACATCCACTCTGCTAGAACATAGTGATTTAGTTCTGGATAAATGATTGCTCGGATGTAATAGCAGCTTCAAGTTGACTGTTTGCCATAAGAAAAAATACCGTCACCAGTTAGAAAAGGTTAGGTTATTTATCAGATTGATAGCTGGTTTAGTCTATATCTCTACTGCTGGATAGCATAAAGACTCAGTCCCATAAGCGTTTGTGGAAAAATACCCAACATGATCACTGCCAAACCATTAATGCCGATCAAAACCTTGATATCCATTCCAGTCGAAATAGGCTTGTCGATTTCAGGTGCATCGAAATACATCAACTTAATAATACGTAAATAATAAAATGCACCTATCAATGACAGCATCACGGCTACTACAGTCAGCCATATATAGCCAACTCCTAATACAGCTTGCAGAACAGCCAGTTTGGCATAAAAACCAATCATCGGCGGTATCCCTGCCATGGAAAGCATCAATAACATCATGATCAAAGCCAACCAGGGGCTACGCTGATTCAGTCCTTTAAAATCACTGATATTCTCAGACTCAAAGCCTTCTCGTGAAAGCATCATGATGATGCCAAAAGCACCTAACGTCATTAACACATAGGCCGCAACATAAAATAATGATGAGCTATAACCATTTTCTCCAGCAGCAATAAAGCCAAATAACACAAAACCCATATGTGATATGGTCGAATAGGCCAACATCCGTTTAATGTTAGTTTGCGCAATAGCGACGAGATTACCAATGACCATCGATGCCACCGCCAGAATGACTAACATACCTTGCCAGTCAGCTACCAACTCTCCTAATCCGTCAATGAGCAATCTCATCACAAAACCAAAACTCGCTAGATTGGGAGCGGAACCCACAAAGAGTGTCACCGCAGTAGGTGCCCCCTGATAAACATCTGGAGCCCACATATGAAAAGGAGCTGCGTAGAGCTTAAAGCCAATGCCTGCCACAATAAACACCAGGCCAATTATTAATACTGCATGATCAATTGTGCCTGATTGGATAATCTCTGCTACCTTTGAAGTATGCAAACTACCTGTTGCACCATACACCATGGACATGCCATACAGTAAGAAGCCTGAAGCCAGCGCACCTAATACAAAAAATTTCATAGCTGCTTCGGTAGCAACAGTTGAATCTCGCTGTAAAGCAACCATTGCATAAAGCGAAAGTGAAAGCAGTTCTAACCCCAAATAGAGAGTCAAAAAATGGCTGGCCGAAATCATGACCATCATCCCAAGTGTCGCAAACAAGGCAAGGCTAAAAAACTCACCTCGAAACATTCCCCTTACACCGATGTAAATGCGCGAATAGATCAATACGGCCGCTACTGTTGCATAAACCATCAACTTAAGGATGTCTGACATTGCGTCATCGATAAACATACCTGAAAAGGTATAGTTGGCTTCTGAAGAGAAAGTAGTTAACGTGAGAATTGCACAACCGATTAATGTGAGCTGTGCCAGAAAAAAAGCTAAATAACGTCTCCTTTCTCCCACGATTAGATCAGTAAGCATCACCACACATACCATTACCAGCAAAAATATCTCTGGATAAGCAGGAGTCAAATCAGGCGTCAGAAAATCCATTAATTGTCCTTCAAATTCTGGGGAATTATCTAATAGGTTATTAAAGTTGTTATAGCTTGCTATGTGTCATATGTTCCAGCAAATTACCAACAGTAGCCTGCATTATTTCTGTCAAAGGGAACGGATAGACTCCTAACCATAATACTGCGAAGGCCAGAATTGCTAATAACATAAATTCACGTTTGGAAATATCTTCTAGTGTTTCTACATTTACATTTGCCACAGCACCAAATACGACACGCTTATACATCCACAATGTATAAGAAGCTCCCAGGATAAGCGTCATTGCAGCAAAAAATGCATACCAGAAATTAACTTTGATGGTTCCCATAATGACCATGAATTCTCCTACAAAACCACTCGTACCAGGTAAACCTGCATTAGCCATAGCGAATACCATGAAGAAAGCAGCAAATATAGGCATTTTGTTAATCACACCACCATAATCAGCAATCTGACGTGAGTGTAATCTGTCATATAGTACACCTACGCATAAAAACATTGCTCCGGAAATGAATCCATGCGAAATCATCTGTACCATGGCCCCTTCTATTCCCAAATCGTTCAATAGAAAAAAACCAAGTGTTACAAAACCCATATGCGATACCGATGAATAAGCAATAAGCTTTTTCATATCTTGCTGCATCAATGCGACTAATCCAATATAGACTACCGCAATCAACGATAATAAGATCATTAAATCAGCAAGATATAAACTCGCATCAGGTGCAATTGGCAATGAGAATCGCAGAAAGCCATAACCACCCAGCTTCAGTAATATAGCAGCTAACACGACCGACCCGCCCGTAGGGGCTTCAACGTGGGCATCCGGTAACCATGTGTGCACCGGCCACATCGGTACTTTGACAGCAAATGCGAGTAAGAACGCAATAAATATTAATATTTGCGGTGTCATGGCCAGTGGTAGCTGGTGGTAATCCAGTATTGAGAAACTACCATTAGAGGCGTAATACAAATAAATAAGGGCGATGAGCATCAACAATGAACCAAGCAAGGTATATAAAAAGAATTTGATCGCTGCATATACTCTGTTGGGGCCGCCCCAGACACCAATAATAATGAACATGGGAATCAGCGAAGCTTCCCAAAAAGTATAGAAAAGTACTGCATCCAATGAAGCAAAAACACCATTGACTATGCCTGACATAATCAAGAAAGCACCTAAATACTGGGAAACACGTTGACGAATGACTTCCCATCCGGCTATTACGATTAAAGGTGTAATAAAGCAATTCAGTAAAATTAGTGGCATAGATATGCCATCAATACCTAAATGATAATGCACATTCAGTCGCTCAAACCAAACATGATTTTCTATAAATTGCATCGTGCTCAATGAAGGATCAAAATGCATATAGAGCGGTAGCGCTACAATAAACCCAAAGATTGATCCGACGAGGGAGAGCCAGCGTGCTAATAAAGGATTACGATCATTGCCAATTGCCAAAACAATTAGACCAACAATAATAGGCAGCCAGATAACTAAACTTAATAGCGGGAATCCAAACAGCATGATTATTCCATTTCGTTTACATGTAAATGCGTTTTTGTTTTTTTAGAGCACCATGAAAACTACATCCGGTACTTTGTCTTCTTTTCTCACACTATTTCTTTTCAGAAATAGTAAAGCCACAAGCTCATTAAAATGAAGATGCCCCCAATCATGGTAAATGCATAATGATATATGTAACCTGATTGGAAACGCCGTGCCACAGAAGCTGTCAAAGCAACTACACGTGCTGTTCCATTGACAAAAAATCCATCTATGATTTTGACATCACCGATTTTCCACAAAGCAGATCCGAGTGCGCGCGTTCCACCTGCAAATACCCATGAATAAATCTCATCGATAAAATATTTGCGGTCAAGCAATGTATAGATTGGCCCTGATAATCTCCTGATTTTGCCAGGCCATTCTGTTTTATATAAATATAGAAACCAAGCAGTGAAGATCCCACCAAGGGAAAGCCAGAAAGGTGCCGTTGAGAATGCATGCAGCATCATTCCGATGACACCGGTAAATTCTGCTTCTAATTTTGCAACCGCTCCATGTTCCGGAAGTATCTGAATAGCTCCAGCAAAATAATCACCAAATACCATTGTTCCTATCAGCCAACCAGCAGCAACAGTCGGCACAGCCAATACGATAAGCGGAACGGTCACAACCCATGGAGACTCATGCAAATGCTCACGCGTATGGTCATCCATTCGTGGTTCGCTATGAAACGTCAGAAACATTAAGCGGAAAGTATAAAGTGCGGTAACAAATACTGTAGCGAGTACGCAAAAATAAGCAAATTCTGCACCTGGAATATTGGCAAATTTCGCTGCTTCGATAATGGCATCTTTAGAGAAAAACCCAGAAAAGCCGGGTACACCTGCACTGGCTAGCGCAGCAACAAACATCGTCCAGTAAGTGATGGGCATGTATTTCTTTAATCCTCCCATCTGACGCATATCTTGCTCATGATGCATGGCGATAATCACTGAGCCTGCACCAAGAAATAGTACTGCCTTGAAAAAGGCATGAGTCATAAGATGAAAAATAGCAATCGAATAAGCCGAAGCCCCTAATGCTACTGTCATGTAACCAAGCTGCGATAAGGTAGAAAATGCAATTACACGTTTAATGTCATTTTGTACGACGGCAACCAACGCCATAAATAAGGTCGTAATAGCGCCTATTATCAGGATGACTGATAACGCTGTTTCAGACAATTCAAATAGAGGCGACATCCGGGCAACCATAAAGATACCGGCAGTTACCATAGTAGCTGCATGAATTAAAGCGGATATCGGGGTAGGGCCTTCCATAGAATCAGGTAGCCACACATGTAATGGGAACTGAGCAGATTTTCCCATAGCACCAACAAATAACAAAAGACATATCGCTGTCATCAACATCCAGGGTTGTCCCGGTATGATTTCTATGAAATGCGAAGCCATATGATTTGCGTGAGCGAAAACGATTTCGTAATCAAGCGTTCCAAAATACATCAGGACTAATGCAATGCCCAGCAAAAAACCAAAATCTCCAACGCGATTAACCAGAAAGGCTTTCAAGTTGGCGTATATCGCAGTGGGGCGTGTATACCAGAAACCGATAAGTAAATAAGAAACAAGTCCTACCGCTTCCCAGCCAAAGAAAAGCTGTAAGAAGTTATTAGACATCACTAGCATCAGCATGGAAAAAGTAAACAGCGAAATATAACTAAAAAACCGCTGATACCCAGGATCACCATGCATATAACCAATGGTGTAGATATGTACCATCAACGACACTAGCGTCACCACCACCATCATGGTAGCAGTCAGTAAATCGATTAAGAATCCGATCTCTAAATGAATATCTCCCAATACCATCCAGGTATACACACTACCATTATAGGTATTTCCCTGGTAAGCATCGAAAAAAATGATTAAAGAAGCGACTAGAGATATGAAAACTAAGAAGATTGTCGTTCGATGACTCCAAATTGTGCCTATGAAACGACCGAATAGCCCAGCTATGATTGCACCCATCAGTGGCGCCAGCGGGACCAGCAAATAAAGTTTTTCCATCTATGTTATGAAATATTAATTGTTAGTTATCAAACAGTTCTGTATTTGTAAAGAAGCAAAAACTTACCTTCTCAGCCTTTCAGCTCATCTAGGTCATCCACATTAATGGTACGCAAATTACGAAAGAGCACTACCAGTATGGCAAGCCCAATAGCCGCTTCTGCAGCTGCCACAGTAAGGATAAAGAAAACAAAAATCTGCCCGGCTACATCCTGGAGAAAATGAGAAAAAGCAATAAAATTGATATTGACCGCCAATAGCATTAATTCGATTGACATTAACAGAATAATCACATTTTTTCTATTGAGGAAAATACCAACAACGCCTATCGCAAACAATATTGCACCAAGAACGAGATAATGAGATAACGATATCAACTAACCACCTTTTAATCTGAATGTATATAATGAATGGTTTTATTTTTATATCAGCGTACGATTTTTATTCTTTGCTCTCGGAAGGGATAGAAATTATTCTTAATCGGTCTTCTCGTTTAACTGCAACTTGCTTTGAAGGGTTCGGTGATCTTTTATCGGTACGATGGCGTAAAGTAAGCGCAATCGCTGCCACCATTGCTACCAGTAAAATAACTGCTGCTAATTCAAAAGCATAGACATACTCGGTATATATCAAGCGACCTAATTCTTTGGTATTACTATAATCCGCCCCATGAGGTTGTGGAACGGGCATATTATCTAGATTGAACTGCTTTCCCATCAAGACCATGCCTATTTCAATAGCTAAAACTAGCGATAATAATGCACCAAATGGAAACCATTTCCAAAAACCTTCACGCAATTGCTCAAGATTAATATCCAGCATCATGACGACGAATAGGAATAAAACCATGACAGCGCCCACATAAACCAACACCAATGTAATAGCAAGAAACTCAGCTTCCAGAAGCAACCATATTCCAGCAGAACTAAAAAAAGCAAGCACTAACAGCAAAGCTGCATAGACTGGATTACGCAAGGTAATGACCCCTAGTGCAGACAAAACCAATATCCCGGAAAAAAAATAAAATAAAAAATCCTGAAAGTTCATGTGTGTTAATTTATATGTTTATCGATAAGGTGCATCTGCTTCTCTGTCTTTTGCGATCTGCGCTTCATAACGATCTCCAAATGCAAGTAGCATTTCTTTTGTATACATCAGATCACCTTGCTTTTCGCCGTGGTATTCAAAAACACGAGTTTCAACGATCGCATCAACCGGACAAGCTTCCTCACAAAAACCACAATATATACACTTAATCCCGTCAATATCATAACGAGTCGTACGCCGAGTTCCATCTTCTCGCTCTTCTGACTCAATGGTAATGGCTAATGCGGGACATACCGCCTCACATAATTTACAAGCGATACAACGTTCTTCTCCATTAGGATAACGACGTAACGCATGCAATCCACGGAACCGTGGTGATAGAGGTGTTTTCTCCTCAGGATAATGTACCGTTATCTTGGGCGCAAAAAGATAGCGTCCAGTAACTTTCATTCCTTTTAATAATTCAAACAGAAAAAAGGATTTAAAAAAATGCTTAATACGTTCCATTTCTCTTCCTCCCTTTATTTAAACCATAAATTCAGTGGGAACAACTCCTTAATCGATTCAGGGAGCTGTAATAGTATGCCTAATAGAACAATCCATATCAAAGTAATCGGTATAAATATCTTCCAACCAAGACGCATAATTTGATCATAACGATAACGCGGAAAAGTAGCTCGGAACCACAGGAAGAAAAATAACATAAACGCTATTTTCATTAACAGCCATATAATCCCTGGTATTAAGTTAAACGGTGCAATATTCAAGGGAGGAAGCCAGCCACCTAAAAACATGATACTGGTAAGTGTCGCAACCAAAATCATATTGGCATATTCTGCCAAGAAAAAGACAGTAAACGCCATTCCTGAATAATCAACATGGAATCCAGCTACAATTTCTGATTCACCCTCGGCAACATCGAATGGAGCACGGTTTGTCTCGGCTACACCAGAGATAAAATAGACCAGGAACATAGGAAATAGAGGGATTAAATACCAATTCAGTAAACTATCACCTTGTTGCCCTTTAACAATATCTCCCAAATTCAGACTTTCAGCCATCATTAATACACAAACGAGCGCAAAACCCATCGCTAATTCATATGAAACCAACTGTGCCGCTGATCGCATCGATCCCAGAAACGCATATTTAGAATTAGAAGCCCATCCTGCTATGATCACCCCATACACACCCAATGAAGTCATCGCTAAAATATAGAGCAAGCCAGCATTGATATCAGCAAGCACGAGTTCGGGCGAAAAAGGTACCACTGCCCATGCTGCAAGGGCCGGTGCGATCGTAAGAATAGGTGCGAGTAGAAACAAAAACTTGTTGGCACCAGTGGGGATGATGATTTCTTTCATGATCGCTTTTACCGCATCTGCGATAGGCTGACCCCAACCACGCAACCATGGAATACCGAAAAAAGTGACTCGATTAGGCCCTACCCTAATCTGCATGTAAGCAATGATCTTACGCTCAGCAAATGTGAGATAGGCAACTGCCAAAAGTAACGGCACAACAATCACAAAGATATAGAAAAGGTTCTTTGCCAGAATAAAAACTGTCATGCCCCATTCAGAACCAAACATCTGTTCAAACAGTTGTTGTGTATAGTCCATCAACGAATCTCACTCGTATTATTATAATTTTTCTACAGAAATTTCCCCAAACATTGCACCCAGGGCTATAGAATTGGGATGCGCACAAGCTACCCTCACACAATTGGCAGGAAGCCCATCATCACAAGCTACTTCAAGCTGCGCTTTACCCTCTCCCTGTTTTAACCTAACTATCTCGCCTTCGCTCATATTAAACTGTTTAAGCAATGCAGAAGAGAGCCACGCTTTCGGTGGCATCGCATCACGAGTCAACTGTAAAGGTTCAGCGCGTCGCACAATGGGATCTGCCTGATAAATGGGCATCTCTCCAATGCGTTGCAAGCCAGTCATCTCCTCGGAAGATATATTCACCTCATAATCTTTTAGCTCATTACTAAGATATCTTGTAATGGCATCTTCAGCCGGAATGACCTGTGCGCGAATTTGCTCTGATGTTTCGTAGTCAAAACCCTCTAATTGCAGCAAATTACCCAACACCCGTAATATTTTCCAGCCAGGACGAGTATCTCCCAAAGGTGAAACCACACCGTTGAAGCTTTGCACCCGCCCCTCTGTATTCACAAATGTGCCAGAGGTTTCTGTAAAAGGAGCGATAGGCAAAATTACATCTGCATAATTCGCCACATTGCCCTTAAAAGAGCTCAGAGAAACAACGAATTCAGCATTGCTTATTGCTTTCATCGCTTGCTGCGGATTATATGCATCAAATTCCGGCTCCAGGTTCATGAGTATGTAGGCCTGACAAGGAGACGCAACATTATTCAAACTATCACCCAGCATTTGTGCCGCATTGAATTGAGAGTCATGCTCAGCATGCTTAATTTCAGTTCCCAATACACCTTGATTTGGAATCGCTCTTGCAAGATAGGCGCCTACACTGTTTGCTGCTTCCCCAAGAAATCCAAATTTTGCTCCTGTTAATTTGGCAATTACTTGCGCGATCGCATGGATATCTGCATAGGATGGATGATGCTGAGCAATATTCCCTAAAAAGACGGCAGCTGGACTATTAGCCAGTATACTATTTGCAATCGCACGTGCCTCATCGGTAACTTTTACTGCTTTCAGCGACTGCATGATGTGCTCAGATACTCCTGCACCGGGTTTATCTTCAATTATCGCTTTAAGCACTTGCGCCAGCATATGCATCATTTCAGAAGGTGCAACAATGGCACGGTTTGCGATCTTCATTAATAGGTCATCGTCTATCGGATTAATAATGCTGAGCTGTGCTCCATTTTTTACGGCTTGCCGAAAACGATGAGTCAGAAGAGGATGGTCCTTACGTAAGGTACTGCCAACGATTAAAACTGATTTCAATTGTGGAATATCAGCAATGCTCATTCCTAGCCATGGCACACCTTGCAGGTGGCTATCAGCCCGGAAATCCGATTGGCGTACACGATGATCTATATTTCCGCCGTCGAGTGCTCGTATTAATTTCTGTAATAAAAAGAGCTCTTCCAGCGTGCTATGAGCCGATCCTAAAGCTCCGATAGCTTTTGCACCATGTCTTTCCATCACTGATTTTAAGCTCTCCACGGTAAATATCAGTGCCTCCTGCCAATCACACGCATGCCACTGACCATTATGCTTGATCATGGGGGTGGTCAAACGGTCTTCCGAATTTAATCCTTCGTAGGAGAAACGATCTTTATCCGATAACCAACATTCATTAATTTCTTCATTGTCACGCGGTAAAACTCGCATCACGCGATCTTGCTTTACTTGCACAACTAAATTACTGCCTAGACCACAATGAGGACTGATCGATTTTCTCCGGGAAAGCTCCCAAGGACGCGCAGTATAACGAAATGGTTTACTCACCAGTGCGCCCACTGGACAGAGATCTATCACGTTTCCTGATAATTCTGAATCAACCGTTTTACCAACAAACGCTAAAATTTCTGAATGCTCACCACGACCCGCCATACCTAATTCCATGATTCCCGCAATTTCCTGACCAAAACGTACACAGCGGGTGCAATGTATGCAGCGTGTCATATCAGTTGAAATAAGAGGGCCCAGGTTTTTATTGGTAACTACCCGTTTTTCTTCCTGATAACGTGATTCACTGGCGCCATAACCCACTGCCAGATCTTGTAGCTGACATTCACCACCTTGATCGCAAATAGGGCAATCCAGCGGGTGGTTAATCAGCAAAAACTCCATTACTCCTTTTTGCGCCGTTACTGCCTGCTGCGAGTGTGTATAAACTTTCATCCCTTCTGTTGCAGGTGTTGCACAAGCAGGTAAGGGTTTAGGTGCTTTCTCTACTTGTACCAGACACATGCGGCAATTGGCCGCGATCGACAACTTTTTGTGATAGCAAAAATGAGGAATATAAATCCCGAGTTGCCTGGCACCGTCCATTACGGTGCCACCTTTGGGTACAGTTACTTGCTTACCATTGATTTCGATATTGATCATCGATTACAAACTCTCGGATTAATCACACATAAAAAAAGAATCACATCGACAAAGTGCTCATCACACCATGCATTTCTTATGCTCAATGTGATACACAAACTCATCTCGAAAATGCTGCAACATTGCGCGTACGGGCATTGCCGCTGCATCGCCTAACGCACAAATGGTGCGTCCTTGAATATTGTCAGCCAGATTATCGAGCAAATCTAGATCTTCCGGTTTACCTTTCCCGTGCTCTATGCGATTGATAATACGATAAAGCCAGCCCGTTCCTTCCCTACACGGCGTACACTGACCACAGGATTCTTCATAATAAAAATAAGATAAGCGTTCCAGTGCTCTCACCATACAGGTTGTGTCGTCCATGATAATGACTGCCCCCGAACCGAGCATTGAGCCGGCTTTAGCAATGGAGTCATAGTCCATATCTGTTTGCATCATCACATCACCCGGTAGAACAGGCATGGAAGACCCGCCAGGAATACATCCTTTTAGTTTTCTGCCACCACGCATTCCTCCTGCCATTTCTAGCAGTTTCGCAAAAGGGGTTCCTAGCGGTACTTCATAATTTCCTGGCTTATTAACATGACCTGATACTGAAAAAATCTTGGTGCCACCATTGTTGGGTTTCCCTAGCTGTAGGTATTTTTCTCCACCATGACGTATGATCCAAGGTACTGATGCAAATGTTTCTGTATTGTTGATAGTCGTCGGTTTACCGTAAAGACCAAAGCTTGCAGGAAAAGGCGGCTTGAAACGGGGCTGCCCTTTTTTACCTTCTATCGATTCCAGTAGTGCTGTTTCCTCCCCACAAATATACGCACCATAGCCATGATGATTGTTAAGCTGGAAGCTAAATTCTGAACCCAGAATATTGTTCCCTAAAAAACCGGCTTGGCGTGCTTCTTCGACAGCTTCTTCCATACGCTCATAGGTTTCCCAGATCTCACCATGAACATAGTTGTAACCTGCTTTAACTCCTATGGCATAAGCAGCAATCGCCATACCTTCAATCAAGATATGCGGATTGTATCGCATGATGTCGCGATCTTTAAATGTCCCCGGCTCACCTTCATCAGAATTACATACCAGATACTTATCTCCCTCGTATTGACGGGGCATGAAACTCCATTTCAAGCCTGTGGGGAAGCCTGCCCCGCCACGACCACGTAATGCGGATTTTTTGACCTCTTCAATAACATTTTCAGGCGGGATCTTATTGGTAATTATTTTTCTGAGAGCAGTATAGCCATCACGCTTAAGATAACTTTTTAATCTCCAGTTATCAGGATCAGTTGGATCGACACCAGCTAAAATCACCTGGACAGACTGAGTCATTTGCGCAATTCCTCCAGCAGTTGATCTATTTGCTCATTAGACATAAAACTACACATACGCTTGTTATTAACCAACAAAACTGGAGCATCTCCACACGCTCCCATACATTCGCCTTCCTTAAGCGTGAAGAGTCCGTCAGCTGTCGTTTCATTAAACCCTATTCCAAGCTTTTGCTTTAAATAATTCGCCGCATCATTTCCGCCCGATAAGGCACATGGCAGATTGGTACATACTGTAAGCTTATATTTCCCTACTGGCTTCAAATTGTACATGCCATAAAATGTCGCAACTTCATATACTGCAATAGCTGGCATGCCTAAATATTTGGCAATGAAATCCATGGTTTCGGTAGCGAGCCAGCCTTTTTCATCCTGCGCAATAGCAAGTGCAGACATCACTGCCGATTGTTTTTGATCGGCTGGATATTTTGCAATCTCTCGATTTATTTTTTCCAAGGATTCAGCGCTTAACATTTCTTTTTTTATTTATCTGTCTATTTCACCAAAAACAATATCTTGTGTACCTATGATGGCAACTAAATCAGCAATCATATGACCACGTGCCATTTCATCTATAGAGGCCAAATGAGCAAATCCTGGTGCGCGAATTTTTAAACGGTAGGGTTTGTTGCCACTGTCAGAGATAATATAGATACCAAATTCCCCTTTGGGATGTTCAACGGCTGCATATACTTCGCCAGGTGGAACATGAATACCTTCAGTGAAAAGTTTAAAGTGATGAATCAACTCTTCCATGTTCTGTTTCATGGCTACACGCGAAGGAGGTGCAACTTTATGGTTATCAATTATAACTGGACCAGGATTGTGACGGAGCCATTCAACACACTGCTTAATAATCCGGGTAGATTGCCGCATTTCTTCTATACGCACTAAATAGCGATCATAGCAATCGCCATTAACTCCTACTGGTATATCAAAATCAACCTTATCATAGACCTCATATGGTTGTTTTTTGCGTAAATCCCATTCTACTCCGGAGCCTCGCAACATTGGTCCGGTAAAACCCAAAGCTTTGGCGCGCTCGGGTGAAACCACACCAATATCAACTAATCTTTGTTTCCAGATACGATTATCAGTCAGAAGTGTTTCATATTCATCGACGTATTTTGGAAAACGATTCGTAAAATCTTCGATAAAATCAAGCAGGGATCCTTGACGATTTTCATTTCTTTTTTGTGTTTCCTTTTCGTCATGAACTTGTGAGGCTTGATACTGAGGCATTGTGTCAGGCAGATCTCGATAGACACCACCAGGTCGATAATAGGCTGCATGCATTCTTGCTCCTGACACGGCTTCATAGCAGTCCATCAAATCTTCTCTGTCACGGAATGCATAGAGAAACACTGTCATGGCTCCCACATCAAGCGCGTGTGCTCCCAGCCAGAGTAAATGATTCAATATTCTCGTTATCTCATCAAACATGACGCGTATATACTGGGCTCGCAAAGGCACCTCAATTTGCAATAACCGCTCAATTGCCATTACATACGCATGCTCATTCGCCATCATTGAAACATAATCCAGCCGGTCCATATAAGGCACTGACTGAATATAAGTCTTGTTTTCGGCCAGTTTTTCTGTGGCACGATGTAACAACCCAATATGCGGATCTAATCGCCTGATTACTTCACCATCTAATTCCATTACCAACCGTAAAACACCGTGTGCGGCAGGGTGTTGTGGTCCAAAATTCATGGTGTAATTACGTATTTCAGCCATATCCTAAGCTATCCCAGCATCAAAAAAGATATGTTTTAATTTCATGTTTAATCGACCTTTTTTCCTTCACCGTAAAAATCCTCACGGATGACATAAGGTGTTATCTCTCGAGGCTCTATTGTGACGGGTTGATAAATAACTCGTTTCTGATCAGCATCATAGCGCATCTCTACATATCCAGATAACGGAAAATCTTTACGGAATGGATTACCAATAAAACCATAATCAGTAAGAATCCTTCGTAAATCAGGATGATTGAAAAAAACGATACCGTAAAGATCGAATGCTTCGCGCTCAAACCAATTAGCTGCTGGCCAAATGCCCATTACCGAATCCACTATCGGTAATTCATTATCATCGGCAAATACTCTTACTCGCACTCGATGATTGAGATTGACTGAAAGCAAGTGATAAACAACGGCAAATCGTCTGTTCTGGCGCCCTTCTCCCGCAAAAGAATCATGAGTATGGGCTGAATAATCCACACCACACAAATCAATAAGCGTATCAAAATTCAGATCAGGATGGTCGCGCAATGCTTCCGCTACATCCAACAAATCTTGTGGCCTTACCACAATGGTTATTTCATGCAGGTGTTGACTCAAACTTACTAGCTTACTATCAAGTACACTCTGCAAAGATGATGCGAGCTTTTCCGAACGACTAATCGACATGTTAGAACCTAACGAGCAATGGTATTTGTTCTTTTGATTTTATTTTGGAGCTGAATGATTCCATAAAGGAGAGCTTCAGCAGTCGGCGGGCATCCCGGAACATAAATATCAACTGGTACAATTCGATCACAGCCACGAACGACAGAATATGAATAATGGTAATAACCCCCACCATTTGCACAGGAACCCATGGAAATAACCCAGCGTGGTTCAGCCATTTGATCATAAACTTTACGTAATGCGGGAGCCATCTTGTTGCATAATGTTCCTGCTACAATCATTACGTCTGATTGTCGCGGGCTAGGTCGGAAAACTATTCCAAATCGATCCAGATCATATCGTGATGCTCCAGTCTGCATCATTTCTACTGCACAACAGGCAAGCCCAAATGTCATTGGCCACATTGACCCGGTACGACCCCAATTAATTACAGAATCCAGACTAGTGGTTATAAAACCTTTATCTACTGTACTGTCCATCATATCAATCCCACTCTAGGGCACCTTTCATCCACTCATAAGCAAAACCTACCACAAGTATGCCAAGAAATACTAGCATCGCAATAAAGCCAAACATACCAATTTCATTTAATACCACTGCCCAGGGAAAAAGGAAGGCAATTTCCAGATCAAACAGAATAAATAATATCGCTATCAAATAATAGCGCACATCAAACTTCATACGTGCATCTTCAAAGGCTTCAAAACCACATTCATAGGGCGATAATTTCTCACTATCAGGTCGATTGGGTGCAAACAACCAGCCAGCCAACATGGATAATATACCCACTGCCAACCCAACCAAAATGAAAAGGAGAATTGGAAAATAATTACCAAGCATTGTTTCTAGCATGATTGTTGTTATTCTCTTATTGATTTACTTGCGTAGTCGCTATTTTTTAATATGCAATGGTGCCGATGGCGAGACTCGAACTCGCACAGCTTTCGCCACCGCCCCCTCAAGACGGCGTGTCTACCAATTCCACCACATCGGCCGATTATTTCCGAATCAATAAAAAATTCACTTGATACAGAAATTATATCCAGTCATAAACAACATTTTAATTATTCAGGTATTTCCCCAGCCTTAGAAGCAGCATCATTAACTGACTCTTCTGCAGAAGGCTTCGTATCTGTTGTTGTTTCTGCCTCTTTTACTCCAGCAGACTCCACTTCAAAACGCTTCATTATACTGGTGCTTTCAGTCGCGCCACCAGAGAAATAAGCGAGCGACAAGCTAGTAACAAAAAATACCGTAGCGGCCAAAGCAGTTGTTCTACTCAGAAAATTAGCTGAACCACTTGCACCAAAAAGACTTCCGGCTGAGCCACTGCCAAATGCAGCACCCATATCTGCGCCTTTTCCATGTTGCAATAAAACTAAAACTATCACTACCAACGCTGCTATCAGATGTATCGACCAAACTATTGTTTCCATTTTTTACTCTTAAAAAATCATCGCTGGGCAGCTGAACAGATTGAAATAAACTCATTAGCATTCAATGAAGCGCCTCCTATCAATCCTCCATCGATATCAGGCATTGCAAATAAATCGCTGGCATTACCAGCTTTTACGCTTCCTCCATATAGGATCTGCACGTTAGCCGCCACTTCTGTGTTTTGCTTAGCAATCTTGCTGCGTATAAAGGCATGCACACTCTGAGCTTGTGCGGGAGTCGCCGTTCTGCCCGTACCAATTGCCCATACAGGCTCATAAGCAATAACTGACTGCGTTAACGAATTAGCTCCGGTTAACTTGATCACGGCATCAAGCTGCTCTTCTATTACTCGCTCCGTTTCACCAATTTCACGTTGTGCCAATGTCTCACCGACACATAGAATGGGTATCAAACCAGCGCTCTGGGCTTTCTTAAACTTCTCGGCTACGGTATGGTTATCCTCACCAAACAAAGATCGTCTCTCGGAATGCCCAACAATCACATAACGACAATCAAAATCCAACAACATCTCTACCGCCACTTCGCCAGTATAGGCACCCAGATCAAATTGACTGACATTTTGTGCGCCCCAGAATATATGAGTATCTTTCAGAGCAAGCTGCACCGCTGGCAAATAAGGATAAGGCACACAAACTGCACATATGATATCCCGTAATCCCTCGCTACCGGGAATGATTGCAGTGAGCAGCTCCTGGTTCTGTACCAGATTGCCATTCATTTTCCAGTTACCGACAACCAGCTTTGCGCGCATCCTATTATCCTTACATATCAGAATCGGGAATGCTACCCGTGAATAAGCACTGCGTCAATCTCTTGATAAATTATGCGTTAAGCAATTTGACCCGTTAAAATGGAATGATTTCTTCACTAAATACATAATTTATAGATATAAATCTTTGAAGAGAAAAAGATATTTTTTACAATGCAGTTTATCCATCTTATGCGGTGCTAACATTGCTGGGAAACAATATTGTCCTTCTGTTAATTTTTTTCAACAATCAAAACTTATCCAAATCAAGCGCAAATCACACTATGTCATTTACCTAAGATGGCTTCTTTTGCCATTGCCTCAAGAATCGCTCATCACCTAGGGCTGGATTCCGATTAGTTAGATCGTACCACCGCTCTCGAGCCATTCACGACAGTCGAAAGTGAGTGCTCGATCACAAGCAGCCTCATACAGCGTTATCTCCTTGTCAGAAAGCACCTCACGCCAACGACCGTTTGTACCTTTATGAAGAAAAGTTTGTGCTCCTCCTTTCCAGAAATGGCCACCTCCTGGCGCGTATTGATCTCCCTGACGTTTCATTTCCGCAAAGGAAACTGCCTGGATGATGTCAGCCCAAGTATTCTCGGACACATCAATTTCCAGAAATGCAGCCATGCGGCGCACTTCCCGCTCAGTATCTTCGAGCATGTCGTTGTAGTGAAATAGTTGAATGTTTGGCAGGTGACGAAAATTCCACCAAGACTGTACATTGGATAGATGCGACCAATAGGGCCAACCATCAGTTTCCCACGCGAACGAACCGCGCGTTATCCAATTTCGCCAAAAGGTATGGATATCATCAGGTGGTCGCGGCAGCTCATCACCCACTCGGCCCGGCAGCAAATTCATCAGTGTAAAAAACTCATCCTTCATACTCTTATAATGATTCCATAACGACATGAAAACATCCCGCGGATCGCGGGCAATATAAAGGTACTTGATTTTCTCACTATACAACATTCCATCAAGCGGCAAATGCGTCTTGATGAAGCGACGGTGCGTCTGAGCTTTCAATTTGTTCAACACTACTTCAAGCGGCATAATGCGCATATCCAGCCACGGTGACATTTCCGCAGGGGCAGTCGGGAAATTTCTATCTGGAAAAAGCAGATGTGCCACAATAGCCTGAGTCCAGGTCGTACCCGCCTTGTATGATGTAGCCACGACGATATCATTCTCGCGCGGCTCGAAATAATCCCAACGGGTGCTATCGAAATGATGATTCTGGTAGATACGGGTACGCTTCGGTAAAGTTGGCATGCTGGTAACCTATTTTTGAAATGAATTATGGGTAACTTAGAGAAACCTCTCGATTTGGCAAGCATGTATCAATGTCAAAATAAGATTGGCAGCCGTCTTATTTTGGTTTAGTTATAAACCTCTTGAGTAATTTATCAGTTTCATTCCACTCTTTTTACAATCACTATCACACTAGGATATTTTCTTTGCCGATACTAGCTTTTATAACTAAGCGTATCCTGATATGCACTTTGACTTTACCTCTGATTCTCGTTACTGATTTATTGGTAAGGAGTGATGAGTGCGTTGCGCTATTCCGGCGGCACTACCTTTGGTCGCCGGTTTTCATCAATCGCTACGTAAGTTAATACCGCTTCGGTTACTTTGATGCAGATCTCTTCTCCACCTTCCCGTGTACCACGTTGCGCATAGACCGATACATCGACGGTAATCGATGTACGCCCTATCTTGATAATATTGGCGTAGAAACTAACGATATCGCCCACAAACACAGGTTGCTTAAATACAAAGGAATTGACAGCCACAGTTGCGACGCGTCCTCGTGCTCGCCGGATGGCGGGAATGCTGCCCGCAATATCGACTTGCGACATGATCCAGCCACCGAAAATATCACCAGCGTAATTGGTATCCGATGGCATCGGTACTGTGCGCAAGATGGGCTGACTTTCTGGCAAGGAAACGTGTCGTGCGGGATCATACGGAATGTTTGGCATTACTGACTTATAACAAGTTAGAGGTAGTTTAAAGAGAATTCATTTTGGTCAGTGCCCCGCGTATAAGCGCTCGATCTCAGTCTTATAGCGCTCCAGAATTTTTGACCGCTTCAATTTCAGAGTAGGTGTCAGCATTTCATTTGCCACTGTCCACGGCTCATGGATTAAAGCTACACGATATACTTGGGCATACCCTGGAAATTCATTGATTTGCTGGCCAATCATCTCCAATACAATTTCTTCTGCTTGCTCATTTTTCGCCAGTTGCTGCGGGTCGGTTGACACTTGGCACTGGGCAGCAACACTTTCCCAGCCACGCCTGCTCAGTACCACCAATGCACTCAAATAAGAGCGCCCTTCACCAATGATCATGACTTGCTCGAACAGAGGATTTCGCAAAATAGCCGCTTCCATATCGGCTGGCGGCACCTTTTCACCCGTGGAGGTCACGATAATATCTTTTATACGTCCAGTAATTGTGATGTACCCTTGTTCATCGATACTGGCAATATCCCCCGAATTCAGCCAACCATCCTCAGAGATGGTAGCTCGGGTCGCTTCCGCGTTATTCCAGTAGCCAAGCATGACATTAGGGCCGCGAATCAGCAAGGCACCGTGCTCTCCGAGCTTGACTTCCACCCCCGGGATAGGCAAACCCACACTGGAGGGCAAGTTATTAGCCAGGCGGTTGGCACAAACTACTGGACTCGTTTCTGTCATGCCATATCCTTGCAATATCGGTAATCCTAAGCCAATGAAGACACGTGAAATCTCCGGCGAGAGCGCTGCTCCTCCACTTAGCGCCAACTGTAGCCGTCCACCCAGCTTATCCATCAACTTCCGTGCTACCAGCTTATCCAGCACTGGCCATAGCAAATGAGACCAGTGCCAGGAATCACGCCCTTGCTGATGCTCAAATCGGCTGTAACCGACTTCTACCGCCAGATTGAACAGTTTTTTAGCTAGCGCTGGTCCCTCATCCAATTTAGCGCGTATGCCTGCATATACTCGCTCATAGATACGTGGCACCGAAACCAGTACGGATGGACGAATTGTGAGCAAATCCTCCTGCAACTGTTGAATCGAGCGAGCATAAGCGATAGTGGCGCCACACATCATGGGCACATAATATCCAGCTGTGCGCTCAAATGTATGAGACAGGGGCAAAAACGAAAGCAGCAGATCATCGGGTGTCACGTTCACGACCTGAGCAGAAGCGTAAGCATTGGTCAGGATATTATGATGACTGAGCATCACGCCTTTGGGATGCCCCGTTGTGCCCGAAGTATAAATGATCGTTACCAGTGCATGCGGGTCGTTAGTCTGATGCGGGATATCACCCGCTTGCTCCGGCAACCACTTGCTCATCGCAATCACCCGATCGTCCTCTATCTGAACTGCCTCCTGCTCGGACAAAGTAATGATTACGATGCGCGATAATTCGCTGAGGTGCTCCTGTTTTACCAGAGAAAATGCTTCCCATTGCGCCAATTCCTCTACTAACAGCAGCTTAACACCGGCATTCTGCAAGCAGTAAGCTGCATTTTCAGCACGATCCTCTGTGTAAAGCGGCACCACCACCAAACCCAATCCAATCGCTGCCTGTTCGAACATTACCCACTGGTGGCAATTTCGCGACATCACCGCGACCCGATCGCCAGGAGCCAAGTTTTCACGCGACAAGGCAGTTCGCCAGCGCATGACTCCTTGTGCCATCTCAGCCCAAGTGTAATTACGCCATTTCTCAGTCGCCACATCAAAATCGCGATAAGCCACTGATTCGGCAGAACGACGTACTCGTTCTTTGAATAAGCCATCCAATGTTTTAGCCACTTCTACCGGAATGACATCTGTCTTGCTGTGCGGATGATTTGTCACGTTTTCTCCCTGTTTATATTGACCATACTGTTCGTAGAAATTCTGCCCTGTTTTATGATGTCGTACCTGTTACTTTCCCAAAATCAGGCGGAAAATCATCGACCATAATCACGCGACGTCGCAAGACCTTCATTTTTTCAAGTAATGCGGCTTCTTCTTGATTAATGATACCGCGCTCCAGTGCCTCAGTTACTTTCCTATCTTTGGATGAAGCCAATTGGCCTGTCTTAATAGCGTTGCGCAATTTTATCTCGATGGCGTCGCATGCCACGGCACATTCCAAAGCCTGCTCAAGATGCGCCAAGGGCTCTTTGTCAGCTGTAGGAACATACATTCCTGCTGTCAGACGATCACGCACTTCTCCAGGCTCCAAAATCAGTCGAGCAACTGTATGCGAAAGCGCATCGGAGGGTGGTGCAAACCGCATCCCTAATGGGAACACCAGTATTCGCATCACCCAATGCATCAACCAGCTTCCCGGAAAGTTCTTCAGCAATTCATCGAAGGTCTGCTGAATACGATAGCATGCATCCTGGATCGACCAATGTAACAGCGGTAAATCTGCAACAGGTCGTCCCTCATCTTCAAAACGCTTCAGTGTTGCAGAGCACAAATACAGCATACTTAGAATATCGCCGAGTCGTGCAGATATCCTTTCCTTCCGTTTGAGTGCTCCGCCCAGCTTTAGCATGGCAATATCGGTCACTAAAGCAAACGCAGCGGAAAAGCGCGTCAATTGCCGGTAATAATCGGCGGTATCATTCAAAACACCCTCTGGTACTCCTTTAATATATTTGCTGCCTAAACCGAAGAAAAAGCTTCGCATGATATTACGCAGACTAAAGCGAATATGTCCCATCAGTGCCTGATCAAATGCAACCGAAGCATGTTTTTTGTCTGGATCATTCGCTGCATTGATTTCTTGCAATACGTAGGGATGGCCACGTATCGCACCCTGACCGAAAATGATCATATTGCGCGTCAAGATATTGGCGCCTTCGACCGTAATACCGACTGGAAGCTGCTGATAAGTGCGGGCTAAATAGTTGCTTGGCCCCATACAAATGCCTTTGCCACCGTGGATATCCATGGCATCATTAATCGCCTGACGGCTACGCTCGGTCAAATGGTATTTAACGATAGCTGAAATCACCGATGGTTTTTCACCGAGATCCACTGCACCAGCAGTCATGACTCTGGCCGCATCCATCATGTAGGTGTTGCCAGCAATGCGTGCCAGCACTTCTTCCACTCCTTCAAAGAAACCAATAGGGGTCTTAAATTGCACGCGCACCCGACCGTATGCACCACCTGTGCGTGCAGCCAGTTTGGCTGCCCCGGTACTGGTAGCGGGCAGTGAAATCGACCGCCCGGCAGCCAAGCAGTTCATCAACATCCGCCAACCGTTACCCACTCCCTCATGTCCACCGATTACCCACTCCATGGGAATGAATACATCCTTGCCAGAATTTGGACCATTCTGGAACGCTCCATTCAACGGAAAATGACGACGGCCGATATTCACACCTGGCGTTTGAGTAGGAATTAAAGCCAGGGTAATACCCAGATCTTCTTGATCGCCAAGTAATTTATCTGGATCACGTAACCTGAAGGCCAATCCCAGGATAGTGGCAACCGGACCCAGCGTAATATAACGTTTCTCCCAGGTAACGCGCATGCCGAGTACATCTTGCTGACCGTTATGCTCACCTCGACATACAATACCCAGATCAGGGATGGATCCAGCATCAGAACCTGCTTCTGGTCCTGTCAAGGCAAAGCAAGGCACTTCCAGACCTTTCGCCAAACGAGGTAGATAATAGTTTTTCTGCTCCTCAGTTCCGTAATTCATTAGTAATTCAGCCGGACCCAAAGAATTGGGCACCATGACCGTTACGGCTGCCGTGTTACTGCGCGAGCCGATTTTCATCACCACCTCAGAATGCGCCAATGCCGAAAAGCCATATCCCCCATATTTCTTCGGGATAATCAAACCGAAGAATCCGTTGTCTTTAATAAATTGCCAGACATGCGGTGGCAAATCATAGCAGTCGTGGGTAATATGCCATTCATCCAGCATCGCACAAAGTTGCTCAACAGGGCCATCCAGAAATGCCTTTTCCTCCGGGCTGAGCGTAGGTTTGGGATAAGCCAGTAATTTATGCCAATCTGGTCTACCGCTAAACAGCTCTCCCTCCCACCACACTGTCCCTGCATCGAGCGCCTCCCGCTCAGTCTGTGAAATCTGAGGAAGAATTTTGCGGAAAATTTTCAATATAAAATTGGAAACAAGGTTACGACGCAAAAAGGGGATCACCAGAATGATGGCTATGATCCCTATCAACGAAAAAATTAGCAGTAAAAATGACTCAAGCATCGTTTTTCCTGTAAGAATTGAGAGTCTGATTACACTACCGCAGAAAATACTTGTGTCAAGTCTTACTGCGCTGAAGTTCTCAATGGTCTATCAAAATCCCTTTGAGGTGTTGTAAAATCGACTCATTCCATTTCTAAATCAAATATGACGCGAAGGCGAGCCACAGACAGTATCAATCATACGGCAAGGTGAAGCTATCAATCATACGGATACGGCAAGGTGAAGCCGACAAAGTCAGTTTTGATTTAAAAATAGAATCAGATCATAAACAAAATAATAAGTGTCAATATCTCACTGACCTCTTCACTTGGTGTCATAATACCTATATTTATCAGCAATCATCTCATTAGGACTGTAAATGGAAAACCGGGCCCATGCACTTGCAGCGGGTTTATTCGTCATTCTCCTGGGCATGGCAGCGGCAGCCGCCATCATGTGGTTTAGCGACCAGAAGATACTGCACGACCACTATATTCTGGTATCGAAAGAAGGTTCCGTGGCAGGATTGAATCCTGAATCCTCAGTTCGTTTTCGTGGTGTCCCTGTCGGCAAGGTCGAAAACATCAGGTTCGACCCGCAGAATCCGAATCTGATCTTAATACGCATCGCCGTGCGTAGCCATGTCGTTTTTCCAAAAAATATCTATGCACAATTATCTACTCTGGGAATTACTGGACTTGCCTTTATCGAAATGAATATTGAAGGGAAAGAGCCTTCGGATGAACTCCTCTCCCCTGATGAACGTATTCCTCTGCGCCCCTCTTTTGTCAAAGAACTCTCCACCTCATTGGAAGATTTACTCAATAATTCCAACCATGCCATCAAACGCATCAATTCTTTGTTAAACGAACAGAATCAGGAGCAAATCCATACTATTCTGACTGGTCTTGTCCAGGCGCTCCGCCGTTACGATAGTTTGGCAGATCAGCTACAATCAGGCATTCAATCTCTACCTGATTTAACTTCCGAGGTTGGACTTGTGTTTAAGCAGACCAATCAGCTCTTTGCAGATATCAATCAAACTCTGGGAAAAATTAACCGACAAAACGGTCTGGCAGATAACTTGACACAGAATAGCCGGGAACTTACTGATACTTTACTAAAATTACGAGAAGTCAGCACAGCCATTACAGAAAGCTCCTACCATATCAACCGTATGATACTTAAATTAGAAGAACAGCCGCAAAGCTTACTATTTGGTAGCCCTCCTACTTTACCTGGCCCCGGAGAAAACGGTTTTGTGCCGCCACGGAAGATCATGCCATGATCCAATTCGCTATTAAATTCGCTATCGTATTTTTACTGCTTGCTGGCTGTTCACTAGCACCGCAAAAAAATTCTCCAGTAACCGTCTATGATTTTGGCCTGCAGCGCCCTGCAGAGCAGAGCAATCCAGTTCCCTTTAACACAAGTATTTTCGTAGCAGAGATTAAAGCTCCTGTATGGTTGGATAACTCAGCAATCCAGTATCGACTTGCCTACCATGATCCGGCACGATCCTATGCCTATGCCAGCAGTCGTTGGGCTGCCTCACCAGCCAAACTGCTTACTCTGCGAATTAAAGATCACCTCATTACCCGGAATGGTATGATCAGTAGCCATGACGGCTTAAAGGCAGACTATGCTTTATACATCGAACTCGTGGAATTTACTCAGGTATTTGATAAACCAGACAATAGCCTGGCTATCATTCGCTTGCGCGCTAGCTTGATCGAACGAAATTCACGCTTATTACTCGCTCAAGAAAACTTCTCTAGCGAACAAGCCGCTCCGTCGGCTGATGCTGCTGGCGCGGTCGCGGCTTTTATTTCAGCAAGTGATGCTGTATCGGACAAATTAAGCCAATGGCTTATTCCATTTCTCAATCAAAAATGACGCGGAGGCAAGCCGCAGACAGGATCAATCATACAGCAAGATGAAGCCGACAAAATCAGTTTTGATTTAAAAATGGAATGACGATAGATTTTATAGATTCAACCAAGCAAAATAGGATGAACAAAATTTCATTTCACATCTTTCCGTGATGCGCTTATGATAATATCCGTCACTTTTAACTTTATATGCATCACGTGCGCCTACTGTATATCGCTGCTTTCATATCCTTCTGGCTGACTGCTTGTGGAACAAAAGGGCCGCTCTATCTTCCCCCCAAAGAATCTCCTCCAGCATCACAACCGTCTGAGGAGACACAAAAAAATCAATGAGCAAATTTACATCCTTTACTTATCAACATGATCAACTTTTCGCCGAATCGGCGTCCTTGATCGAGATTGCCAAAGAATTTGGCACGCCCTGCTATGTTTATTCTCGTGCCGCGTTGATGGCTGCTTATCAAGAATTCCATCGTGCCTTCGCTGGGCGGGATCATCTCATCTGCTATGCAGTCAAAGCCAACTCCAATCTCGCCATCCTCAATATTCTTGCCCGTCTAGGGAGTGGGTTTGATATTGTTTCCGGCGGCGAATTACAACGAGTATTAAAAGCAGGTGGAGATCCCCAAAAAATTGTGTTTTCAGGTGTGGGGAAAAACCAGGATGAAATGCGTGCAGCACTTACTGCAGGTATTCTTTGTTTCAATGTCGAATCAGAAATGGAGTTACTGAATCTTAACCAGCTGGCGAAGGAAATGAATACAATTGCGCCAGTAAGCCTTCGAGTTAACCCCGACGTTGATGCTAAAACTCATCCTTATATCTCGACGGGTCTCAAAGAAAATAAATTCGGTATTCCCATGGCGGAAGCAGAGCGAATTTATCATACTGCAGCACATGAACTGACTCACGTTCGCATCACCGGTCTGGATTGCCATATTGGCTCGCAGCTCACCGAAATCGATCCATTCATCGAAGCCAGTAGCAAAATGCTGGCCTTACTGGATCGTTTGGAGAACCAAGGCATACATATTGAACATCTGGATCTGGGCGGTGGGCTGGGTATTCGTTATCACCAGGAATCGCCTCCGCCCATTGAAGATTATGTCACCGCGCTATGTAGCCGTGTTGGGCAGCGTAAGCAACGCATACTTATTGAGCCTGGCCGCTCATTAGTGGGCAATACCGGCTTACTGCTGACGCGTGTTGAATATCTTAAACATGCTCCCCATCGAAATTTTGCTATTGTGGACGCTGCAATGAATGATCTGATGCGCCCAGCGCTGTATGATGCTTACCATGAGATATTGCCGGTCGTTAAAAAATCTGGTGGAGTTAACACTTATCAGGTGGTAGGGCCTGTCTGTGAGACAGGAGATTTTCTGGGGCACGATCGCCAGCTAAGCTTAACTCAAGATGATTTACTGGCTGTCATGTCAACTGGTGCCTATGGAATGAGTATGAGCTCAAATTACAATACTCGGCCACGGGCAGCAGAAATCATGGTGGATGGTCATGCTATCCATTTAATTCGTGCACGAGAAACAATCGAACAACTTATTGCTCCTGAAAAGATACTGGACTGAAATCAGCTATGAATTAGTATAAATAAACTTATTGTTTTTTTCACAGTTAGCTGCCTAGATCGATTTATGACAACTTATACCATGGCCCACCCTGCCAGCATTGAAGATAATCACTACCAAGAGCACATTTTGCAAGGGGTTTCCCGTACCTTTGCGCTAACCATTCCACAACTTCCCCCCTCACTCTATCCAGTCATTGGCAATGCTTATTTATTGTGCCGTATTGTAGATACCGTGGAAGACGATAATGGCTTATCTTCTGAGCAAACCCGCAAGTTTGCCGAAATGTTTATCCAGGTTGTCAGCGGAAAAGTCGCAGCTGAAGCATTCGCAGAAGCCTTATTTCCCCTGCTTTCTGATCACACCATTCCTGCCGAACATGACTTGATCAAAAATACGCCTGCGGTCATCCGCATCACGCATAGCTTCAACCTCACTCAACGCAAGGCATTGGAGCGTTGTGTCCGCATCATGGGACAAGGCATGGCTGATTATCAGGATACCGAGTCGCTGGCAGGATTAAAGGATCTAGCCGCCCTGAATCAGTATTGTTACCACGTTGCGGGGGTGGTAGGAGAAATGTTGACCGAACTGTTTTGTGATTATTCGGAAGAAATCAACCTCAATAAACCCGCTCTCATGAAATTGGCCGTTTCCTTCGGCCAGGGGCTGCAAATGACCAATATCCTGAAAGATATCTGGGAAGATAGAAAGCGCGGCGCATGCTGGTTACCGCAAGATATTTTCAGGGAAAAAGGGTTTGATCTTAATGAGCTGCAACCAGGATGTACGGATCCCCGCTTTGATGAGGGTCTCGGCGTATTAATTGGCATTGCCAAAGCGCATTTACGTAATGCGCTGACTTATACCTGCATGATCCCGCCCAAGGAAACGGGGATACGCCGCTTCTGCCTGTGGGCATTGGGCATGGCCGTTCTGACGCTGAATAAAATCAATCAGAATCGTTCTTTCATTCAAGGTGAGCAAGTCAAAATTTCGCGCAAGAGTGTCAAAGCCACTGTGCTGATCACCAGTGCATTAGCCCGCCAGGATTGGGCATTGCAACAGATGTTTGCATTGACTTCGCGACATCTGCCAGAAGTTGATGTTCTGGGTAAAAAAGTGTAGAAGAATTTGATATCGCTCTCTTTTAATTCCATTTTTAAATCAAACATGATGTGGAGGCGAACCGCAGACAGTACCAATCATACGGCAGAGAAATGCCAACAAAGTAAATTTTGATTTATAAATGGAATAACCAGATGGGGAGAACGAAAATAAGCTCAACTTCATATTTTCTGTAACGGTTTAAGATCCACTATGAAATCTCTGGTAACAGGTGCAAATGGTTTCGTTGGTTCGGCAGTGGTGAGATGCTTACTAGCAGCCGGTCATGAGGTTCGTGCATTCGTTAGGCCAGGAAGTGACCGACGCAATGTGATGAAACTCCCCATCGAGATCGTAGAAGGCGATCTACGCGATGCCACCTCATTAAAGCGTGCGGTAACAGGCTGTAACTATCTATTCCATGTCGCAGCAGATTACCGCTTGTGGGTTCCCAACCCGGCTATTATGTACGACATCAATGTCAATGGCACCAAAGCGCTGATTCTTGCAGGCGCAGAAGCAGGTATGGAACGCATGGTGTATACCAGTAGCGTAGCCACTTTAGGATTGAATTCAAACAGCGAACCCGCCGATGAAGAAACGCCCTCCAATTTGGCTTCCATCGCTGGACACTACAAGCGCTCAAAATTTCTGGCTGAGCAAATGGTGCAGCAACTCGTGCGCGAACATCAGTTCCCGTTAGTCATTGTCAATCCATCCACTCCTATCGGCCCGCGCGATGTTAAACCCACTCCCACAGGACGCATCGTGCTCGATACGCTGCGCGGGAAAATGCCGGCCTATGTCGATACCGGACTGAATGTCGCCCATGTTGATGACATTGCGCATGGCCACCTGCTCGCTTATAAAAAGGGGAAATGCGGAGAGCGTTATATTCTGGGGGGCGACAACATGACGTTGCTGCAAATTCTCCAGACCATCGATACCATCACCGGTAAGCCCACCAAACGCAGAAGCATCCCTGTCAAGCTGATGCTTCCGCTTGCGCATACTATGGAGATGGTCGCCAAACTCACCAAAACCGAACCGCGCGCGACGGTTGATAGTATTCATATGGCCAAAAAGAAAATGTTTTTCTCCAGCGCAAAAGCGGCACGTGAACTGGGTTATCAATCCCGCCCCGCTGTGGAAGCGATTCAAGACGCAATCGACTGGTTTAAAAGTGCAAATTATTGTTAAAAGCTTATTTTCTTAATATCGCCAGTGTTTCAACATGCGGGGTATGAGGAAATAGATCGACCAACTGAATCTCGCCAATCGACCAGCCTTTTTTTGAGAAAGACCAGGCATCGCGCGCAAATGTCTCAGGATCGCAAGAGATGTAGTAAATTGTCTTCAACGAAACAAAATGCTCAAAAAAATCCTTCATGTTTTTAAGGCCTGCGCGTGGTGGATCGAGTACGAGAGTATCGGCATCTGCAATACTTTTTCTCAAGATTTTCCAGATAAACGGCTTAAATAGATCGACCGGGCGTGCATCCACTTTGGGCAGATTCTTTATGCGGAGTTGCTTGATGGCATCGAGCCCTACTTCATACGCAATGATTTCGCTGCATCCCGATTCAGCAATTACTTCGGTGAAATTACCTGATCCACAAAATAACTCAATGACTTTACCGATACGAGGGGTTTCATTGAGTTTGCCACGCAACCAGGATTTGATCCATTCATTTTGCGCGGTATTGCCCTGCTTAAAAGGTCGTTTCTGATTGAGTTGAACATTTTCAGCTGGCAAATCATCATCGACATCAATGAAATTCCAATCATAGCCAGTGCCAGGTACCCACTCTTCTCGCGGCAAACTCCTGAGCATGCCTTGCAGAAGATTTCTACACGTATCGTTCAACACGATACAATCCTTTACCGGGGCAATTTTATGGGACCCTTCAGCCACAAAACCTAATTTCTCACCATCAGTTTTCACCTGAAAGCGATTGCGGTAACCATATAAAAAAGGGGAAGGATGCACTGGAGGGATGTTCCATTGCTCCATATCGAACCCGATTCTCTTCATGGCATAAATCAAACGGTTTCGTTTTTGCTCAAGCTGGCTTTCATAATTCGCAATCATCCAGGGACAGCCCGAACAAGCCTCTTCGTTAATACCAAGAAAAGCACAGGCAGGCGGCTGCCTTTGGTCAGATGGTTTAATGAGTCGAACCAGCCTGGCGTAGCCGTATTTCTTGTTATGCAACGGCCGATCGATAACTTCAAATTCACCCAAATCTCCGGGCCAAGTGCCAAACACAAAATAGGAAATATTTTCCTCTTCGCTTTTAATTACCCCTAGCCCTTTTTGTGACAAATGGGTCACTTCCCCCGTGAATTTCATCTAATCAGTAGTGATAGAATTAATTTCTAAAATTCATACTTGTTTCATTTCTAGATCAAAACTGACTTTGTCTGCTTCACCTTGCGGTATTATTGATACTGTCTGCGGCTCGCCTTCGCGTCATGTTTGATTTGGAAATGGAATTAGCCGCGCCCTTGGTGTCAGGGCAAACTCTGGGATTGCACCTGTGCACGCTTACAATTTTAATGCACCAGGTTAATGTACCAGACGCAGCCCGGGCGGCAGGGATTCCCCATACATACTCCGCTCGTCGGCTTCTTGGAGTTCAGTGGGATGCTCAACCATCTCAATCCATGATGCTGGACATTTCGCTTGTTGTAAATATTGGATAATTTGCGCACGCAGCTCTGGTGAAATATCCCGTTCCCGATCTCCACTCATGCGCGCCAACATGGTAGCGGCAAAGGCGGCAGGGCGAATCTTTTTCCAGTCCAACTTGATCGCCCTTTGCAGCCAATTGGCGGCAATCTCTGCCGGTACAACATTATGTACACTGCCATAAAACGGTACTCTTGCCCCAATGCGTCCTACCGCCCACCAGGTTTGCAGTGATTCGGATGCTTTTTGCAGGCGCTCCAACAACCATTCGCCTACTTCGATTTTACGTGCTGTGGGTAAACGTTCCAATGTTGCGACCAGGCGTACCATATCATCATAGCCTTGAGGCTTTGCTCCCGGTGACCGCTTCCGGGCGCGCTTGCTTAAGGGTTGCAGGTCATAAGCAATATCATCAAGAATCTGGCATTGAGCCGGCTCGCTTAGCCCACCACTCACGCGCCGCCACAAAATCCACCATTCCGCCCATACTGCTGCTTCGGTTATATATTGCAACCCTTGCTCATAAATGGACCATAACTGTTGCACCCGCCAATCATCAAGCGGATAACCAAACCCAGGGCGTAAACAAAAGCCAATCAAATTAAACCATAATCTTTCATGGGTAGCGGAATAACGACGGCGCTGGCCACATTCCCATAGTGTGCCGAATAATTCGCGCAATAAAGCGGTATCCCAATCCTCGCGCTTGCCTAAAATCTTTTCCAGATCAAACCGCAAGGTTTTTATGGCCTTGGGGCTGATCTTCTTTGATGGGGGCCCATAAACCAAACTGAGCAGCTCACTTGCTTCCGCAAAACGAGGATGTAAGGTACTGGACATACTCGATACGAGCCCACCCTTGCCACCACGCAATTGAAACTCCAGCTTCCAGCGCTGTGAAGATTTATCCTGGGCAACACAGGCCATCTCAAGCGTACCGACTTCAGTCAAGGTAGTTTGTAGCTGCACTGGCACTTCAGCCGTTTGCGACCGTGCCACATCCTTATCCTGAGCGAGTACTGTGGCGATGGGAGGTAGCGGCGTAAACATGATGTCATCCAGGGTAACGATATCTCCCGGCTGGAAGGTTGTATCATTAATGGATGAAACGAGATGAAAACGCACGGGCTCACCAATCCGTAAGGCAAAATTACGTTCAGTCAATTGGACCGCTTGGCCTTCTTCTGTGCCACGCGGCAAGATACATACCCCTTGCTGCGCTTCTTGTTCTGCAGCAACCTGGATAAAGTAACTTCGCGCTGAACCCCCACCAATTCGGATACCCTGACCATGGCGTGCCATCGCGTAAGCCACTGCGCCAGAAGCTACGGCAAGATCGGGCTGCGTGTTTAATAGTTGTTGCAACGGTGCACCGCGCCACTGCGCTAATATACCCAGCAAGCGCTGGGATAACAAGGTGCTGTTAAAAATGCCGCCATTGAGCAAAATAGCATCCGGAATCGGAATGCGGTCATCGAGCGGTGCCAATTCACCCAATGCCTCGCGCGAAGCCTGAGCATGCAGTGTGAGAAACGCAGCAATATGTCGACTGATGGCCGGGTCGGACACATAAGGCAATCCAAACTCAACGATACCACCGCGCGTACGTTGCGGAAGCTCATCCACCGGTGTGATCGGTAAGAACCCATCCAACAGCATGCGGTGTACCGCCTCACGATTTAGTTCAGTTGAGCGCGCTCCACCAATCAGCTTGGCGCCTGTACCCAGAATGGTCACCATGATTTTTTCCGGCGCATCAGCATCCAACAAGCGCTCCTTGGCCTTACGGCATTGCTGCATCAGTTGCGACAGACTGGCTGCACTCAGCGGCGCACCTGGCGTAACCAGCTGTCTTTCCGCAATATGCGCCAGGGCCAGATCCATGTTATCACCCCCTAGCATAAGATGATTGCCCACCCCAATACGGGTCAGATGCACCTGGCCATTTTTGAGCGTGACCTTAATCAGGGTGAGATCTGTCGTGCCCCCGCCCACGTCACACACCAGAATCAGGCGGGTATCCGCTAATAAGGTATTCAGTTGCTGTTGATGGCGCGCAAGCCAGTCATAACAGGCAGCCTGCGGCTCTTCTACTAAACGTGCACTTGTAAGACCTGCCAAATGCGCAGCCTCCACCGTCAATGTCCTTGCCCCTTCATCAAAAGAGGCCGGGATGGTAATGACGACTTCCTGCTTTTCTAATGGATACTCAGGAAATTGATGGTTCCAGGCACTGCGTACATACGCCAGATAAGTGGCGCTGGCATGGACCGGCGAAATTTTGTCAATGCCTTCAGCCCCTCCCCATGGCAAAATCGGTGCCATGCGGTCTACCGCCGCATACGACAGCCAGCTCTTCGCACTGGCAACCAAACGACCCGGCACACGCGAACCCAGTTCACGGGCCAGTTCGCCAAATACCGCCTTGGGTTCCTGCGGATCGATGCGGTTTAACTGCCATGGCAGATGAAGATCGCGCTCGGCAAGCTCCCCTGCCGCAGGATGATAACGTAAAGAAGGTAATAACGGCTGCGCAGCTACTTCACCGAGTGCGACTAATTGTTCTATGTTAAATAATTCAGGCGTAGGCTCGGACTCGTTCAGGTCGGCATAGGCCGCAACGGTATGAGTCGTGCCCAAATCGATACCGACGATATAGCGGGCGGGATTTTTTTCTTTACTCAAGGTTTGTTTTCCACACCGCCACGCACATCAAACTCTACTTTCCAATGTTCACCTTTCGGCGATACCGCCTCAAGGTGCAGGGTACCCATTTCTGTGATAGCTGCTTGCAAATGTACCGGAACCACTTCTCCTGGCGAGTGATTCTCAGCAGGCAGGTTGATTTCGATTTCTTCCAGCTCCTCGATTTCTTCTGGCAACCACTCATTCAGCATCATGCCTGCTTGATCTTCACGCCGCACCGATGAACCGAAAAAGCGAAACCTTACCGGTTCACCGACAACCAGCCCAAACTCCTGGCTAGGTACTTCAGTACGTGTTCCTTCCTCCATGCCAAAAGGCGCAACACACAGTATCTGGATAGGAGGCTCAATACCAGGAACCGCTGGCATGGCACTTTCCACCCCGATATAATATGATTTGGCGGTACCCCCGCGAATACGTACGCCCTGGCCAAGTCTGACATAACCATAATAGGCTGCACCTTTCGCCACGGCGAGGTCTAAATCCGCACCTTCTAACAAGCGTATAGCAGGAGAATTCTCCTTTTGTAACCAGCTATTGATTACCTCACTCACGCGTTCAGTCAGCACCGGCGCCTTAAACACGCCGCCATTGAACAGCACGGCTGTCGCATGTAAAAAACTGGCTCCCTCTGCTAATGCATTTTCAAAACCTGCTAATTCTGCAGCAGCACCCGCCTGTCGCGTCAGAAATGCTGCTAAATGCCTGGTAATAGCGGCATCCTGCGCATAGGGTAATCCGAGTTTAGTTAATGCACCACGTGCCCGGGAAACCAATTGTGCCGTTACTTCCACTTTTGGAAAAAAACCCTCCACAATAGTTTGTGTCACCTCAGCACGAGTTAATTCAGTGCGCAAAGTGCCGCCAATTAAACGTGAGCTCCGGCTGGGAACGACCACCGGGACTGTTTCCGCATCGGGATCATTGAGCAGGATTTCCTTCGCAGTACGGCATGCGTGAGTCAAGCCATGCAATTGCCACGGCTCAAGACGAGTGCCTTGATGGGCAAGTTTGGAACTGACCACATGGGCTAATGCCAGATCCATATTATCACCGCCCAGCAAGATATGATCTCCCACCGCGATACGCTGCAGGACAAGATTACCTTCCTGTTCAGTCACCGCAATCAAGGACAAATCAGTTGTCCCCCCACCCACGTCTATCACCAGAATGATATCACCGGGTTTCACCTGCTTACGCCAATCTCCTCCGGTCGCTTGTAACCAACTGTATAATGCGGCCTGTGGTTCTTCCAGGAGAAGAAATTGATCCAATCCGATCGTCCGCGCAGCTTCAGCAGTCAGATCCCGCGCGGCAGGATCAAAGGAGGCAGGGACAGTAATTGTCACCGACTGTTGTGCTAAAGGTGACTCAGGGTGTTGGTTATTCCATGCGTCGCGCAAATCTTGCAGATAGTGAATGGAAGCCTGCAAAGGTGAAATTTTTTCAATTTCATCGGGTGCGTCCAGTGGCAAGAGAGCTAAGCGCCGATCTACTCCCGGATGGCACAACCAGCTTTTTGCACTAGATACAACCCGTATTGGTGTACGTATCCCTTGACTACGTGCCAATTCACCCACGACATATTGCCGTTCGCTATCCCATGGCAGCATTAAATCATTTTGTGCAAACTCATCGGGATGAGGTAAGTATATAAAAGACGGGAGTAACGCCTTCTCTTCTACATTACCTGGCGAAGTCAGTTGGGGTATCCCCATGATTGCTTGCGCCACCGTTTCTCCCTGACTTTGCGCCAGATCCACACAGGATACGGCGCAATGTGTCGTGCCTAAATCAATACCTATGCTATATTTTGCTTCTTTCACAGTTCTATCTCTGCCGGAGCTAATACTTTCACATCATGACCTTCTGCGAGTTTTGGCAAGGTGATGTTGTTAACCCGCCAGCCGCGGTGAACCAAAGTACCACTAAAGGGGGGCTGACCAACCACTTTACCCGTCAAACGAATAGCTGAGGCATCAAAGCCCGCGTGCAACGTTACTCGCGCACCTTCTTGTTCCTCACGCACAGGTCCCGTCATCATATGGTCATGCAAGACTTTCCGACACCCCTCGTGCACCACTCTGACGGCTGCACCAATGTCCGCATCGGAAAACCGCGCGACATCTTCCTCTATAAAATCGATAAAACGCCCCTCTTGCTGTAATAGTCCTAACAACTGCAGCGCCGAATCGGGTGGTGCTTCCTTCAGCATCGGCGCCATTGACTGAGGCCTGGCTTCGATGGGAGGTGTCTCACCGGTGGAAGCGGTGATTTCACCTTTACCTATGCGCAAGACGGCACCAGCAAATTCCCTATTAAAGAGGAAGCGAAAATAAACACCGAACGCGAGAAAAAATCGAACAAAAAATCCTGGTACAGCCGGCTCACTCATTGTCCTTTCCTTTTTATTTTCAAGATGAGATTATGCTATCACGTATCGCAGGGACAGTGATCTAGCCTGGATGATAAACAATAGCGAAAACATAAAACTCAATAACTAACTATAAGGTATTTAGAATGTCTGCGATCAACCAGGCAACCCAGGCTAGCCTCAATATCTCATAAATTTACGTCATGAAATCAATTTTTCCAGAATGATTGCGCCTAATGGCGGCAGCGTTAAGCTTATGGAATACGGTCTTCCGTTCCATTCTATGGCTTCTGCCACTAGATTTACATCACCATTGCCTACATTGCTCCCCGCATAAAAATTCGAATCCGAATTAAAAATTTCTTTATAAGTACCCGATTCTGGCACACCCATTCTGTAATTTTCATGGAGGACAGGGGTAAGATTAAGGGCAACCACCAGAAAATTCTCATCTGACTTGCGCAGATAGGTTAAAATCGAATTTCTGTTGTCATTACAATCAATCCATTCAAACCCATGCCAATCAAAATCATATTGATGAAGCGCTGTAGTTTGGTGATACAGGTGGTTCAAATCCTTCACTAGCAGTTGTACACCTTTATGGTTGGCATACTCAAGTACATACCAATCTAGAACTCCAGCGCTGTTCCATTCAAGTCCCTGACCAAATTCTGTCCCCATAAAGAGCAATTTTTTACCGGGATGAGTAAATAAATAAGTATAGATCAGGCGCAAGTTGGCAAAACGTTGCTGTTCATCACCGGGCATCTTGTTCAGCATGGAACCCTTCCCGTGCACGACTTCATCATGAGAAAACGGCAAAATAAAGTTCTCTGAAAAAGCATACAACATACTGAACGTAAGAATATTGTGATGGTGCTGACGATAAATGGGATTCTTGGACCAGTAGGCCAGAGAATCATTCATCCATCCCATATTCCATTTGATATCAAAACCAAGTCCACCGCTATCGGCAGGTTTTGTCACTTGTGGCCAGGAGGTAGATTCTTCTGCAAAAATCAGCACACCCGGACACTGGCCATGAACAACAGTGTTGACTTGACGCAAAAAATCAATAGCTTCCAGATTTTCTCTGCCACCGTATTGATTAGGTATCCATTCTGTGCGTGAGTAATCAAGGTAGAGCATGGAGGCCACTGCATCCACCCGTAATCCGTCAATATGGAATTGTTCCAGCCAATAAAGCGCACTTGAGAGCAGGAAATTCTTTACTTCATGGCGGCTATAGTTAAAAATCAAGGTAGACCAATCCAAGTGCTCACCTTTGCGTGGATCGCCATGCTCGTATAACGGTGTACCATCAAAACGCGCTAAGCCATGCGCATCCTTGGGGAAATGAGCAGGCACCCAATCAAGAATAACCCCGATATGATGCTGGTGCAGATAATCGACAAAATAACGAAAATCATCTGGAGAGCCGAATCGGCTGGTAGGCGCATAATACCCGGTCACTTGATAACCCCAAGAAAGATCAAAAGGATGTTCGGTTATTGGCAGCAGTTCGATGTGAGTGAACCCCATTTCAATCACATAAGGCACCAGCCGATGTACCAATTCCTGATAGTTAAGAAATTCACCTTCCATGCCACGTTGCCATGAACCGAGGTGAACTTCGTAAATTGACACGGGCCGATGTTGCCAATCAAACCGGCTACGTTGCTCCAGCCAGTTTTGGTCACCCCACTGATAGCTGGTTTCTCTAGCAATGATCGATGCATTGCGTGGACGTAATTCAAATTCTTGTCCATACGGGTCAATTTTTGAGTGGATAGTGCCGTATTCCCGATTACGGATCTCATATTTATAGAGCATGCCGGGATGAACATCAGGAATAAAAAGCTCCCATACGCCATAACCCTGGCGGACACGCATCGGATGACAACGGCCGTCCCAGCGATTGAAATCACCGATCACGCTTACACGCTCTGCGCCAGGTGCCCATACAGAGAACAGCGTACCCCTGACATTGTTAACTTCGTGTGGATGAGCACCCAAAAAACGGTAGGCATGCCAATGTTTTCCTTCAGCAAATAAGTGAAGATCAAAATCACCGAGCTGCGGCAGGTAGGTATAGGGATCATGCGCGATATGTTCGTAGTTATCGTAATCATGCCAGATAAAGCGGTAGTGTTGCGGCAGGTTGCTACCGTCACCCTGCCATTCAAAGAGGTCAGTGTCACCCACTCGTTGCATAGTCAGTCCGTTTTCTGCAATCGTGACAGATTTCGCATGTGGTTTAAAGGCGCGCACAATTGTCATGCCCTCCTTATGATGACGGCCTAATACAGTAAAAGGATCATGATGACGTGCTGCAATTATCTTTGCAATGTCATTGTTTAAAGGCATATTTTATTCCTTATAGCTGGATCGCACTTAATAATGCGGATTATCCACCACTCAATGTTTGGTATATTTACTAAAAATCATTCTTAAGGATTTCATAAGTGCGGCGGCATATTTCACGCCCATAATCCGTCCATAAGCCTTGTCCCCAGTAGCGGTAACAGCTTGTTTGCGAGCAAAGCAGATGAAAGAGGGCATTCCGATAGCAATGTTCATCCGTGGCATGGCCTGATTTAAGCGCTGTGGTGTAAAACAGCTTGCTCACTTCTTCCAGGGGCTCGAGCACACTCTCATAGCCTTTTACCCAAGAAAGATCGTTAGTCCAACTCCCCCCTTCCATATGAAAATTGTGATCTTCCCGCGATAGCGCTTCAATGGCCGCATTGAGTTTGTCTGAACCATCCCCTGGTTGGATATACGTCCAAATCTTTTTATGGAACAAGGGGCGGATGATGGGAAAATCTTCTTCTTTAAGTTGAATGGAATAAAGGTATTCCAGATATTCACTGACGTTGACGCCAGGCGTATCACTATAAGCGCACTCGCGCATTACTTCTTGATATTTGGATGGAAATTCATTCATCATAACGCCACCATTTTCGCCATCAGCGATTTGACTGACCACTGGCGGAATATTCTTGCCAGCCAATTCTGTCCGCGACAAGTATTTTGCTTCGTAATAAGGCTGCATTTGGCCAATGAGTTTGGTATCTGAGCCTTGGGTTTTGATAATAGCAACGATGCTTGCGGTTGTGCCGTTGGAGTGGGCGCAAACCAAACGGTGTGGTAAGTGAGGTTGTCGCGGCGAGCAGCCACTTTCCAGCTCCTCGACGGAATGCTCTTGAACCAATACCCATTGATAGCCGCACTCTTTTAATGTTTTGATGAATTCATAAGCCACATCGGGATGGTTAGGCAAAGCCATTTCAGAAGGAGAAAAACCGCGCACCCGCTTAAGTGCCTCTAATCCAAAGATTGCAGCAAAATGATGTTGCCAGGCTTTCACGTGCAAGCGATAGTCTTGCACGGGAGTAGAAGGTGCCACGGAGTGACCCCAAGGGCAGCCCAGCCATTCTACTGCGCAATTATATTCAGGGTTGCAGGTGATATCTTTAAGGCTGTCTATCACATCGTGCCGCCCCATTTTGCGTATGCCGTGCAGCAGGGTACCCGAGTACTCCAACATGATTTTTGGGTTTTTACCTTCATGAATCAATTGCGGAATATATTCTCCCATCCGCTTATAGCAATAGGCAAACACAGGGGCGTTGTGATTATCGCCGTTGTTCGGATGCTCCATCATGTACTGCAGATTACTGATGAGAGCAGCGGTCTGTAGATGATCACCACCCGCAGGCATAAGTGGCTGATGCATGTGCAGCGCGCAAGCAAATGCGCTTTTTATGCGGCTGAAATCTATCCTGCTATGCGGCAAGAATACAGAATCATTTTGGCATTCTCGAATAACTTTTGCCACAAGATCTTCCGATCCACAAATATTGGGCAGGCCATTGATATATTCGGGTAACTGTTTCATTGTTGTGAATTTCCTTATGCTTGGCTTTTTCTCAAACAATGCACTGTGGTTAGTTTATATCGAATATATTTTCAAAAATATATTCATAAAAAAGACCTTTTGCGCAACCCTGAAAATTTTGCGATGGTAAGGGAACGTCTCTAAATGACAGTTTTATTCCATTTCCAGATCAAACATGACGCGAAGGCGAGCCGCAAACAGTATCAATAATACGGCAAGGTGAAGCCGACAAAGTCAGTTTTGATTCAGAACTGGAATTAATCGCTATTTCTTGGCAGAAAAACGAAGTTTTACTGCTCTCTTAGGCCATTTTTCCTCATTACGTCCTATTTAGACAGACTGCTCCCTAATAATTCATCTACCAGATGGTATTGACAGCTTTTCTCAGATTCATGCACTCAGTATGTATCAATCACCGCGCCCGTGGCACTTCTCATCATCAAAATCGTGTGATTAAATCTGTTCACTGATAGCAGCCAAAAACCTTCCAGTTTGGCTTTTACTATCAGCCGGTTATGGAATCCGCACAATATCGGTTTTTTATCAGGTATTGCCTCTAATAATTCGCGTGGATCGGTATAAACCGCTAAGAGTCAACTGTCACTTCTCCCAAGCAATTAGAGCATAACTTCTGTACCTTGGGTTGCCCTTTGCTGGTCAGTAAGCTAAGCCGTATCATATCTTGTTTCTAACCGAAGTAAGCTATGTTGCAGATCAGATATAAACTCCATTTTTTGCCTGTGCTTGCCTATATTGACTGCCTCGAATACGTTTTCAACAGTTCGCCAGGATCAAATAGAAAATATCATCCAAAAAAAGGATGATCTCCAGACCCAAGAAAATTATAACCCTAGCACAAAGAGAGCTATTAGGGTTAATATAGTAGTCAGTTATTAGCACTAGCAAATTTCAATCCATTTAGAAAAAAATATGAAAATTTGGCCAGGACAGCCTTATCCTTTGGGAGCCGTTTATGATGGATCTGGAACGAACTTTTCAGTATTTTCAGAAATCGCCGAACGGGTCGAGCTATGTCTCTTTGATGAAAAAGGGAAAGAACAGCGCATTGATTTACCCGAGGTAACAGGCTATTGCTGGCACGGCTATGTGCCCTTCATGGAGCCGGGCCAGCGTTACGGTTTCCGCATCCATGGACCCTGGGATCCTGCTAAAGGTCAGCGTTGTAATCCTGCCAAGTTGCTGCTCGACCCATACGCAAAAGCAATCGATGGGCAAATTCAATGGAATGAAGCTGTTTTCCCATACCGTTTTGGCAAGGGTAGCGAAGTTCGAAGCATGAGCAATAGTGCGCCATACATGCCACGCAGCGTAGTACATCAGCCCCATTTTGATTGGAATGGGGATCGTAGATTACAAATTCCCTGGCATGAGACCATCATCTATGAGACCCATGTCAAAGGGATCACTAACCGGCATCCAGACATTCCGCCTGAAATACGAGGCACTTACACTGCTCTAGCCCACCCAGCAATTATCGAGCATTTCAAGCAACTTGGGATAACAGCAGTCGAGCTCATGCCGATCCATCACTTCATCCACGACAAACATCTGGTGGATCAAGGTTTGCGAAATTATTGGGGATACAATTCCATTGGTTATTTCGCACCCCATAGTGAATATGCCGCCCAAAAACGCCCTGGTGCAGCTGTGGCTGAATTCAAACAAATGGTCAAGGGACTGCATCAGGCTGGAATCGAGGTGATTCTGGATGTGGTTTACAACCATACAGCGGAGGGAAACCACCTCGGCCCGATGCTTTCTTTCAAAGGTATCGATAATACCTATTATTACCGACTTGCTGACGATCCACACTATTACCAGGATTACACTGGCACTGGTAACAGCCTGAACATGCGCAATCCCTTCGTGCTACAGCTCATCATGGATTCGTTACGCTACTGGGTGCTGGAGATGCATGTGGATGGATTCCGCTTTGATCTGGCTGCCACTTTAGCACGTGAACTGCATGATGTGGACCGCCTTTCCGTATTCTTTAATATCATTCAGCAAGATCCGATCATCAGTCAGGTGAAGCTTATTGCTGAACCTTGGGATGTCGGAGAAGGGGGGTATCAGGTGGGTAACTTTCCGCCGGTATGGAGCGAGTGGAATGGAAAATACCGGGACTGTGCACGCGATTTCTGGCGCGGTGAGAATCAAACACTCGGTGAGTGTGCCTCTCGCTTTACCGGCAGCTCGGATCTTTATGAGCAAACTTCTCGCCGGCCCTACGCCAGCATCAACTTCATCACTGCGCATGATGGTTTCACTTTAAACGATCTCGTTTCCTACAATGAAAAGCATAATGAAGCCAACGGTGAGAAAAACAATGATGGTGAAAATCACAATCGTTCGTGGAATTGTGGTGTGGAAGGCAAGACAGATGACCCAAATGTACTCCAGCTACGCAAACGCCAGCAGCGAAACTTCCTTGTCACGCTATTCCTATCGCAAGGTGTGCCGATGCTGCTCGGAGGTGATGAAATCAGCCGTACGCAACAAGGTAACAATAATGCCTACTGCCAGGATAATGAGATTTCCTGGTACGATTGGGAAAATGCGGATAAAGACTTGCTCGTTTTTTGTCAGAAACTCATCGAATATCGCAAAAACCATCCTGTTTTTCATCGGAGACACTGGTTTCAAGGTCAGCCCATTCATGGCAGCGAAGTAAAGGACATTGCCTGGTTTACCTTAGAAGGGGCACAGATGTCTGAAAATGATTGGGGCCTGGGATATGCCAAGTCACTTGGTATTTTCTTGAATGGCATAACGATCCCGAACCCCTACCCACGTGGCGAGCCGGTAAAAGACGACAATTTTTATGTAATTTTCAATGCCCACCATGAAGCGCTAACGTTTACTCTCCCCGGAATGGAGTGGGGGGCCCTTTGGATAAAGGAGCTCGACACCAGCATTGGCTGGCCGGAAAACCAGGAATCGTTTAAAGCAGAAAGCCAGATCAATGTGGAAGCCCGTTCCGTGGTAGTGCTGCGTCATTCATCTTTTCATCTTAAATCCATTGCCAATGATTGATTACAGTTGTCGCATGACCTTTATCCTTAAACCTAGATTCAACCTAGATTCCTCAATTGAAGTCTATTTGATAAGCCGCCGGAATCCAATGTTACTCTTAGTTTCAGACTTAAAACGGTAACTGCTCCTCAGTTACCGTAAATAAACGGGAAGCGAAGCGCGGCAACACTTTCAGTTGATTTTGATTATTTTATTAAAATCTCACCTGATAGGTGATGCCAGGAATTTTTAAAAATACCTTAATCTATATGATTCATAAGTGATTTAATGTAATTCAACTGAGAAAAATAGGTTAAATGACACTCCCACATACCCCACATTAATGATGGTCGTCATCATGATGATCGTGCATTAGATCATCACCATGCGCATCTACCAGCGCGGAATATTGTGCAGCAGTCATTCCATGGAGTTTTAGAAGGAAAGCATTGATTGCCCAGATTGTTGCATCATTATGCGTAGGCCCCCAAGCGGGCATGGCCGTCATTTTGATACCATTCTTGATCACCCAGAAATATCTTTTGGAAAGAAATGATTTATCACCTTCATCAGTTGCGGGCTCTCTTTCATGAAATACAGGTGCTTGTGGGTAAAGACCGATTGCCAGTTCGGTGGGTTTCTTACCGGGCGCTAAATGACATTCGGTACACATGGCGTGGTACTGCTTGAAACCTTTTTCAAGCATAAGGTCATCATCAAGCACTGGAATTTCGATTTCTTTTGCGCGTGCATTTATTGAGCTATCACGAACCCAACTGATCAGTTTTTCTGTGATCGCCCAATGTTTATCGGTAGCAGCAAAGTTGTAGGCACCAGAATTTAATGCGATTAATATAAGCACGAGTACTGTCAGTGAAACGATGGTTTGCAATTTCATTTTCATTCCTCCTATGGTTATTCAGAACGATACATGATGATCTATAACAATAAAGTATCACATCGACGCAAGCTTCGCGACCCAGATTAATTTAAGCTAAATTCCTCCTCATCTGATCACTCGTTCTGGGTTAGTATTTTGAATATAATAAAATTCTCTATAAATTTCATTCTCACCTTCCAAGTATTTTCGCTCCGGATCTAATTGCGAGTTCCTGCAAATACATGGCTGCGGTGCAACTTCTTGCCCTGTACTCGCAAAACCATACTCTTCATTCCACCCACCTAAAGAATCTAGGTTTAATTGAATTTTATCGATATTGTCTCTATAACACGATATCAGATTTGCTTTTGGTCGTATTAGCAATGGCTGATTGTTATCACCAAATTTCAATAACAATATTAATCAGACCAAGTACGCGTCGAATATTTTTCAATAAAAAGCAGACCATCGGGACACACCAACACCATAACAAGAGCATCGGACATCAAACCCTTACCATGCAAAGCGAGAAGATATCGATTCTTTTTTGCGTTAAGTGGATAGATTCTAGAAAGAATGAAGTACTGAAATTTATAAACAGCATCCACTTAAGAATAGTTAACTTAATGATTCTATGGATATTTTGTATGGCTCATAGCAAAGTAAATTTATTTTCTATTTGCATGACAATTTTCCTTGACAACGATTTATGCTAAGTGCACCATGTTTATTGCAATGAGTGATTAGGACCATGATAGTTTCTATTGTTTTTCACACAACAGGAGAATTTCAGATGAAAACTATTACCATTGATCCATTTTGTTTCCGAATGTAGTTAGTGCAATCGAATGCATATATAATCTTAATTACAATTGCCACGCACGTGTCATTACCGTCGGCGACAGTGTGCACCCCAGCTGCGACACTTCTTTCAACAACAAGAACCACACCCAAGCCACTATGCACGCGACAGAGATTGGAGCCTGCAAAGCTACAGCATGCAAGTTCAATGATAACTTTGAATGCATAACCAAAAACATTCGGGTCGGTCGCAGTATGGATGAAATTAGCTGCCTCACATTCATAGATAGCGCGCTGATCTCATCCTCCTGAGAAGAAGGATTTCAGCAGTCCGTCTCAGTGATAATCTTGCATTCGATGCTAGTTGGGATGCTGTAATATATCTAGCTAACTGTCCGTGCACAATGATAGGTAGAATGTTGGAAGTAATCTGCGTCTGTAATACCGCTTACTGGGCGCTGGATACTCACCCCAGAATGAGCCTCCAACTTTCTCTACTTCTGGGAAAGGAATAGAGTGAGAAGCAAATGCCTTTCAATATAGATTCTCAAAGCGATGTAGAAAAGCTGCTTGGCATTGTGCGCGACCTTGTTCATGAGCTGCGGCCGAATGAACCTGTTCCCAAACATCTCGGGTTAGATCATTCATTGGAGCGCGACTTCGGTCTAGACAGCCTGGCGCGCGTAGAGCTGCTAAGTCGCATCGAACGAGAACTGGGTTTAAAGCTTGGCGAAAAAGCGCTGGCTGAGGCCGAGACACCTCGTGATTTGCTCAAGCAGATTGCAGGTACGAGCACTGCCGAAACACTTACTCCAGCTGGAACAGCGAAGTTTGCAGAAACCCAGGTATATCCTCCTCCGCCGGAAACCGCGTCTACGCTGATCGAAATCCTAGACTGGCGTGTCGCGAGGCAACCTGAGCAGGTTCATATCACGCTTTATGGCGAAGAGGAGCATACCGAAGACATTACCTATCGCAGGTTGCAGGAAGAGGCCAAAGCGTTGGCTGCCGGCCTGCAACAGCTTGGGCTAGGTTCTGGCGAAAGGATAGCTATCATGTTGCCCACTGGGCGAGGATTCTTCGCAGCTTTTTATGGTGCACTCTATGCTGGATGCGTACCGGTACCGCTGTACCCGCCGGGCCGACCTTCGCAAATTGAGGATCACATGCGGCGTATCGCCAATATCATCGGCAATGCCCAAGCCAGCATTCTCATCACAGTTGAGCAAGCCAAACCACTGGGACACTTGCTGCGTGCGCAATGCGAATCACTCCGTATGGTTACAACCGTCGCAGATTTGTCTATCCATGGAGCGCACCCTCCTTCTCCGAAGTTAGAACCACAAAGTATCGCTTTACTGCAATACACTTCTGGCAGTACCGGCAGCCCCAAAGGAGTAGTATTAACCCATGCTAACCTAATCGCCAACTTGCGAGCGATGACGCTTGCTTCGAGCATTACTGCCGCAGATATTTTCGTCTCATGGCTGCCGCTCTATCACGATATGGGATTAATTGCCGCTTGCATGGGTAGCCTCTATGTCGGGTTTCGGCTAGTACTGCTCTCGCCTCTCAGCTTTCTTGCCCGACCAGCATGCTGGTTATGGACGATTAACCGGCATTGTGCCACAGTTTCAGCAGCTCCTAATTTTGCCTATGAGTTATGTGCCAACAAGCTCGATGATCGTGAGCTGAATGGTCTGGATCTCAGTTGCTGGCGTCTGGCCTACAACGGAGCTGAGCCAATCAGTGTAAATACGATAGAACATTTTGTTGCACGCTTTTCTCGCTATGGTTTCAGCCGTACCGCCATGACGCCTGTTTATGGCCTGGCAGAATCGTCTGTAGGGCTGGCTTTCCCTCCGGCGGAACGTGGGCCGCTGGTTGATCATGTGGATCGAGATACGCTCTTACACTCGGGTATCGCGCGTTGTGTGCAGGCTGAAGACCGCTCTGCGCTGCACATCGTTTCATGCGGCTTACCTTTACCCGATCATCAGATACGCATTGTCGATGCTGATGGGCAAGTACTGGCCGAACGTACGCAGGGGCGCGTGCAATTTCGCGGACCGTCAGCGACCAGCAGCGGTTATTTCTGCAATCCCGAAGCGACAGCGCGCCTGTTCGACGGACAATGGCTTAATAGCGGTGATATGGGTTACATTGCGGCCAGAGAGCTGTATCTCACTGGACGTGAGAAGGACATTATCATTCGCGGTGGGCACAACATTTACCCGCAGGAACTGGAGGAAGCGGTAAGTAAAGTGCGTGGCATCCATAAAGGTGGAGTAGCCGTTTTTCCCGCCAGCAATACACACGCTGGCACAGAACGCTTGATAATACTTGCTGAAACACACGAAAGCAGCACCAAGGAGCGTGAGCGGATAGTAACTGAAATCAACAACCTCGCGGTAGACTTGGTGGGGCTGCCAGCAGATGATATCGTGCTAGTACCGCCGCGCACGGTGCTGAAGACCTCCAGTGGCAAGCTTCGCCGTACTGCTTGCCGTGAGCTTTATGAACAAGGTGCGATCAACAGCACTCTACGACCACTATGGTGGCAAATGATACGCCTTGGGGGTGCTGCAGCCATAGCGCGGGTTATGCGTTTGCTGCGGCGCGGTGATGAATGGGCATGGGGGCTGTGGGCCTGGGCAGTTTTCGTTGCTATTGTGCCCTTCGCCTGGCTGCTGATCGTGCTGATGCCTGGACTTACTCTGCGCCGGCGCATCGCCCGGGCAAGTGCACGTCTAGCAGTTGCGCTAACCGGTCTGAAGCTACAGGAGGAAGGCTTGCAGCATCTCAAGAGCGAAGCGCCCATGGTTGTGGTAGCCAATCACGCCAGCTATCTGGATGCACTCCTACTTACCGCAGTACTGCCTGCTAAGTTCGCCTACGTGGCCAAACAGGAATTACTGCGCAATCCGGCAGCTGCTATCCCCTTGCGTCGATTAGGCAGCGCATTTGTTGAACGTTTCGATGACGCACGCGGGGTAGAAGATGAACGCAAGCTGGAGGAGCGGGCGCGCGCAGGTGAGTCTATAGTTTTTTTCCCAGAAGGTACATTTCGGCGTGAAGCCGGGCTGATGCCGTTCAGAATGGGAGCATTTCTGACTGCTGCACGCACCGGTATCCCCATACTACCAGTCACCCTGATCGGCACCCGCACTATGCTATGTGCTGGACAATGGTTGCCACGTCGAAGTAAGCTGAAAGTGCTGATTAGCACACCCTTGCATCCATTAGGAAATGACTGGCAAGCAGCATTACAATTACAAGAAGCAGCGCGCCGCCAGATACTGGCAGAGCTGAGCGAACCTGATATTATCATTGCCGCTGGACCAACGTCATCAAGTGAAAATTTCCGTTAATGCTGGCAGATTATTAATCACTCCCAATTCCATTTTTAAATCTAAAGGATATCCATCAAATTATTTATTGATGTAATTTCAATAACTTGCTATAGTTAATAATTAACTTTTGATCTAGAAATGGAATAAGAAACTGTTTGGAAACGCCTGTTTTATGTCAAGCGCTTCAACATAATGCGTGCCATAGCGATGTAAACCCAGCTTTCATCCGTCCGGGTGAGGCGTTCATAACTTTTACTAAGCCTGCCAGACTGACTTCTGGATAACTCATTTTCTGGATAACTCATTTCCAGGATTATGCACCATCGTTTGCCGCGCAAAATAGCGATGGGGTGGATGGGTTGCGCCTGTCAGCAGAGAACAACCTCTTTTCTATCATCATTTCCACCAAAATGTGCAGAAAAGCATATTTCATCACAACAAATTCTGAATAGAAATCCGATTTATCTACTTGAAAAAGGAATCTCTGGCAAATTCACTCTTATTTTTGATGCTCGTGCAATATCCAGGCTAGCGCTTGTCCAATACATTGAATACTGACTTCGCAATCAAGCACTAGAGACAGCCATTCAAAATTATGGTTGTCCATAGATCATGAATACTGATCAGGGTGTCCAGTTCATTAGCGATGCATTTGCTTCGATATTAAAGAAGCATTATATCTAGATCAGCATAGAGGGTAAGGATTGCTACCATGAGAATATTTTTTTGAGCGATTATGGCTGTCAGTTAAGCAAGAGTTTTTATATCCGAGTTTATTCAATAACTTGGAGGAGATAAAGAAAAATTTAATTGCATGGTTTGATAGGTATGGTCAAGAATGATTCTATCAAAGCCCTGACAGGCTTACGCCTGAAGAAATCTATCATAATGCTCAAAGAAACCATCTGATTGCCTGAACCTGATCAACTAAACTTACCAGAGCTTAATTTTCTTTCAGGTTGCCCAATTAATTAATAGGAACTATATCAAGGTAAAGAATCAGGCAGTAAGTTATAGAATAAATATTAGCTCATTTCAATGTATTAAAAACTGCGGATGTCATCAGGCAGTAATAAAGACGTAATGTTGAACCGTATAATGATCAATACTAAGTTTATTCCTGTTCTTAGGCTACGGTGTCAGCTTTTATCATTTCTCCCTTTTGTACCACAGCTGGCACCTTTTTACAGATTTTATCTTTGCAAGAACCATAAAATTTGCATAGATGAAGGCTTTGACCAGTATATTTCTCCAGTTCTCACGCGCTCTAATATACCCTACCAAAAAGATTTTTTACAATTAATAAGAAAGATTTGATATTTCTATGAGATTCTATTTGATTTTAACTAGCTTATTACTAAGTGCGTGCTCTACCCTGCCCCTCGCATTTGAAGATCCACATATAACAAAAATTTCATATACAGAGGTAAACGCAGACATTGAAAATAATAAAAATACTTTGGTGCGCTGGGGTGGTGTCATTGCGGATGTCAAGAATGATGAAAACTTCAGCTGGATGGAGGTCATATTTTATCCATTGGATTATTATGGTCGCCCCAAAATAAATAAACCCAGCGAAGGACGTTTTGTCATTAAAAGTCCGGAATTTTTTGATCCAAAGGACTATGCTAAAAATAGAGAAATTATTACTGTAGGCGTAATTGAAGGCAGAACTGAGCATATAACCAGCTCCGATAGTTCAGAGCTACCATTGATAAAAGCCACAGCTATTCATCTCTGGCCGATAAATTACCGAGATAATTATTACGGACATTGTCGGTTCTGCTATTTTATGCAGCTATTCTGGTAGATGCGAAATTTTTCCGTAAAACGTCACAATGAAATAATTTATCATCTACTGGCAATTAATCATTCTAAAATCATTGAGTTGGGCTCAATCTGGTTCAACCTAAATACCACAGTTGAGTTAGGTGGAGCGTGTAGTGATCCAGATGCGATGTAAAGTGCGGCGAAGCCACAGACTGTGCTCTGTACAACGAAGAGCAACACGCCACATTCGCGCCTGAATGGACAGATGATGTCCTCTTCGTTGCATCACACCATTTTGGAGAATACAAAATTTCTAAAGTGCCCCCCCCTATACCATGAGCCTAGCTTACTAATCAAGCATTTAATTACGTTTTAGATTCAAGCTTTACTTACTGAAAGAGAGCTTGAACAAAAGAGCGTCCGTAAACACCGAAAATCACCCCTTCTCAATAACATTAAATATAAACATGAGCTAAGACTCATGAAATTTCCAAAAAGAACAGCTGCAACTAAACACCTTTCATTCCCTCCTGAAAGATGTCTATGAATAATTTGGTTTTATTGGCTGCGGGTTTAATGATAGGTTACGGTTTGGACAATTTTGGTTTGAGCTGAAACATCGTTGGTTTACTCAACAGAAAATCGATAACCAATTCCCCTGACTGTCTGTACCAGATTTTCTTTACCTACTACTTTAAGAGTGGTTCTCAGCCTGCGAATATACACGTCGATGGTACGTTCTTCGATAAAAACATGATCACCCCATAATCGATCTTGCAGTTGGGCACGTGTATGTACCCGCTCTTTGTTTGCCATCAAAAAATGCAAGAGGCGAAATTCAGTGGGCCCTAATGTAATTTCAGCTGGTTCTAACTGCTTATCCTTGATGTACGCATGTACTCTATGTGTAGCTGGATCAAGTTTTAATCCCCCCAACTGAATAATTTCCTCCGCCATCTCGGGTAAACGCCGACGTAACACAGCTTTGATTCTTGCAATCAGCTCATGAGGTGAAAAGGGTTTGATAATAACATCTTCCACCTCAACCACCAGATTAGCGATTATTTCACTTTCCTGATCTCGAGCAGTTAATATAATAATTGGAATGGATTTGGTACGTTCTTCAATCTTCAAACTGCGTGCAAATTCTACCCTGTCCATATTAGGCAGTACCCCACCAATTATCACAAGATCGGGTAAGACATTGATGATTATTCTTTTAGCTTGCTCTGCATTATCAGCACATAAAGCAATCAGACCTGCTCTTTTTAAATTGAGCGAAATCGTTTCCTGGAGAATAGGTTCATCTTCAACTATTAGAATTGTTATTGTCATACATTATCTCATTCTTAGTATATATAGTTAAAGGATGTTGAGATAATATAAATAAAATTTTACAAATTCGTGACAATAACATGAAAACAACCTTTCATTTGTATAGCTGATTAATTATTTGATTTATTATCAAAAATAAGCAAAGCAAATAAATAGAAGATACTCATCTTAGATTATGACCTGCTAGTTCTCTCTAGCTGACTTCGTTCCTGTTGCGCCTAAAGGTTTGTTGAATCAATCAATAGCATCGGGTGAGAAACGAATAGAAACAATACGCAGCAATGTCAGTACCGCAATCACAGCAATATGTAATCCAACTTCTATCAATGTGTATGCTTTATACCAGAGGCCGATTAACTCTCCGATCAGCACCACTAATGCAACATCGAGGATGAAGGTTACCTTTACACGCCCTACTGCCAGATAAGATTGTAATATGCGAATCAGTTCAAGCACTGCGAGGACCAACACGACATCAATAATGATATGCTCGACAACGTTTGCCCATCCATTCTTGAAAATATGAGGCAAGTTTGACATTAAATTGAGTATGCCTACGCCTATCCACAAATAGAGCGCTAACATCAGGATACCAACTATAAATTGAATGATGCGCAGATGCCAATCACTATCAGTTAACAGGACTATATTTTTTCTTTTGATTATTTCTTGATTAATCATTGATCCACTCCATTTGATTGAATTATGTGGATTCTTATCTTATAGATTTAATATAAAAGTTTTGTGACGTTCTAATCATTTTTCTTCCGCTACATTCCGTCTCACCTTATCCACTTATCTTATCAAGAAAAATCAAGCGCATTGGCCTGGGCGCTCATGAATCCTGATCATTTCCACATTTATTTAACTTATTGTATATAAATAAGTTATTTTACAGATGACGAGTGTTTAATGCTTAATGTCATCTGATCGTAACGATAATGAAATATTCAACTAGTAGCATGCGGCAATTGCTAATAACGGATTGCAAATTCAGATTGCATGCTATCCGTCTTACCCACTTAATTCATTTTATGCATTGGGACTTATGCTGAAATATTTTCTAAAGAAAACAATTTTATTCATTGGATTGATATTTTTAACTCCTGCACCGACAGCGATGGGAAGTAGTCTGGAAAATCTGGCAAAGGCACTGGCCAAGATTCGAGGCGAAGTTGAGACATTACAAACACAACTGGATACTGAAAAGGAAAAACATGGCAGCAGAATGTCTGCACTCAATTCGCAATTGGCAGATTTAAGTGTGGAAGAGAGAAGGCAGAAAATGAGTATTGAGAAATTGCAGCATTCTATAGAAAAAATGACGGCTGATGCTAAGAAAGCTGAGCAATCAGGCGAGAATCTGAAGCCTGTCTTATTAGCAATACTAAAAGATTATAAACAGTACATTCAGATAGGTTTCCCGTTTAAAACGGAAGATCGTATCAAGGCAATTGAAAATCTAGAGAATAACGTGGTTAATCAAACAATTGATCCTAATAAAGCCATTAATCAGGCATGGTCCTTAATAGAAGATGAAATTCGTCTGAGTAAGGAAAATGGGATCTATCAGCAAACCATTTCGTTGAGTGGAGAAAAAATGCTGGTGGATATTGCAAAACTGGGCACGGTTTTCCTTTTTTTTCAAACCAGAGATAACCGGGTTGGGATGGCTAAAAGAGATACCGATAATGGCTGGAAATTCGAAACAGTTGATGACAATGACCACATTGAGCGCATCACCAAGTTATTTGACTCATTGAAAAAACAAATCCGCCAAGGTTATTTTGAATTACCTAATCCTCTCATAAAATGAAGAAAATCCTATTTTTGTTGTTACTGCTGATTGTACAGGGAAGTTCTGTCTGTGCTGCCGAAGATAAAAATACAGCTACTTCGCAAACCACCATTGTTTCTGAACCTGCAGTTAAGCAGGATAGTCCTTCAGATCCGGGTAAACAGCAAAAAAAGAGCGTAGCAAAACAAGAAATAATTAATTTAGAGACTGCGTATAAACGTGAGTATGCTTTCCTGGAGGCCCAAAAACGGGAATTAACTGAACGTCTGAAAAACTATCAAGCCAACGCAGCCCGCGAAGAAAAGAATCTCTCTCATAAAATCAGCGCACTTGAACGCAGCTCTGTTGAGCGCTCAACTAAAATTGATCAGCTCAACACGCAATTGTCAGAAGCAGAACGCAAAGAAGCCGCTGTTACTGAACGCAGCGATACTTTAGAGATAACCTACGCCCAGGCAGAAGCAACCCTTAAGAATCATGGTATTGAGGTACCCTCATCCATTAAAGATGCGCAAGATAACGATCCTGCCAAAGTAAATTATCTGTTTAAACAAGCATTGTCATTAATTCAGGGGTTGAGTGCGATCCAGACAAAGACTGGAAGCTTTTTCCTGGAAAATGGCAAACAAGCTCATGGAACGCTTATTCAATTAGGTAATATCGCAGCATATGGTACCAGTGAACAAGGAAATGGCAGTTTAGTGCCTGCTGGTGGCGGAGATTTCAAAGTATGGAAGGGTTCTGGTGCGGAAAGTGCGGTCGCTTTGAGCAAAAACCAGCAACCTGATTTATTACAGCTTTTTTTATTTGAATCACGCACTAATGCAATTGAAGAATCCACTGAAAAGTCGGTGGCGAGCATCATCGATTCAGGTGGCCCCATTGGTTGGGTTATTGTGGCTCTTGGTGCCATTGCCGGGTTTCTTATTCTGATTCGTGCTTATTTGCTTCAATCCAACAGTGCTAACACTCAGAAACTTTCTGATCAGATTATTCATCAGCTTGACGAGGGGGATTTGGAGGTCGCTAGAAAAAGCTGCGAGGATAATTCATCAGCTATCAGCCGGGTTTTGTCATATACATTGCATCATTTGAAAGATGACAGGGATCACATGGAAAGTATTGTATATGAAGCAATTCTGCAAGAATCCGGACCACTGGATCGCTTTGGCTCGGCTATTCTGGTCATTGCTTCAGTAGCACCATTGCTGGGTTTGCTGGGAACAGTAACCGGCATGATTGAGACTTTTGACATGATTACCGAGTTTGGCACCGGTGATCCAAAATTATTATCCGAAGGGATAGCGATTGCATTGGTAACGACAGAGTTGGGTCTCATTGTTGCCATTCCAGCATTATTGCTTGGCTCTGTATTGTCAGCTTGGGCGAGGAATATTAAACGTGATATGGAGCATTCGGCGCTTAGAATTACTAATATTTTCCTCGGTAGATCGAATTCGATCGAGGTGAGTGATGCAAAAACTCAGCATATCAGCAATGATCCTTTAGTGCTGAACAATTGACCGGCTAATTAACCAGCTTAAAGAAATTTACACCAAAAAAGCAATATCCCGATGAATGTCTCTGAATACATTCTGCTAATTAAGGAATTATTTGTTGCTGGCGGAATCGTCATGCCCCCACTGGTGCTTTGTATCTTATTACTCTGGTACGGGGTGGGTTACCGATTCTGGATTATGAAAGAGCCTAAATCAATGAGTGTGCGAGATATGTTTCGTTATTACCAGGAGCACACTGATAAACCTGCTAAAAGTATTGTGGCACAGGCGATGCAACAAGGCATTGAATTGAAGAAAAAAAATGTTAGAAATCTTCGCCGTCACCTGGATGCGACTTTCTATGAGTATGAAAGAGAAATTGGAAAATTTTCTACTCTGATTCGTGTGGTTGTTCTTATCTCTCCTCTGCTGGGTTTATTGGGAACCGTGATTGGCATGATTGAAACATTTGATTCTCTGGCAACCATGACATTGTTCTCCCAAACCGGCGGTATTGCTGGTGGTATTGCACAAGCCTTATTTACCACTCAAATGGGGTTAACCGTTGCGATTCCAGGTTTATTAATGAATAGCCTCTTGAATAGAAGGCAACGCCAAATAGAGCAGGATCTCACTCAAGTCAAAGATTTGTTGTGTCATCAAAAATTACTATCCATAACCTAATGAGCCATAAATTATGAGAAGCAATGAATCCAGTGAAGCTGAAGCCACCATCGACATGGCTCCATTGATCGACATCGTATTTATTTTATTGATTTTCTTCATGGTAACGACAACCTTTGTGAAAGATATGAAGCTGGAGCTTGAGCGGCCTAAGGCAAGTAGCTCAGTCACTGCTTCGAGCAAGGCCATTCGTTTGTTTATTGATCGGAATGGGGATACCTATCTCGATGGTGAATTGGTGCGTTTGTGGTTGATACAAAGCAAGTTACGCGATTTATTGAGTACCTCTTCCAGCAAAGTAATTCTAGTTGTAACCGATGAAGGTGTTCCTGCTGGAAAGCTGGTTGAAGTAGTAGACCAGGCCCGACTGGCAGGAGCTGAAAGCGTAGGTGTGGCAACTAAAAAAGAAGCGGGGTGATACCAATATGGAAACGAATAAATTTAATCGGCACTTGGCTGGCGCTATATCCATGTTATTGGGATTGATTTTGGTTTTCGGTCTGATATTGGTGATGAATCACTATATGGGAAAAATAGAGAAAGCACCACCCCAAGAAGTAACTGAGATCAGTATGACCAAAGAAATCAAACAAGAACCAAAAAAAGAAATCAAAAAAATAGAACCCAAAAAACAAGTGGCCCGACCTCAAGCCCCTACCCCTTTTAAAGGTCTCGATACGGCGCTATCTGGCATTGATCTCGGATTGCTCGGTTTGGGTGATGGAAAGACCAGTGATCTGGACGATTCTTTAATTGGTAAAACAGCTCATACCGTAATGACCGCTGATCTGGTTGATGTTCCGCCTAAGCCGATAGCCAGAGGAGCATTTAAATACCCGCCTACAGCAAAAAAGAACGGTATCAAAGGTTATGTTGTCTTGTCAGTACTCGTTGAGACTGATGGCTCAGTCAATCAAGTACAAGTGCTGGAATCAAATCCGTCAGGGATTTTTGATGCTTCTGCCCTGCAGGGCATTCGGTCCTGGCAGTTTGAACCTGCAAAGTATAAGGGCGAAGTTGTAAAAGTGTGGGCAAAACAAAAAATTCGTTTCGATTTATCCTGATTCTCCAGCTAGATCGTAATGAATAAAATGAAAATACAAATAATCAGATTAGCTCATTATTTAATGTTTATTTTTATCCTGAGCAATTACAGCAACGCTGTGTGGGCAGCCGAGAATAAAGATAAAACCCAGCCGACAGATTTCCTTGATCTTGCGGCTGTCATGCTAAAAGATGGTCATAGTGATCGCGCCTTGTTAGCCTTGCAGAGTGTGGATCTGAAAGATAAAAAAACCGATCTGGCGAGGTTTTATACGCTACAAGGCTTAGCCTATATGAATCTGAATGATTTTGCAGCAGCCAAAGACAGTTTGCAGCTAGCGGTTAAAAATGGACAGAACGATGTCGTTATTTTTGTCTATCTGGCGCAAGTTCATTATGCGCTCAAAGCGTATCGAGATACGATCCAGTCCATTAAGAAGGCGGGTGAACACGCCAGCAAAGCGACCTTAATCACTCTAAAGGCACAAGCTTACTGGCATCTGAAAGAAACAGCTGCCGCTATCAATGCACTGGATGAGGGTCAGAGACTCTATCCAACAGATTTCAGTTTTCTTAGACGTAAGGTTTTTTATTTTGTTGAGCTCGGTTTATATCATGAAGCTACCCAATTGGGCAGGCAATACCTCAAGCAATCAAAGGCGGCTGCGGAGGACTATATCGCTATTGGTAATGCATTGCGGTTAAGCAAGCAATATCAGGAGGCGCTAGATATCCTGGAAATTGCTCGTCTGCGATTCCCTGAGAATGAAATGGTTGCAAAACTGCTGGCGTACACCTACCTGGATCAGGGAAAACTCAATTCGGCGGCATTCATCCTTGAGCAAGCCGCTTTATTGAATCCAGGCCTACAAGCTGAAGCAGGAGAGATTTATCGGCGTGCAGGTCGTTTTCATAAGGCATTGACGCTGAATGAAAGCATCAGTGATCAGAAAGTAAAACTTAAACAACGACTATCCATTCTGCTTGCATTAAAGCAATTCGAACGTGCTGCCAATATGGAATCAAGCTTATATCGGTCCGGAGTATTGGATGATCAAGAAGTACGCTACGCGCTTGCGTATGCCTTATTCTCAAGTAAGCGCTTTCCAGAAGCTAATAAGCATTTGGACCATTTAAAAGATGCCGAGCTTTTCAGAAAAGGCACTGAGCTTCGTCGATTGATGGAAATCTGCAAAACCGAACCATGGCAATGCACTTAATTCTTGCAATGACAGAAATCAGACCATGTCATGGCTACCTCATTACTTGTTCTGCTGACTATAGAGCTTGCGTTCATTACGATTGCAATGCGTATTTGATGGCATTCCCCCTTATGCCGCCTTGATACCTTCCAGGTAACAGCTTCCTCCCTTTTTCATTAATAAATAATCTTCTGGTGCAATTTCATTGCCGGTGAAGAGAGGGCTTTTTACACCTAATGTTTACCTCGATTAATCATGCTTTTTGGATGCTGTGTTAAGCAGACAGATTTTCATCGCAAATATTTTTTCAAAAATAAAGACTACAAAAATAAGATGAAAAAATCTTTTCTTTATCTGGTCATTTTGTGCACTGCAATTTTTTTTAACTCTCTTGCATGGGGAGAGACTGAAAAAGCAGAGTTTTCGATTCACCTCTTTCAGGATGGCCTGCCTATTGCTGATGCAGAACTAACGATCAGCAGCATGACATACGAAAGAACGGATGCACAACTAATTGAAGCTACGCCCTCCCTGCTTACCTGGCGTGTTGAAGACCAACCTTTCCTTAAAACAAATGCCAATGGCAGCATAGCAGCAAAATTGCCATCCGGTAAGTATCATTTCAAACTCAAAACAAGCGATCAGACATTTGCCTTTGATTTGCCTTTACATACCGCTGAGAATGTGCAAATTCTGGTGACTTTTTATTCCGATGGCAAGGAGCCGTTACTCAACATTGAAAGCTCCGTTGCCGGTACCATTGCAGGTTCTGAAGCGCCAGACGAGAAACCGCCAGTTGAAGGTGATGGCGTTATGATAGTGAAAGTTCTTTCTGTGGAAACAAAAAAACCGATCAAGGATGTGCAGATTTTCGTGAGCGGCCTGAAGCAGCAGCTCAGAACAGATGAGCAGGGTCAGTTGGAAGCGAGCATCCCGGTCGGTAGCTATAGCGTTTCGTTGCTGCACCCAGCTTATAGCAGCCAAACGCAGGATGAAATAAAAATCACCAAGGATCAGACAACCAAATTATCCTTCAATCTGACTCCGGCTGGTGTTGAGTTGGCTGAATATGTCGTCTTGGAGCCGTTTCTAGCGGGAACATTGACTTCGGTCATTGAAGAACAGAGAACCTCAACACAGGTAACGACCGTCCTCGGCGCCGAGCAATTCAGCCGCAGTGGGGACTCTGATGTGGCCAGCGCATTAAGAAGAGCTTCTGGTCTAACATTAGTAGGGGGTCAGTTTATCTTTATTCGTGGTCTGGGTGAGCGTTTTTCCTCAACCTTAGTGAATGGTGCGGCGATTCCGAGCCCGGATGCAACGCGCCGTGTTGTGCCACTCGACCTTTTCCCTACCAACTTTCTCGAAAGTGTTCAGGTACAAAAATCTTATTCCGCTGATCGACCTGGTGAGTTTGCCGGCGGTACATTGGAAATGCGTACCCGTGGTATACCGGATGAGTTTTTCTTTAATTTAAGTGCCCAAACCGGTTTTAATGACAGGACCACTTTTGACAAGGGCCTTTCTTATAGAGGAGGTGACACCGATTTTCTAAGTTTTGATGACGGCGCCCGTGGTTTACCAAACTCGATTGCTGAGGCTACCAAAGATGGCAGCACTATCCAACCACAAACCACTTTTAATCCTAATGGATTTACCTCTCAGCAAGTTGAAACCTTTGGAGAGGATCTATCTGATGTTTGGGATGTATCAGAAAAAAACAAAGGGCCAGATAGAGAATTACAAACTGCCATGGGTGATGTATTTAATCTGGGTAATTTCAGGGTGGGTTATATAGCAGCGGGAGGCTGGAGTCAGCAGTTCAGGAATCTGCATGAAATCAATCGGGAATTCACGCCAAGAGCTAATGCCAGTGATGGCAGTTTACGGCTAGCTCGGGATTTTGACGTAAGGCGAACGTTAGAAGAAGTGCAGTTAAATGGCTATCTTGCAGCAGATATAGAATACAAGGACAAACATCGAATTTTCTCCAGAACGATGTTTTTGCGTCAATCAGTTGATGAAGCAAGAATAGACCAAGGCTTTACTGATGCGGAAACGACCGATGTGCGCAGAACGAAACTTAAATTCTTTTCTAATCAACTGTTGATGCAACAGGTGGGCGGCGAACATCATTTGGATTGGTTGAAAGATCTTTCCCTTAACTGGTTATATACCAATGCAACCGCCAAAAGAGATGAGCCGAACACGCGGGATTACCGCTATGATCAACTTCCAGATGGCAGTTTTGCTTTTTCCCGCAGAGCGGATAGTAATCAGACCATGTTCTCTGACTTGACAGACAAGGACCAAAGCTGGCGTGCTGATGGGAAATTACCCCTTGAATTTTCCCCAAACTATAAAGTAAATCTGAATAGCGGTTTTATTCATCAGGATAAATCCAGAGATTCAAGTATTCAGCGTTTTACTTTTTTCCCTGTGGGGCCGGATGGAAGAAGTCCCGCAGTTCTGGGACAATCTTCACTGGAATCCATTTTGCAGCCTCGCTTTATCGGCCCAAATGGTTTCCAACTAAGAGACACGACGCGTCCAACAGACAGCTACAACGCTACCCAGAAACTCTTTTCATATTATGGCAAGCTGGATCTGACTATGTATGAAAGATTCAACTTAACGGGTGGCGTACGCTGGGAAGATAATAACCAATTTGTTGAAACATTCCAGAATGTTGCCAATACCAATCAATCTGTGACCAGCAGATTAAAACGGGTGGATGCGCTACCTTCAGTAACAACCACTTGGTTTATCACCGACAAGCAGCAATTGCGAGCTGGTTTTAGTCAAACGATTTCAAGACCGGATTTCAGAGAATTATCACCCGCGCCCTTTACCGATCTCAACACTAACACCGAAACAATCGGCAACCCTAATTTACAGCAGACGGATGTGACTAATTATGATGTACGTTGGGAATATTATTTGTCACCCAGTGAAAATTTGATGGCTAGTTTTTTCTGGAAAGATTTAACCAACCCCATTGAGCTGGTGTCTTTGGCCGGAACAGCAGGTCTGCAGACATTTCAGAATGCTGACAAGGCTACGGTTTTCGGGTTTGAGCTGGAATTATTAAAACAGTTGGGTTTTCTGCATCCCTTGCTTAATAATTTTTATGCAGGCGCAAATTATACCTGGTCCGATTCCACGATTAAATTGAATGCAGAGAACCTGCAAGCACAAACGACCAATAACCGGCCGTTACAAGGCCATTCAAAGCATATCTTTAATTTCCAGATCGGTTATGAAAATCCCGGCTGGAAAACACAGGCAACCTTGCTATATAACATTGCTAGCGAACGAATTGTCGCTGCCGGATTACTGGGTGCGCCGGATAAATATGAACAGCCTTTTCATCAGCTGGATTTTGTTTTCAATCAGGCTGTCAACAAATGGCTTTCCATGCGTATGACTGCACAAAATCTGCTGGATGACGATGTGCTGGTCCTGCAGGGCGATGAGATCTCACGTCAGTTCCGTCGGGGGCGTCAGTTTAATGTAGGGGTGCGTATTAATTTTTAATCTAAAACAAAATCCAGCTATTGATTCTTTTCAGCACAAGCTTAGAAGTTACAAAATTAATATATCGCTTCCTCTGATGCTCAGGCTATGCCACCTGGGTGTCATGTTTATTTAACCTGACAACTGTAACTGGATGGGGTGGGTCGGGTGAATGAGAAAATTACTGAAATACCACGATTTGTTGTAGATTAGATTCTCCAATCAAGCAGTCAACTGCGGTTGTTAGATTGAAGGGTTATATTCAAATGCTTGCTATCAGTATTCCTGACAGTTGACTATTTGTATGACACCTTCCCCTTCTTCATTATGGTTGATTTCCATGTTAATTGGATTGCAGAAATCACCGTTATATGAAATTTCCTTATTAGTTCAATTATTTGTAAAAAATTTTACTTTTTACTCTTTACTGAAAAGCTAACGCTCCAAATTATGCAGGTAAGGAACAAATGAATTAATTTATTTGCATGAAACACCCTTTATGTCATAGCAAAGTAACAATGTTGTCATATTAACTTGCTAAATTTGTTAAAGCAAAATGTTTAATCCTTCGGGTTCACTTCCCTGTCCCCTCGGGCGTTAGAAACGGAAAGGCGGCTGCTCCGAGGGGAAAAAAACGGCGTAATCCCCTGCTACTTGCGGCGAGGATGGTCGTTTTTAGGTCGCCACAATTTTATTTTTGGAGATAATAAATGGTAAGGTTTGAGAATAAGCGGGCAGAATTGGCAATAGCCGCAGCATTTCTGTTAGGTATGGTTGCATCAAATAGTCATGCGGCAACAGCTAGCTTTGATCCTGCGACGGGTGTGGTTGACTTTCCTGTAGTGGAAGTTTTAGATGGCGCAACATCCTCTTTTTATAGCGCGAAACTGCAAGTCACTGATAATGAGCTACAACTGATAGCTGCTGACGTTATATCACCTGCAAAGGGACAACAGCGTGTTGTATTTGATTCTGCAACAGCGGCTGTACATGTACCATCTGTCGTCGTGGGTGCGGAAGAGTTTTATGCTAAGCTGCAGTTAGTACCTGGATCAGAACCTTTACGTTTTACCGTCGCACAATTGGTGAGCAATAATTTTCAAGGCTGTCCTTCTTTTTCCACACCTGGACCTAACCAGGGATCCTGTGTTTTAAGTGGTGAAATCAAGCAAGATATCACCTTGACTAAAAATACTCAGTGGATTTTATCAGGCGGCGTTTTTATCGGTGGCAATAATACTGACAGCGCTACATTAACCATTAATCCAGGCACAAAAATTTTTGGTCAACAGGGAGCTGATTTCTTGTGGATCAGACGCGGTTCAAAAATCATGGCTGAAGGAACACCGGATAATCCTATTGTCATAAGCGGTCCGTTACAGCAGAGTGGAGGCGAATGGGGCGGTTTGGTACTTGCCGGGAATGCCCCAGTGAACGGTTGTAATGAAGGTGTTAATCCTTGCGAAATTCCTTTTGAAGCTATTACTTCAGAATTTTTTGGCGGCAATAATCCTGAAGATAACAGTGGTGTAATCAAGTATACACAAATTCTTTTTGCCGGCTTTGCCGTGCGCCCAAATGAAGAATTGAATGGATTAACACTCAATGGTGTCGGTTCAGGTACAGTAATTGATTTTGTTCAAGTCCATAAAGGTTTGGATGACGGTGTTGAAATGTTTGGCGGTACAGCACAGATGAAGCATCTGGTACTGACTGAAATTGAAGATGACAGCCTGGATTGGGGAAGCGGATGGAGAGGACGCGCGCAATTCGTACTGATAAAACAATCTGCTAATGATGGCGACCGTGGTGTCGAAGCAGATAACAACGAAGTCAATAATGATAGCTTACCCCGCGCAAAACCAATTCTTTCGAATATAACCATGCTTGGCGCCCCTGTTGCCACTGAAGGCTTTCTATTACGCCGAGGCACGGGTGCGAATATATGGAATACTGTTGTGACGGGCTTTCCTGTGTGCATAACCATCGATGGGGGAGCCACTTTTCAAAATGCAGGAACTCCAGGCAATCTAAGTGGTGAATTAACGATGGTTAATTCTTTTGTAAATTGCGCTACTAACTTTAAAGATGGTGTAGATGCGACGTTCTCTGTCGCAGACTGGTTTAATTCCCAAGCTGGAAACAAAACTGAAGATCCGCTCCTGAATGGCTATTTACCCGCAACAGGCTCCCCTCTGACATTGGGCGGTGCAGCAGTAAATGATCCATTCTTTGATACTGTTGATTATGTAGGTGCATTCAAAGATGCCAATGATGACTGGACACAGGAATGGACTTTTAATTTTAACTAGGCTGTTTAGAGAGCTTCTTTAAAGTATTCTAGTTGTATTGAATAAATAAACAATCGCTGGGTTGCCTCCATCGGCACCAGCGATTGTTTATTCCATTTCTAAATCAAAACTGACTTTGTCGACTTCACCTTGCCGTATTATTGATACTGTCAGCGGCTCACCTTCGCGTCATTTTTGATTTGGAAATAGAATGACTTTCTTCCTTCCCTTCTCCAATTTGTTATATGCATGTTTTAAATGCTATTGATGGAATCAAGCATTAATCGGTACCAACAAAGCAGCTGTCAATAGCACATTGGTTTCAGTTATCTCAATCAATGCCCCGGCGGTATCCCCTGTCGTGCCATGGATGCGCTGTATCATCATAAAGCGCACGACTAAAAATGTCAGAATTGTCGTAAGGATTAGCCAGAAATAATCAAGACCTGTCATTAGAAACAGAAGAAGGGGGCTAACAGTAATGACAAAAATACTCAATTTACGAGGTAGATGAGTGGAGAGGGATGTACCCAGCCCATGACGACGTACATACGGTGTGGTTAAAAACAAAAGTGGAATCAGTGTTCTGGCCAAGATAGTCGCATATAAAAGGACCATCCAATTCTGCATAATAAACAAACTATGCAGTGTAACAAATTTGAGCAGCAGCACTAATAGGATGGCTATTACTCCCATTGGACCACAGTTGGGGTCTTTCATGATGGCCAAGGTTTTTTCTGTATCTCCCATGCCACCCACCCAGGCATCGGCACTGTCAGCCACACCATCCAGATGCAATCCCCCGGTGAGCGCAATCCAGCCAGTAAGCAGCAAAGCAGCCACCACTAGTGGTGGCGCGTCACGCAACAGCCAGCCCAATGTGATCAGCAATGTACCGATCATCAAGCCAACCAGTGGATAAAATAGCAAGGAATAGCCTACAGTTTTCTCACTGGGTAGTGAGAACAGCGGTACCGGCAAGCGGGTAAGAAATTGTAATGCGACCAGAAAGGGTTTGATCACTCTGGCTTATCGCTCTTGAGTGTGAGCCGGTAGCTATTTTCATGCCATTCCGTCTCAACAGTTCGCATGGCTGCATAGGGCACGTCAAAATTCAGCAGTTGCTGCAGCGATTGCTGGCGGAGATGACACAGCAGAATACGCATGACTCCACTGTGAGTAATCAGCAGGATATTCTGATTAGCAAACCGGGTGTGAATGTCATGCCATGCTGTTAGCACGCGCGCTTTGAAATCCAGTAAATGTTCTGCCTGCGGAGGCGGATTATCTAATGGATTCTGCCAGAAGCGGACAAGTGCTTCAGCATCAATCTGCATCAGCTCAGCTGCGGTACGTCCTTCCCATTCGCCGAAATGGATTTCTTGCAGACGTGCGTCCTGTGTGAGTGGAATAGCGTAGCGTTCTGACAGCGCCTGAGCAAAATGCGCACAGCGCTTCAGGGGAGAGGTAATGATATGTTTCCAATGCCTCGGAGTTTGCTCAACACGCATCCACATCTGCTGCCAACCTGCTTCGGTCAAAGCATGATCAGTACTGCCACAAAACCGTCCACCATGGCCAGTGTCACCATGCCTGAGCAGATCAATAAACGCCATAGAAGTCATGCGATTATTTTATTATTGTGTTTTGGTCGAAACGTGAGCCGCAGAAAACGTCGCCATTTCATTGTGCAAGCGACAGGCCATGCGCAGCAGATTGACCGCCACGGCCGCACCACTACCTTCTCCCAAACGCATAGCCAAATCAAACAAAGGGGTAGCTTGGAGTGCTTTGAGCACATGAGCATGGCCGGATTCGGCGGACTGATGTGCATAAATAAACCAATTTCTACTCCCCAGGCAAATCCGCTCGGCAGTAAGCGCTGCTACGGTGCTGATAAACCCATCTATCAGCAGTGGCAGACCAAGTTGAGCACCACGGATATAGGCACCCGTTAGGGCAGCGATCTCGAATCCTCCGACACGGCGTAATGCTTCCAAAGGTGAATGCGTATGGCAACGATGCAATGTTAATGCCCGTTCTATTACATTAATTTTATGACTAATTCCTTTGCTGTCCAGCCCGCTACCTGCTCCGGCCAGTTGGGCAGGAGGTGCATTCAGCAACAGGCAGGCAAGCGCAGTCGCACTGGTAGTATTGCCGATGCCCATCTCCCCTGCTATCAATAACTGTCGATTGTTAGCCTGTGCTTGTTCAACGCTGGCACGGCCTGTATTGAGGGCTGCAGCCAGCTGATCCTCACTCATCGCAGCTGTGTGCACAAAATTGGCGGTACCGGCTCCGAGGTGATAGTGCTTGATATTGCTCAGCGTATCAGTTGAATGCAGGGTACCAAGATTGATGATTTCCAGCTGCGCACCAAGAGTGCGTGCCAGCACATTAATCGCCGCACCACCTGCAGCAAAGTTTTTGATCATCTCAGTGGTAACGGATTGCGGAAAAGCAGAAATATTCTCAGTAGCAACGCCATGGTCAGCCGCAAAAATCGTAATCTGCACCTGGTCGACGCAGGGATGTAAGGTATGTTGCAACGCAGCGAGCTGGACTGCGATCTCTTCCAGACGGCCAAGCGCACCCGGTGGTTTAGTCAGCTGCATCTGATGCTGTAGCGCTGCCTGACGAATTTGTTCATTCGGCATCGCTGGTGCTATCTTGAGCCAATCGAGGGGAATATTTTTTTTCACGAGCTTCCCTTAAGATAATGCGGCAGACCGGCCACTGTCAGAATCACCTGTTCGCATTGCCGGGCAATCAGTTGATGCAGTTTACCTGCTTCATCGCAGTAGCGGCGGCTTAATTCACCCATGGGGATCACTCCCATGTTGGTTTCGTTACTGACCAGAATAATACGTCCAGGTAGAGTTGGCAGAACAGAGAGAAATGCTGCATATTCACGCTCAAACACAGTGCTATCCTGATGCAGCAGCAGATTGGTCAGCCACAGCGTCAGGCAGTCGACCAGCAGGCAGTGATTTTCTGCTGCCTGTTGACTGAGTACTGCCGCCAGTTGCAAGGGTTCTTCCATCACTTGCCAGTGAGCAGGACGATTGGCCCGATGCAATTCAATGCGTGCCTGCATTTCAGCATCTTCAATAGTAGCCGTCGCGATATAGATTACTGGCAAATGGCTCTGGATTGCCAGACGTTCTGCCAGCCGACTCTTACCAGAGCGTACACCACCTAGAATTAATGTTTTGCTGTTAGTCATGCGGATGAGCCTTGCAAATTGAGTAATTGATAAAGCTGCTTGGTATCCAGGCACTGTTCAATGCTATCCGCCAGCCGGTTAAAGACTGCCTCACATATGGCATGATAATTGGATGATTGATGGTTATCTTTCAGGCCAGCCCAGTTCAATAACGCCGCGCATGCCTCAGCAGATTCAAACAGGCCATGCAGATAACTGCCCATAATCAACCCATCTTCACTCATGGCGCCATCTGTATTCTCTGCCAAATAGATTGCCGGTGGATAGCTTTTCTGGAAGGTAGTTACGCCGCAATGGATTTCATAACCGATCACAGTTGCGCTTTGATAGACCAGTGTGCCTTGCACATTGCGCAATAACTTGTCAGGTTGTAATGTGGTACTCATCTCAAAAAAAGCCATCCCCTGTGTACTGCCAGCCTCCCCTTCCAGTCCGTCGGGATCATGGATCCTTTCTCCCAGCATCTGAAAACCGCCGCAGATACCGATCAGCTTGCCGCCATAGCGCAAATGTCGCCGGATAACATGTTCCCAACCTTGTTGGCGCAACCATTCCAGATCAGCACGTACGCTTTTGGAGCCAGGCAGAATAATCAAATCTGCCGGTGGAATCGTTTCGCCTGGGCCGATAAATTGCAACTTGACCTGCGGATGCAAGCGCAGTGGATCAAAATCGGTATGGTTGCTGATACGTGGCAGTGCCGGCACGATGATTCGCAGATATTCATGCTGAGTCGGTGCAATCAAGCCAGCTGTTTGCGGCAACGCATCTTCAGCTTCAAGATGTAACCCTTGAAAATAAGGCAACACCCCCAATACCGGCTTACCGGTATATTGTTCCAGCCAATCCAGCCCGGGCTGCAATAAGGCCATATCTCCGCGAAAGCGGTTAATAACAAACCCTTTGATGCGCGCCTGCTCACTCTCACTCAGTAGTGCGAGCGTGCCAACCAGATGCGCAAACACACCGCCTCGGTCAATATCCGCAATGAGAATTACCGGGCAGTCGACCGCTTCGGCGAACCCCATATTGGCAATATCATTGGTGCGCAGATTAATTTCTGCTGGAGAACCGGCTCCTTCCACGATGATCCTCTCGTACTGTGCAGCCAAGCGCGCATGGGATTCGAGCACAGCGTTCAGTGCAATCGTTTTGTAGTTGTGAAAACCGCAAGCATCCATATTGGCCATCGCATGGCCGTGAATGATAATTTGTGCATTTTTATCCGTGTTAGGTTTCAATAAGACCGGATTCATATCGGTATGCGGTGCCAAACCGGCGGCCCATGCCTGTACCGCCTGCGCGCGGCCAATTTCCCCACCATTACTGCTGACTACACTATTCAGCGCCATATTCTGCGGCTTGAAAGGTGCCACGCGGATACCCTGGCGCGACAGCCAGCGGCACAAAGCGGTGACCAGCATGCTTTTGCCAGCATCCGAAGTGGTTCCCTGAATCATCAATGTTTGTGCGTTCATAGAGGTGCTGTTAAATTTGAGCCAGTGCTCTGTCCAGCCGTTGCCATCCAGCTTCAGTAGTGGGCAGACCGAAACGCAGACTGCTTGGCTCAGTAAAGAGTCGAGTCAGGATACCCTGGCAGGCGAGTTTCTCAAAGATATCACTCGCTTTTGCTGAACATACCCATTGAAAAAAGGCGCTACCTCCGTGTGGGGTGAGATGATGCTGGCTTAATAATGAATATAAGCGTCGACTATCCTGCAACAGTCGCTGGCGGGTTTTTTCCTGCCAGTTTTTATCCTGCAGCGCTTGTATGGCCATCCAGCGTGCCGGTCCGTTCACTGTCCAGGGGCCAAGCAGGTTATTCAGTGCTATTAATAATTGCGGGTGGGCACAGACAAAGCCTACGCGTGCACCCGCCAAGCCAAAGAATTTACCTAAAGAGCGCAATACAATCAGACCAGGCTTCGTCGTATGAGAGGCAATACTCAATTCCGGTGTGGCATCGATAAAGGCTTCATCCACGATTAACCAGCCGCCACGTTGCGCTAGTTGAGCATGCCAGTTGAGTAGCTGGCTGATTGGAAAGGTGACACCTGTCGGATTGTTCGGGTGGATAATAATCAGGACATCCGTATCGAGTAAAACTGCATCTATCTGCTCAGGTGATACCGCCGAGACCGTATGATGATTGCGTTTCCATGCGTGGGCATGTTCCGCATAGCCGGGGTTCAGCACGCTGACACGGGAAGGTGCGCGCAGTTGTGGCAATGACTGGATAGCCGCTTGTGAACCTGCCACTGGCAAGAGAAAACCTGCTCCATAATAGCGACTGGCCGCAGCATTCAGTTCATCCTCCTCTTCTGGTAATCGCGTCCAGCTGGATGCAGGCGGTGTTCTAACAGGCCAGCCATTGGAATTGAGGCCAGTTGAAAGATCAAGCCAATTTTCCAATGGGATAGCAAAGTGCGTCGCTGCCGCGCGTAGTCGCCCGCCATGATGCAATGGGCCATGGTGATTATGTTGCTGC